>JBJTOU010000063.1:0-5477 GCA_046074725.1 Planctomycetia bacterium
CCGAACCAGCCGTAATAGACGAGGTCGTCCATCGACGCGCCGGCGGCGCCGAAGTCCGCCAGCAGATCGGGCTGCTTCGGTCCCGCGAAGATGTCGTAGCGGTGCGACACGACCGCTCCCGGAGAGAGTTCCAACGGTCGGGAGACGAGCCGGCAGGTG
This sequence comes from Planctomycetia bacterium, assembly GCA_046074725.1. Lineage (GTDB taxonomy): Bacteria > Planctomycetota > Planctomycetia > Pirellulales > UBA1268 > CACORA01. The sequence goes on from JBJTOU010000063.1 coordinate 160, forward strand.
ACATCGACGAGCTTGCGGCGGGCGGCCGCCGGAACGTCGCCCACGACGAGCGGCCGCACCTCTTCGAGCGCCGGCGCCTGCGGACCCGTCGCCGCAGGGATCAGCGCCGATGCGAAGTAGAGCGCATCGACGCCGGCGAACGAGAGCGGCTTGGAATCGAGGACGGCCGTCGAGGGATGCGCGAGCGATCCCTCCGCCATCTTCAGACCGCTGACGAGCGTCGTCCGCTCGCCGATGAAACGCATCGCCACGTCACGGACCGCGAGAGACCCCCAGTCGCGAGCCACGCGGGCCGCATACCACCAGCCCTCCGTGGGCAGGCCGGTGGGCCCGTCGAGCGCATAGACGACGCTGGTGGGCTTCCCCGTGGTGGAAAGCTCCACCGTCATCGCAAGCCGGTAGCCCTGGCGACGACCGTCGCTATCCTCCGGAACCACGGCATATTCCTTCGTCACGGAGAGCCCCCCGGGCAGCCGGCGGGTAAATCTCACCCGCGAGCCATCGACGGCCGGGTCGATCTCCCAGTCGGTCTCCTGGAGTTCCTGTCCGGCGATTTCACGGAGCGGTTCCGGCCGTTTCCTGCCGTCACGGGATTCGAGCGAGAAACGAAACGAGAGCGGATCGCATGGCAGGCCCTCGGGGTCGGCCGCAGGCTGGGTCTGCAGCTCCGGCCGCACCACCTCCAGTGGCCGGCGGGCGAGCGTGGCCCGCACGGAGAGCGGCTGGCCATCGCGACGCAGGTCGATCACGACCTGCTGCCCCGGCTTCATCTTGGCGAGCAGGCCGTTCATGCCGCGCACGTCGGGCACGCCCACGCCGTCGATCGTGGTGATCACGTCGCCGGTGCGGATGCCGGCCACGGCGGCCGGCGTGCCCGGGCCCACGACGCCCGCGCGGCATCCATCGGGAGTGGCCGTCAGAGCGAGATGACCGAGGTAGCCCGAGCGGTCGTCCTGATCGTGAAATCGTTTTCCCGCCAGTTCGATTCGCTCCACCGCCGCGCCCCGGCTGGTGAGCGTGACGAGCATCCGCACGGGACCGTCGGGATCGAGCGAGCCGAGGGTGCAATACTCCCGCGGGGTGGCCACGGGCTGCTCGTCAACGAGCGATTCGGCATCCGATGGCCGGCCCGGATCGGCAGCGGCTGGTTCTCCCGAAATCTCGGCATCGGGCTGCAGCGTCGCGACCGCATCCTCGGCCGGCGTGACCACGGCAGGAGGCTTTGGAAAGAGGTACGACTGCAGCAGTTGGCCGCCAAGGACGATGGCCAGGGAGAAGGCGATGAAGAGGGCGTAGCGGCGTTCCACGTAAACTCCAGCGGCGAAAACAGGCAGTATACCCGCCGGAGGCGGGTGGCTACCGTCCCTGCAGCAGCCGGTCGCCGAGAAAGTTGTCGAGGTCCGGGATCGCGTGGATCTTCTGGCGGGTCAGCTCGCACGGATAGGCCACCCTTCGGAACCGAACGGCATGGTCCTCGAGGATGGCATAGCAGGCCCGCGGGTCACCATCCCGGGGCTGCCCGACCGAGCCGACATTGACCATCGCCTTGCCGTCGGGAAGCTGCATCCGGCATTCGACGTCACCTTCGGAAAACTCCGGGCCGATGAAGTCGGGGGCTGGAAGAAACATGCCCGGGATGTGGGTATGCCCCTGGAAGCAGTAGCGACCGATCAACTCGAAAATGTGGTCCATCTTCAGCGGGTTGTAGATGTCCTCCGGGAAAACGTATTCGTCGAGGGGCCGCTTCGCGGAACCGTGCACGAAGAGAAGGTCGCCCTCGGTATGGGTGCGGGGCAATTCGCCGATGAAGTCGTTGAGCCGTTGGGCCGCATTCCGCGGTTGGCGGTCGTGCTGCTCCAACTGAAGGCGGGTCCAGCGGATGGCACGTTCCGCCCCGACATTGAATCCATCCGGATCGAAGAGGGCACCCTGGTCATGGTTGCCCAGCAGCACGAGGCTGCACCGGTCGCGGACGATCGCCAGGCACTCGCAGGGGTTCGGCCCATAGCCGACCACGTCGCCGAGGCAAAAGATGGAATCGACCTGCTGCCGGTCGATATCCTCGATGACCGCGCGGAGGGCTTCCACGTTGCCGTGGATGTCGCTGATGATGGCCCGCTTCACTCGTGTACCTGCTCTCGCGGCGGGCCCGGCCGGCCACCTCGGGACGTGTTGAGGGTACGGTCGCCGACAGGGCAGGGTCAAGCATCGGCCGACGGCGACGCCACGTGAACCACCAATCATGAACATCCTGGCCATCGACACGAGCCTCGCCACCGGAACGGTCGCAGCCGCGGAATGCGTCGGCGACACCCTGCGCATCGAGGAGCGGCCGCTCGGCCAGCCCGGCGAGCATGCCAAGCGGCTGGCGCCGACGCTCACCGAGGCAGCGGCAGCCCTCGGCTGGAGGCCGGCCGATGCCGAACTCGTGGCGGTCGTCCGGGGTCCCGGGTCGTTCACCGGCCTGCGGGTGGGCGTGGCCACGGCGAAGGCCCTCTGCTGGGCGACGGGGGCGAAGCTGATCAGGATATCGGGATTCGAGCTTGTGGCCGTCCGATCCGCGGCGGCGATCGACGTCGGCGGGGCCATCGCGGTCGCGTTCGACGCCGGCCGCGGCGATGTCCACGCGGCCTGGGTCGTGCGGGATGCGGCTTCTCCATCGGGCTGGGTGGTCGGGGAATCGTCACTCGTGCCGATCGGCACGTGGCTCGACTCACTGCCCCACGGGTCGTGGGCATCGGGCCCGGCGATCGATTCGATCGTCGAGGCGGCCCGTGATCGGGGGATCGCGATCCCTCCGCCCGGATCGAGGCTCCCCTCGGCGGCCGAAGCGGCCCGGATCGCGGTCGCGCGGTTCGCCTCGGGCGAGGCCGACGATCCCCGCAGCCTGGTGCCCGAGTACAGCCGTCCCAGCTACGCCGACGAGAAACCAACCACTCCGTCGGGCTGATCCGCGCGGCCCTCTACAAGCCGCCGACGGCAGGCTACGATTGCAGCCGTTTTCACGATTTTTTCGAGCCTCTTCGCGAGGCCGGTTCCGAGGTGCCACTGATGCGGCCGATCCAGAAACTGCTCGTCGCCAACCGCAGCGAAATCGCGATCCGTGTCTTCCGCTCGGCCCACGAACTGGGCATCCGCACCGTGGCGATCTATGCCCACGAGGATCGCTTCGCGTTGCACCGCTTCAAGGCCGACGAGGCCTATCTGGTCGGCAAGCCCGGCGAGCCGCTCCGCTCCTATCTCGACATCGAGGGGATCGTGTCGCTGGCGAAGGAACACGGAGTCGATGCCATCCATCCCGGCTACGGGTTCCTGTCGGAGAACCCCGAGTTCGCGGCGGCCTGCGAGCGTGCTGGGATCATCTTCGTGGGGCCCCGCGTGGAACTGCTCCGGCGGCTTGGCGACAAGACGGCGGCGCGGGAACTGGCCCGTGAGGCGGGCGTTCCGATCCTGGCCGGGAGCCCGAAGCCCGTGACGAGCACGGCCGAGGCCCTCGACGTCGCGCGGAATCTCGGCTGGCCGGTAATTCTCAAGGCGGCGCATGGCGGCGGCGGGCGTGGCATGCGGGTGGTGCATGGCGAGGACGAACTCGCCGTGGCGCTCGAAAGCGCGCAGCGTGAGAGCAAGACCGCCTTCGGCTCGGCGGCTGTGTTCGTCGAGAAATTCATCCAGCGGGCGCGGCACATCGAGGTGCAATTGCTGGGCGACCTGCACGGCAACCTCGTGCATCTCTTCGAGCGTGACTGCTCGGTGCAGCGGCGGCACCAAAAGGTGGTGGAGATCGCCCCCGCCCCCAACCTTCCACAGAAGACCCGCGATGCGATCTGCGAGGCGGCGCTGGCGATCGGCCGCACGTCGCGCTACGAGAACGCCGGCACCGTCGAGTTCCTCGTCGATGCCGACACCGGCAGGTTCTACTTCATCGAGGTCAACCCTCGGATCCAGGTGGAGCACACGGTCACCGAGGAGATCACCGGCATCGACATCGTCCGTCGCCAGCTCCGCGTGGCGGAGGGCTGGAGGCTTTCCGACCCGCAGATCGGCCTCGGCGATCAATCCTCGATTCGCTCGATGGGCACGGCCGTGCAGTGCCGCGTCACGACGGAGGATCCGGAAAATCGCTTTCTCCCCGACTACGGTCGAATCACGGCCTACCGCTCGGCCAGCGGCATGGGCATCCGGCTCGATGCCGGCTCGGCTTTCTCGGGCGCCGTCGTCACGCCCTACTTCGACTCGCTGCTGGTGAAGGTGACGGCTCGCGGCCTCACCCTCGAGGAGGCGGCCGGCCACGTGGAGCGGTGCCTTCAGGAATTCCGTGTCCGCGGCGTGAAGACCAACATCCCCTTCCTCGTGAACCTCGTCACGCACCACGAGTTCCTCGCAGGAAAATGCACGACACGATTCATCGACGAGACGCCCGCTCTCTTCGATTTCCCGATTCGCAAGGATCGGGCGACGAAACTGCTGGAATACCTCGCCGACGTGATCGTCAACGGCAATCCGCTCGTCAAGGGGCGGCCGACAGCGGTCCGCCGCGACCCTGCTCCACTGCCGGAATACGACCGCTTCGCCCCGCCTCCGGCCGGCACGCGGACAAAGCTCCGCGAACTCGGACCTGCGAAATTCGCCGCATGGGTCCGCGATCAGAAGCGGCTCTTGATCACCGACACGACCATGCGCGACGCCCACCAGTCGCTTCTGGCCACACGCATGCGGAGCCACGACATGCTCGCCGTGGCCGATGCCTATGCCCGGCTCGCCTCGGATCTCTTCTCGCTCGAGATGTGGGGCGGAGCCACGTTCGACACGTCGATGCGGTTCCTGAAGGAGTGTCCGTGGGATCGCCTGCTGGTCCTGCGGGACAAGATCCCCAATGTCCTCTTCCAGATGCTCTTGCGCGCGAGCAACGCCGTCGGCTACACGAACTATCCCGACAACGTCGTGCAGGCCTTCGTGAAGGAGTCGGCGTCGGCCGGGATCGACGTCTTCCGGGTGTTCGACCCGCTCAACTGGGTGCCGAACATGAAGGTGGCGATCGACGCCGTCATCGAAAGCGGGGCGATCTGCGAGGCGGCGATCTGCTACACCGGCGACATACTCGACCCGAAGCGGACGAAGTATTCGCTTGACTACTACGTGGGCCTTGCCTTCTGCTGGCATAACGGCGACGCGATCTCCAACGCGCCATGGCGAATGGTCGATGTGATAGAGCCCTCGCGGCGCGCTGGCAGTCATGTTCCAGACGAACGCAGCGGACCCTGCCACGACGGGCAGGCACAATGCCAGGATGGCCAGTGCTCCGGGAACAAGCAGGCCAG
>JBJTOU010000064.1:0-3774 GCA_046074725.1 Planctomycetia bacterium
GGATCGACGAGTGCTTCCCGCAGGCCAAGCGGGCCCTCACCACCGCGTACGGCCTCACCAGCCGTAGCCTCGCGGATCTGCGCGACCCCCGCGGGCGCCGGCGTCGGCATTCCGGCCTCAGGCACGGTCAGGAGCATGTCCTGGAAGATCGCGCCGGGAACGAACCCGAGCCGCGAGTAGAGCGAAAAGGAGTCGATGTTCAACAGGCTCGACACGAGCCGCGCCGGCTTGCCGAGCCGCGCGGCCTTCTCGAGCACGTGGGACAGCATCCCCCGGGCGATGCCCCGGCCGGAGGCTTCCGGGGCGGTGGCGACGATGCCGACGGAGACGTGCGTCTCCCGCTCGTGCGAGAAGCAGACGCCGACGATGCGGCCGTGCGCGTCGCGGGCCGTGACGCACTCGCCAGGATCGAGTGCCTCGTAGACCTCGGGAAAGAGGGCGAACGGTTCGTGCCGGTCGCCGAATCGGGCCCCCTGTCCCAGACGGCTCTCGTACCAGTGCACGAGCGCGCGGTGCAGAAGCCGGGCGATCGGGTCGCGATCCGCGACCGTCAGCGGGGTAAAGCCGATCCGTTCGCCCATGGCTCACGCGGCCTCCGTCGGCCCGCGTCTACCGCCGTCGTGGCTCGCATCCGTCGCGGCTCACAGTGGACAGGGCCGGAATCGAACCGGCGACACACGGATTTTCAGTCCGTTGCTCTACCAACTGAGCTACCTGTCCGGGACCCCCGACCATTGTTCGGGCGTGCCACGCCGTGTCAACGCGGTGGCGCCGGATGCGGGAACCACCCCATCCATCAGCGGCGATGCCAGGCGTCGAGGAACCATGAACCGGTCAGGTAGGCCGACGCTGCGAACAGGAACGTGGCCAGACCGCCCCAGAGCGGCCGCACCTGCACTGCCGGGGCAGCCCATGCGGCGACGGCAGCGGCCACGGCCCCAAGAACAGCCAACGGCAAGGCAAAAAGAACCGCAGCCACGATCCGCCGACCCATGGGGAGCCATGGCCGTGAGCCCCCGCGGGCAGCCCCGCGTTTGCGATTCGGGCCGCCCACCCGCGAGCCGGGCGGTCCCACGGACGTATCGTCGAGTTCGAACGCATCTCGGACCGTTTCGGCCGAGAGTTGCAGTTCTGAGAAGGACGTAGGATCGAAGCCAGACAGGCTGCTCGAGGCTGCTGTCGAGGATGGCCCCGCCGAGCCCTTCGGCCCGACGGCAAAGGGCACGGGCGCGGACGTGAGCCACGGACGCAACCGCTCGATCACGGCGTCGGCCGTCTGAATCCTTTCGGGGGGGGATGGCATCATCATCGCGACGATGACTGCAGCGAACGCATCGTCGATCTGCGGGGCGATCGTTCGCACCGACGGGGGCGGTCCGGACAACTGGCGGCGTTCCTTTTCCTCGCGGTTTTCTCCTGGAAAGGGCGGCTGCCCGGTCACGGCGTAGTAGAGCGAGCAGCCAAGGCCGTAGACGTCGGCCTCCGGCCCGACCTTCTGCGGCGCACGAATCTGCTCTGGGGCGGTGTATCCCGGCGTCCCAACGCGACGGCCCGACTTCATCGAGTCGGCATCCACGAGTGAACCGGCCAGCCCGAGGTCGAGCAACTTCACGCGGCCGTCGCGAGTGACGAGAAGATTGCCAGGCTTGACGTCTCGGTGCACGAATCCACGTCGGTGGGCGTAGGCCAATCCCCGTGCAGCCTGTGCGATCACCAAGGCCGCCCGCTGCGGGTCGAGCGGGCCGTGCCGCTCCACTTGGCGGCGAAGATCCCGACCCGCGATGTATTCGGTGACGAGGTAGTGGACGTTGCCGTCGTACCCGGCGTCGAGGGCGCGGACGATGTTCTCGTGGTCGAGTTCCGCGAGCATGCGAATCTCGCGTTGGAACGCAGCCTCGGTGTGCGCATTCATCTTGGAGTGCGGCAGAACCTTGACCGCCACGACCCGTTTCATGATGCCATGTTCGGCCCTGAACACCTGCCCCATCCCGCCGCGGCCGATCTCGTCGAGAATCCGATACTGTCCGAGCGTGAACCGCGTCCGGCCCCGAAGCAGTTCGCGGGCCTGGAACTTCGTCAGCAGTTTCCGCGACACGGCCAGTTCGGCGAGGGCACGATCCACCCCGGCCGGATCATCCGGATCGTTCGCCGCACCGCTCTCATGCCGACGATCGGACTCGAGCGATTCGATCTGCTGCGCGGAAAGCAGGCCGCTGGCGGCCGCCAGTTCGCGAAAGCGTCTTGAAGGCCCGCCGTCTCCGCCTTTGGGTGTGGAATCAAATGCCATCATGGAGAAGGGGCTGCCCCCTTGAAGTGGGAGTGGAGTGTATCCTCACGCCGATCGAAAAAGCATGGGGTACCTTTTTTTCCAGGACTCGGGCGGGGCCCGCTCCAGCCGCACGCGCTTCCTCGTCACGGGATGGTCGAAGGCCAGGGCTCTGGCATGCAGAGCGATCCCCACCGGAAAGGGCAGCCTGGAGCCATACAGCCGATCCCCAACGATCGGGCAACCGCGGCTCGCCAACTGGGCTCGCAACTGGTGGCGACGGCCCGACGAGGGCTCGAGCTCCACCAACTGCACCTCACCTACGCGCCGGATGACACGGGCTCGGACGTGGGCTTCCTGCGTTCTGACGGGGCCATCGCCTTCTCCTTCCGGCCTTCCGATCGTGTCATGCCACTCGACCCACTGGCCCACGGGCGCTGGAAACCGACCGCCGCAGATGGCCACATACGATTTCTCGACCGAACGTTCGCGGAACTGACGAGCCAGGCTGGCGGCCGAGGCCCTGGTTTTGGCCATCACGACGATGCCCGAAACCGGCGCATCGAGCCGGCTGACGACGCCAACGAACCCCCCCGAACCAAGGCGACTCTTGACCATCGAGAACAGGGTCGGGACGCCATGGGCCGCATTGGCCGTCGGCAGGCCGGCGGGCTTGACGGCCACGAGCACGTCGTCATCTTCCAAGAGAACGACCAGCGGCTCGGCCCCCTCGGCCGGGCCGGAGGCTCCAGGACGGACAGGCGCCGCGGCCTTGGGCCGCTGGGCGGCCGGCGGTCGGTGGCGTCCGTGGCTGGAACGGCGTGGGGTCATGATGCCAGAGTCGCCTGTGACGATCGTGCTTGCAAGCCGCTCACCGCGGCGGCTGGAACTGGCGACCGCCCAGGGCTGGAACGTGCAGGTCGTCGCGCCCCCCGACGAGGCCGAGGCCTCCGCCCCGCCCCGCCAGGCAGGTGAACCCCTCGAGGCCTTTGTGCTCCGGCTGGCCCGGGCCAAGGCCGAGGCCGTGGTCGCAGCGGGCACTCCGGGCCTTATCCTCGCCTGTGACACGCTCAGCGAGGTCGATGGGGAGGCCCTCGGCAAACCGGCCGACGCAGGCGATGCCCGCCGCATGCTCGAGCAACTCTCGGGCAGGCACCACCGTGTGGTGACGGGCGTCTGCCTGTGGCAGCGGCCGGAACACGACGCTCCCCGACTCGCCACCGCCGAAAGCACGCTGGCCATGGAGCTGCTCACGCCCGAGTTTCTCGACTGGTATCTGGCCAGCGGCATGTGGCGAGGAAAGGCCGGCGCCTGCGGCTTCCAAGACGAGCGGCTCCCGCTGCGACTGATCGCCGGCAGCCCCTCGAACGTCGTCGGCCTGCCCATCGAACTCGTAACCGACATGCTCCGCCCGAAAACGAGCCCGCCCTGAAGCGTCTGGGCACGTCTCCGCGCCCAACCCGGCTCGGGGCTGCCCGTACTCCGTTGCCGGATCAAGGAAGGCTCGG
>JBJTOU010000065.1:0-2655 GCA_046074725.1 Planctomycetia bacterium
CCGCCGTGGGCGCTCGCGATGCGGGCGATGAGCTCGGTGAGGATGACCGTCTTGCCGAGACCGGCACCGAGAGCGGCGCCCCCGTATCCACCACTTCGGCGCCGCGGGTCAGACCGTCGGTCGAGCCGAGGGCGACGCAGCGGACCTTGCCGCCGCCGAGATGCTGCTGCACCTCTCCGACCAGACGGAGTTCCACGCCCTTCTTCGCACTGTCCACGCGGACGGCGTTGTAGATCGCCGGGATCGAGTTTTCGGGGAACTCCACGTCGAACGTGGAGCCGATGACCTGGGTGATGCTGCCGTTTGCCATGTCTCTTCAGCCTTTGCTAGAGGAATCCAACTATTTCTTGAGGGCCTCGACACCGCCGAGAATTTCCATGATTTCACCGGTGATCTGCGACTGACGGGCCCGGTTGTACTGTCGTGAGAGGCTTTTGATCAGCCCGCCGGCGTTTTCCGTGGCGGCCTTCATGGCCACCATGCGGGACACCTGCTCACTCACGGCCGCGTCGAGGAAGCACTTGAAGAGCCGTGAGAGAAAGCTCGCCGGGAGGATCTCTTCGAGAATGCTCTCGGCCGAGGGATAGAAGTCGTACTCGTCCGAGGCGAGTTTGGTGGGCCGGCTCGCGGGGCCTTCGCTCGCGGGAGCCGCCAGGGGAAGCAGCATCTCCGTAATGGCCTGCTGCTTCGCGATCGAATCGAATTTGGTGTAGACGACGTCGAGGCGATCGATCGCACCCGCGGAATAGGCTTCCAGATAGGCCCGACCGATCGGCGCAACCGCCGCGAACTCAGGCTTGTCCTCGAAGCTGGTGAACTGCTCCGAGATGTCCACGCCACGGAACCGCAGCGCCGAGATGCCCCGTTTCCCCGAGACGCTGACGTGGGCGGGCACCTGCTCGCTTCTCCATTGGCCCAGCAGGGCCACGGATTGCCGCACCACGTTGGAGTTGTAGCCGCCGCACAGGCCGCGATTGCCGGTGAGCACGAGCACCGCCGCACGCTTCGTCGGACGGATCTCCAGCAGCGGGTGGGCCACCTCGGCACCGACGCTGGCGATGTTCTCGAGAATCTTCGCGAGGTGTTTCGTGTAGTCTCTCGCCGCGACCGACCGGTCCATCGCCTTCTTGAATCGTGCCGTGGCGATGAGTTCCATCGTGCGCGTGATCTTCCGGATGTTCCTCACGGACTTCCGGCGTCGATCGAGTGCCCTGGCTTTTGCCATCGTGTGCGACCTGCGGCGTGCCTGATTCGAACCTGGTTCCTGGATTCCCGGCTATCGAGCCCCGGCAAGTTTCCGCGACTCGCTCCCCGAGGCCGCCCGTTGCCGCTTGTACTCGGCAATCGCGGCCTCGAGCTGCCGCTCGCTCTCGGCGTCGAGTTCCTTCGACTCGTCGATCCGACGGCGCAATTCCGGCACCTGGTCGCGAACGAATGTCAGGAAGCCCTTTTCCCAGTCGGCCACCTCTTCACGCTTGACGTCATCGAGATGACCGCGGGTGCCGGCATAGATGCTCAACACTTGATCGACCACATCCATCGGGGCGTATTGGCCCTGTTTGAGCAGCTCAACCATCCGGTAGCCACGGTCGAGCCGCTGCTGGGTCGCGGCGTCGAGATCGGTGCCGAGCTGGGCGAAGGCCTCCAGTTCGCGGAAGGACGCCAGGTCCAGCCGCAGGCCGCCAGCCACCTTCTTCATGGCCTTGGTTTGGGCGGCACCACCCACGCGAGAGACCGAGATGCCGGCGTTCATGGCGGGCCGCTGGCCCGCGAAGAAGAGGTCGGGCTGCAGGTAGATCTGTCCGTCCGTAATCGAGATCACGTTCGTCGGGATGTAGGCCGATACCTCGCCCTCGAGCGTCTCGATGATCGGCAGCGAGGTGAGCGATCCGCCGCCGAGCTCTTTCGAGAGCTTCGCCGATCGCTCGAGAAGCCGGCTGTGGGCGTAGAACACGTCGCCCGGATAGGCCTCGCGGCCCGGGGGACGACGCATGAGAAGCGAGAGTTGCCGGTAGGCGGTGGCCTGCTTCGACAAATCGTCATAGACGATCAGGGCGTGTTGACCGTTGTACATGAAGTGCTCGGCCATCGCGGTGCCCGAGTAGGGGGCGATGTACTGCAGCGGTGCGGCCGCGCTGGCGCCGGAGACGATGACGGTCGTGTAGTCCATCGCGCCGTACTTTCGCAGCGTGTCGATGGCCACGGCGACCGACGAATCCTTCTGGCCGACGGCGACGTAGAAGCACTTCACGCCGCTGTTCTTCTGGTTGATGATCGCATCGATGCCGATGGCGGTCTTGCCCGTCTTGCGGTCGCCGATGATCAGTTCGCGCTGGCCGCGTCCGATCGGCGTCATTGCATCGACCGCCTTGATGCCCGTCTGAAGAGGCTCGCGAACCGGGGAACGCTCTGCCACGCCGGGGGCCAGGGTCTCAACGGGGCGGCGGAGTTCGGTCACCACGGGACCCTTGCCGTCGAGCGGATTGCCGAGCGGATCGAGAACGCGGCCGATCACGGCGTCGCCCACCGGCACGCTGAGGAGCCGGCCCGTGCTCTTCACCTCGTCGCCCTCGGTCACCTTGAGGTAGTCGCCGAGGATGATGACGCCCACCGAGTTCTCCTCGAGGTTGAACGCCAGGCCGGTGATGCCTCCCG
>JBJTOU010000066.1:0-6989 GCA_046074725.1 Planctomycetia bacterium
GCGGGGCTCGAGCAGTTCCTGCTGGGGCATGCGGCCGCGATCACGCTCGGCGAAGCGGTGCTCCTGGCCGGCGTGTCGCTGGCGGTGGTGGTCGCGGTGGTGCTGCTCTTGAAGGAGATCACGCTCGTGGCATTCGATGCCTCCTTCGCGGCGGCCACGGGATGGCCCGTGGCCATCGTCGATTATCTGCTCGTCGTGCTGCTCGCGCTGATGGTGGTGATCGGGCTGCCGGCGGCAGGCACGGTGCTCGTGACGGCGCTGGTGGTGATCCCGCCGGTCGCCGCGCGGCAGTGGACCGACCGGGTGGAGCGGATGCTGCTCGTCGCCGGCGGGATCGGGTTTTGTTCCGCGGTCGCCGGCGTGGTGGCAAGCGCGGCCGTGCCTCGGCTTGCCACCGGTCCCCTCATCGTGCTGGTGGCGGGGGCGATCTTCGCAGTGTCGTTCATCGCAGCCCCGCAGCGCGGATGGCTGGCCCGGAGGATGCGGACGCGGACCATCAACGTGAACGGGCCCGAGGGCGAGGGGAGGACACCGTGAGCGGGGCCGACGTTCTTGCCGCCATCGGCGGGATCCACGGCTGGGCGATGGCCACGGCGGCGGTCGTCTCGGCCGGGGCGGCGGTGGTCGGCAGCCTTCTCGTGGTTCGCCGGATGAGTCTTCTGGGAGACGCCATCAGCCATGCCGTGCTGCCTGGCGTCGTGCTGGCGGTGCTGGCGGGAGGCAAGCTCGGCGGGCCGCTGGTGATCGCCGGCGCCGTCGCGGCCGCGCTCCTGACGGTCTGGCTGACGCAGGCGCTGCACGACCACGCGGGCCTCTCGGAAGACGCCGGCGCCGGCGTCGTCTTCACCACGCTCTTCGCGCTGGGTGTCGTGCTCGTCACGGCCGTGGCATCACGGATCGACATCGATCCCGGCTGCGTGCTCTACGGTGTTCTCGAAATGGTTCCCTTCGACACGATCACGATCGGCGGCGTCGACATGCCGCGGGCCTTCGTCACGGCGATGGTGGTGCTCGCGGTGACCGGCGGGTTGATCATGCTGACCTGGAACCTGCAGGTGTTCGTCGCGTTCGATGCCGATGCGGCACGAGCGGCGGGCGTGCCGGTCGCGGCCATCACGACCGGACTCCTCGCGGCCACGGCGATGACAGCGGTGGCTGGTTTCGAGGCGGTGGGCGCCATTCTCGTCGTCGCGATGCTCGTCGTTCCGGCGGCGACGGCCGAACTGCTCGTGCGCCGTCTTCCTGCCATCGTCGGGCTGGCGGTGCTCCTTGCCGTCGTCGGATCGGTGATCGGCTATCTGGCGGCCTGGAGGTGGAACACGAGCGCCGCAGGAATGATCGCCGTCGTCCTGGGCTTGCAATACGCCGCCGCGGTCGTGTTCGCGCCGGATGGCGGACTTCTGGCGAGGGCGGTTGGCCGGGGCTGGCTGCGGTGGCGTGTGGCCTGCGAGGACCGGCTCGCGGCCATGTGGCGCCAGGAGGAGGCGGCCGGTCGGGGATCGGTTGCGCCGTCGGTGCCGCTTGGAATCATCGACCGTCTCGCCGCCTGCTGGCTTGCCGTCAACGGAAGCATTCGGCGAGTCGATGGACGGTGGGCTCTTGGCGATCGGGGCCGCGAGGCCGCCGAGATCGTGGTCCGATCACACCGGCTCTGGGAAGCATGGCTCGGCCGCCATGCCGAGGTCCCGCTCGACCATCTCCATCCGCCCGCCGAATGGATGGAGCACCATCTTGGCGCCGACGTCCGCCGCCAGATCGAAGCCGACCTCGGCTGGCAGGTCAGCGATCCGCACGGCAGCGAGATCCCTCCCGAGCGGACGTGATTTTTTCACGATCGTTGTTCGTCGCTCGCGCGACCCGTCACACGAAGCTGCGAAGCAGGCGGAGGTTGCGCCGATCGTTGGCCGGCGTCACGGTGCCGTCCGGGCCCTCCTTTGGTGTTTCGAGGATCATCGGGATGCGACGCAGCTTCGGGTGGGTCATGATGAGCCTGAAAGCCTCGCGGCCGATCTTCCCCTTGCCGATTTCGGCGTGACGATCGACGCGCGAGCCGCATTCCCGCTTCGAATCATTGGCATGGATGAGCACGAGCCGTTCGAGACCGATATGGCGGTCGAACTGGCGGAGCGTGTCGTCGAGCGCCGTGCGGGGGGCCAGACGGTAGCCGGCGGCGAAAACATGACAGGTGTCGAGGCATACGCCCACCCGTGAGGCGAGGCCGGGACGGGCATCGATCCGCTCGAGCATGCCGCCGATCTCCTCGAACCGGGCCCCGAGGCACGATCCTTGGCCGGCTGTCGTCTCGATCAGGATGCCCGCGTCGAGCTTCTTGGTGCGTTCCAGGGCCTTCGCGATGCCATCGGCGGCCCTGGCCATGGCGCGATCCAGGGGCTGGTCCCCCGCCGCGCCGGGGTGCGCCACAACCCACCGGATGCCGAGCTGATCGGCCCGCGTGAGCTCCGTCACGAGTCCCGCGATCGACCGTTTCCGGAGCACGTCATCGGCCGAGGCCGGATTGATGAGATACGAGTCGTGGGCCACGACGAACCGGAGGCCGGCCTCCTTAACGGCTGCTCGAAACGCGGCGGCATCGGCCTCGTCGAGCGGGGGCACGCTCCACTGGTTGATGTTCCGCGTAAAGATCTGCAGGCAGATGCAACCGGTTTCGACCGCACGATCGACCGCCTTCGTGAAGCCGCCGGCGATCGACTGGTGGGCACCGAGAAGCGGACGACGGGAGGCGGGCATGGGACGACGTGAAAGGCTCGATTTTTGACGGGCTGGCCCGGTGGCATACACTTGGTAGGTCGTGGGTCACGGCCCCGTGAGGCCTCGAACCAGCGTCCCGGAGTGTCGGCCATGGGCAGTGCGTTGTACATCATCGGGACCTTCATTGCCTCCGTGGCGGCCGGCATCGCCATTTCGATCGCGCTGCGACCGATCCGAGCGGCGCGGCATGCCGAGCGGCTCGCCCGTTGCCAGCGTGATTTCCACCGGCAGCGGGAGCAGCTCGAGGCCAAGTTCATCGAGCGGGCCTCGGGCAGCGGCAAGCCGCGCGGGCTGCGATGGGTGGATGTCTGCTTCGATGACGACGTCGTCTACGCCCGCGATCGCCATACCGGACGGCTCAAGGCGCTCGTGGCGATCGAAGTGAGTTTTGAAGCGATCGAGGGGGGCGGAATGGAGGAGGTCGAGGCGGTCTCCACCATCAGGGCGGCAACGGCGGAATTCCTCCATGACGGCGGGCGGTGGCAGACGGACGGCCGCGTCTACTTCAATCTCGGCCCGAATGCCGCCGTCAAGTATCTCGCCAGCGACCTGGAGCTGGTAGCCGAAGAGCATGCCCGCGCGTGAAGCTGCGGGCTTTGGCCCAAGCCTGCGGCGGATGCCGGTTGTGGGGAGGCGGATGGGGTCGGCCGGTCGATGAACTGCCCTGGGGTGGTTGATGGCTGGCATCCATGGTGGACGGCTTCGTGCGATCGCGTCGCTTGCGCTGGCGATGGCATCGGCAGGAACGCTCGCCGCGATCGAGCTGCCCCCGGCGCCGAGCCGACATTCGCCGCTGGTCGAGGCGCAGACCCATCTGCGGCACGCGAGAGAGTTCACCAAGGCGGCCCATGCGCTCGCGTCGAAAGGCGACTGCCACGCCACCGATGGCTACTACGCCGCCTGCGAGGCGGCATGGAATGCAATCTGGGCCTGTCCAGGTGCCGCGGACGTGCTGTCTGAGGCAGGTGAGCTCTACAACGAGTCGTTGGCCGGCCTGCTGGAATCGGCGCAGGTTTCGGGCCGCCTCACGCCGGAGGGAATGTGGATCGGCCCGAAGTGGAAGCCGATCTGCGTGCCGGTGATCGGCAAGGCGCTGCCGATCGATGCGTGCGAGATCGAATCGATCGAGGCCTTCTGTCCGCCGCCCGACCGACGGATCACCCGCCAGCATGTCCGCAGCGGTCTGGGAGTGCCGGTCGTGGTGCGGGCGAAACGTGGGCCTCAGGGAAGCGTCGGCACCCGGTTCGCGGCATCGCGGCAGTCGCTTGCCGCCACGGCCGTGCTGCGGTTCGACATGCCGGGAAACGAGAATGTCTTCGAGAAACTGGCAGGTCCGCTGGCCCGTGATCATGCCGCCGCGGTGCTCGACCTCGCCAACCCGGTGGAGATCGCCGCCGTTCACGTCGGTCCCGCGCGGCCCCATCTGGCGGCCGATCTCACGATGCCGCTCTTGGACATGCTTGCGGCCATGCCGAAGGACAGCCTCCGCAGTTTTATCCAGCCCTATGGCGGTGCCGACACCGAGCCGCGGCTGGAGTGTCTCGAGCCGCATCGGCCGGGCCGGATTCCCGTCGTCTTCATCCATGGTCTTGCGAGCGATCAGGGCACGTGGTTCGACATGCTCAACGAACTGCGGGTCTGGCCGGCATTCCACCGCCGATTCGAGCCATGGGTGTTTCACTACCCGACCGGCGCGGCCTTCATGACGTCGGCGGCCGTGCTCCGGCGCGAACTGCGGGCGGCCGTTCACCAGCTCGATCCCTCGGGCACCGATCCCCACCTGCAGAATCTCGTGCTCGTCGGCCACAGCATGGGAGGGCTGCATGCCAAACTGCAGGTGGTCGATTCGGGCACGGCCATCTGGGATGCGGTCGCCAGACGTCCGTTCCACGAACTCTCGATACGACCCGAGCGGCACGACTTTGTCCGCAATGCCTTCTTTTTCGAGCCCTCGCCCTTCATCAAGCGGGTCGTCTTCATCGCCACGCCGCACCGGGGCTCGGGCCTGGCATCCCGTGGCGTCGGACGGCTCGCGTCGCTTACCGTGCAGCCGCCCGTGGGGCCCACCGAGGTGCATGACGAGATCGTGGCCATGAACCCCGACGCCTTCTGGCCCTACTTCGCGAAGCGGCTTCCCACGACGATCGACGTGCTCGAGCCGACCGCGCCGCTCCTTCGCGCGATGCAAACCCTGCGGACGCCCTGCTGGGTGACCACCCACAGCATCATCGGCACATCGCACCACTCGCTGGTTTCCGGCGCCGACGATTGCGTCGTGCCGGTCGCGAGCGCCCGGATCGAGGGCGCCTCGAGCGAGCGACTGATTCCGGCCAGCCATACGAAGATCCATCACCATCACGATACGATCGGGGAACTCAAGCGAATTCTCACGCTCCACCTGCAAGAAAGCGGGCTCGGCGAGGCGTCGCCGGGACCCTCGGTGGATGCGAAGGCGGCGCCGATTCGGTACGATGCCTCGAATGGTGCGTCGCCGTGAATTTATCGTCGGTGCCGGTGCGTCGCTCGGGGCCGCGTGGCTCGACCCCGAGGCGATGCTTCGGGCCGACGAACTCGGCCGGGCCCGGACGATATCGATCTTCCACACCACCGACCTCCACGGTCACATCCTCCCCACGAGTACCTACGAGGGGCTCGACGACGTCGGCGGTTTCGCAAGGTGTGCCACCTGCATCCGCCAGTGGCGGCGCGAGTCGCCTCACGCGCTGACGGTCGATGTGGGCGATGTCGTGCAGGGCACGGCGGCGAGCCTGCGAACCGGCGGCCGGCTGATGGTCGATCTCTTCAACCGCCTCGGCTACGACGCCTGGACGCTCGGCAACCACGACTTCGACTGGGGACCCGAGAAGCTTGTCGGGCTGCTGGAGGCCTCGCAGTCGCCGGTGCTCACGGCGAACGTCACCCAGGGGGGCAGGATGCCCGGCGGCTTCGACGGCGCCTGGAAGAACGTGCGTCCGTGGACGATCCGCGAGGTGGGTGGCTTCCGCATCGCCCTCGTCGGACTGATCACGCCGGGCCTCGCCTATTGGCTTCCTCCCGAGCGGCTCGACGGCGTGACGGCGGTCGATCCCGTGGCCTCGTTGCGTGCGGCGATGGCCGAGGCGAAGGCCGAGAAGCCCGATGCGGTGGTCGTCCTCGGCCACATGGGGTGGAGATTCAACGACGACTACGCCAATCCCGTCCGTGAACTGCTTCGTGACGCGAAGGACGTCGATGTCTACCTTGCCGGTCATTCCCACCAGAACAAGCCGGCCTGGATGCTGCACGGCACGCTCTGTTCGCAGGCGAGCTACCACGGCATCCACTGTGGCCGGGTCGATCTGACCTTCGACCTCGCGACGCGAAAGCTCGTCGAGCGGAGGGTTTACACGCTGCTCATGGACGATCGCTACGTCTGCGATCCGCTCGTCATGCAGGTTTCCCAGCCCGACCTGGCGGCATCGGACGAGGAGCTTGCCAGGCCGGTGGCCCGGGTCACTCGCGAGATTCCCGGCACGGGCCGAGATTCTCCGCTTGGGCGGCTGCTCTGCGAGAGTTTCGCGTCGGCGCTCGCCCGCAGCGGCACGCCGGTCGATGGCGTGGTGCATGGCACGTTCGCGACGGGCCCGGTGCCTTCTGGCCAGCTCACGGTGGGAGGCTGTTGGCGGATCATCCCCTACGAAAACCTGCTCGTCACGGCGGAGCTGACCGGTGGGGAGCTGATGGACGTGCTGGCCGAGGATGCGAACGACGCCAAGTCAGACCGCATGCTCTGGCCGTTCGAGGTGCGTCGGGACGAAAACGGGAAGCCGACCGCGATCCTGCGAGAGGGCAAACCTGTGGCGGCCGATCAGCGGTTTGCGATCGCGTTCAACAGTTACGACGCCCAATCGGGCGGGCGTCGGCTGATGCGGCTTCGGGAAATCCTGTCGAAGCCGTCGGCGCGGCGGCGGACGACGACGATCGACACCCGGACGGCATTGATCGACGCGCTCCTCGACCGCGGCGAAATCGGCTGACGCACTCTTGCCCGGTCGGGGGTGCCCCTCTCACGTCTCCGGACGTTCGCGTCGGCCCTCCAGGCCGCCGCTCTCTGCATGTCCGCGGCGCTTGCAAGAACGCCTCCGCTTCGGCATCCATGCCTTCGCTTGCTCCCATAGCCCGGCGACGTGAGAGGGGCACCCCCTCCCTTCGCGAGACCGGGCGCGAAGGCCTGCAAAGGC
>JBJTOU010000067.1:0-6885 GCA_046074725.1 Planctomycetia bacterium
TCGCTGGACGTTTACGACTGCTTTCCGGTCCTCTCTCGTTCGATGTGGGTTGCGTTTGCGGCCTCTGTGTTTGTGCTGGCCAGCAATGTTGGCTCATGGGGCGTGGGCAGCCCCTCGCGGGTGCGCATCGGCCGATGCCGATGACGCTGCGTGTCACTGGTTCACGTGCACGACCTTCGCCGGGGGGAAGCCGTTGAAGTGCGTGCTGCTGGCGGCCGAGTAGGCGCCGATGTTCTCGCTGTAGAGATAGTCGCCGATGTCGAGATCGGGGAGCTGCTCGGCGAGGCTGATCGTGTCGAGCGCGTCACAGGTGGGGCCGAAGACGGCGCAGAGCCGTTTCGCGCCCTTCCGGAAACTCTTCATGTGGTAGGTGCAGTGGTCGAAGATCACGCCTGAATAGGTGTGGTAGACGCCGTCATCGACGTAGTAGCAGAGCTTGTCGTTGCGGAATGCCTTCCCGATGATCTTGCTGACGGCCGTGCCCGCCGAGGCGACGAGAAACCGTCCCGGCTCGGCGAGGATTTCGACCTCCTTGGGGAAGAGCCGGTCGATCTCGTGGTTGATCTTCTTGGCCAGTGCACTGAATTTCGGCACCGAGGCGTCGTAGGCCGCGGGGAATCCGCCGCCGATGTCGAGCAGCTTCAGGGTGAATCCCCGTGACTTGGCCTCGGCGAAGATATTGGAGCACAGGTGGATCGCCTGGATGTAGTTCTCGGGATTCGTGCACTGGCTGCCGACGTGGAACGACAGGCCCTCCACGACGAGGCCGTGGTCGTGGGCGGTCTTGATGAGATCGACCGCCTCGCCCGGCAGGGCCCCGAACTTGCTCGAGAGCTCCACCATCGATCCGGTGTTGGGCACCCGCAGCCGCAGCGCCAGGCCGGCATGCGGTGCGTGCTTCGCGATCTTCCGCACCTCCTCGTGGTTGTCGTAGGTGACAAGGGGCTTGTAGCGGTCGAGCTCGTGCAGGGTCTCGATCGGCTTGATCGGATTGGCGTAGATGATCTTGTCCCAGATGAAGTCCTGCCGCTGCTTCGCGGGGAGCTTGGCGATGAAGCGATAGACGGTGCGGAATTCCTGGATGCTCGCCACGTCAAAACTGCCGCCGAGCCTGTAGAAGGTTTCCACGATCGCCGGGTCGCTGTTCACCTTCACGGCGTAGTAGATCTGCACCCGCGGGAAGTGCTTGCGGAACAAGGCATAGTTCTTGCGCAGTTCGGCGTGATCGACGACGAACAGTGGCGTTCCGTGCTTGGCAACGAGATCGAGGAGAGCTTTTTGATTCATCCGTCAATCCCCGTCGGTGAGCAGGAAATTTTTGAACTGCCACGGGTCGGTCGGATCAACGGCCGGGCGATTGTAGCCGTGAAAGGCGTTGGAGTAGTTCTTGAGCGGCGTCCAGTCGCTCGCGACCGACAGGAATTTGCCGAGGTAGGGCTTGGCGATCCCCAGCACGTACTCGTGCGGCAGGTCGTCGGGCAGCCTCACGCCCTCAGCGGGATTCTCGATCATCCACATCGTGGCGGCCACGACCGAGATCGCCACCTGCATCGTGGTGGCGTTCTGGTGCGGCACGAGACGCCTCGACTCCTCGATGGATAGGTCTGTACCGCACCACCACGAGTTGAGCGGGTGGCCCATCACGAGCGCCCCGAGGATATCGGAGCCGCTTGTGATCTCGTCGGTCATGATTCTGATTTTCGGCTGCAGTCGGTAGTCATTGCCACGCAGTTCCCAGAGACTGGCGATCGCCGCATCGCATGGGCAGTAGGCATAGTGAACCGTCGGCCGGTAGATCGTCTGACCGGCCGCGTCCTGCACGGAGAGTTTTTCGGTGATGCTGAAGGCCTCGCCGTGGCGGACCACCATCCCCGTGATCGTGTGGTTGGGCACCCAGCTCGATACGAACGTGTTCATGCCCATCCGGGCGATGCAGATCTGGCTTTGTGGGCCGTTTTCGTGCTGGTAGGCGAACGGAGGCAACTCCTTCTCGTGCGTTCCCCAGCCCATCTCGGCGGTCGTCGTGCCCTCCTCGCGGAAGCCCTCCACGCTCCACGTGTTGACGAATTCGCCGACTTCCTTCGGTCGATTCGAGACCTGCGTGTCGCGCTCGCTGCAGTGGATCACCTTCACGCCCAGTTCGTGGGCAAGATGGTTGAACGCCTTGGCCTTGGCATGGTGGGCGATCCGCTCGGCCTGTTCCCCGGAGAACGTTCCCTCCTCGAGGCACGTGGCGGCGATGTCGAGCAGCGCGTGCTTCGTGAAATGGCTGATGAGCCCGGGGTTGGCCCCGTGCTCGAGCACCGCGGTGGGGCCCCGATCCTTCCAGCCATCGATCATCCGGCGGAGGTTCATGTGCCGCCAGTAGAGCGTGAGGTGTGTCGGGTGGGCCCCCTTGGCATGCTCGTAGGGATCCCACAGTTCGACCGAGGTGTTGAGGTAGAGCACGCCGTGATCGTGGCACCATTGCACGATCTCGCAGCAGTCGATGTTCCAGGCGAGGTCGATCAGCAGGTCACCAGCGGCGAGATGCCTGCCGAGCACCGCGGCCAGGTTCTCGGGTCCGATCTTCTCGCGTTGGAACGTCACCCCCTTTTCGATCCACGGGGCAAGGGCGGCGTCGTTCGGCTCGAAATCGATGATCGTGATGTTCTTGGGGGGTATCCTGACATGATCGAGCAGGATCGGCAGAGTACAGCGGGCGACGGCCCCGAAGCCGACGAAAAGAATCCGCTTGTTGAACGTCACCATCGTGCAGTCTGGCCCTCGAGTCCTTCGGAAATGCCGGATCGCCCTTCAGTATAAACATAACGAGCGAGCGAGGATCAGCCGTCGCTCCCCACGCGGAGGCCTCAGGACATGAACACCGTCACCCATCTTGCGATGCTCGGCCTTGCGGGTGCCATTGGCACACTTCTCAGGGCGGGCTGCAACGGGCTCGCCATCCGGTGGTACGGAACCGGATTTCCGTGGGGCACGTTGGCGGTCAACGTGGTGGGGTCATTTGCTTTTGGGCTGATTTTCGGAATCCTACGAGGCCGTGCTGGGCTGGATGTCCCTGGGGTGCAGGCGATCCTGCTCGTCGGTCTGCTCGGCGGCTTTACGACCTTTTCGAGTTTCGCGTTCCAGTCTGTGGAACTGGCCGAGTCGGGCCGGATGCTCGCCGCCATTGCCTATGTGGCCGCCACCAACGTGGCCGCGATTGCCGCCATCTGGGCGGGGCTGCGGGTGGCCGGCGCATGACTCGGGGCGCCGTCACCGGCATGGGTTGGTGATGCGTTTCTCGAACGATCCGAAATCGGGGCGGAGAGATTCGAACTCTCGACCTCTTGGTCCCAAACCAAGCGCGCTAGCCAGACTGCGCTACGCCCCGGGGACCGTGAGTGTAGCACACTGGTCGGGCCATGGATGGCCGCTTCGCGCTATTCACAGATGTGCTCGAGCAATCGCTGGAATTCTTCGAGGCTGCCAAAGGGGATCACGATTCGCCCGGCTCCCTTGCCGTTGGCGTGCACCACCACCTTCGTCCCAAGCGCCCGCCGCAGCTGGTTTTCGACCGCCACGATCTGGCTCGATCGCCGTGTCGCAGGCCGGCCCGGCCTGCGCGGGCCCTTCACCGCCGTCTCCGGTCCATCGATCCGCGCGATCGGCTCGCCATCGCCATCGTCGCCCGACTCGTCGGCCCGCAGAATTTCCTGCACTTCCGTCTCGATCGCACGAACCGACAGGCCTTCGCTCGCGACGCGGGCGGCCAGCCGCTCCTGCTCGAGCTCGTCGCCAAGAGGCAGGAGCGCCCGGGCATGGCCCATCGAGAGAACACCATCCCGGAGCCGCTTCTGGACGGAGTCGGGCAGTTCCAGCAACCGAATCAGGTTGGCCACGGTGGAGCGATCGATCGAGAGCCGCTTGGCCAGCTCCTCCTGCGTGCAGTTCCACGTGGAAAGATATTGCCTGAAGCTCGCCGCCTTCTCCAGCGCGTCGAGATCGCGCCGCTGCAGGTTTTCGACGATCGCGATCTCGGACATCTGCCGGTCATCGACCGCGAGCACCCGAACGGGCACCTTGCCCCAGCCGATCCGTCGTGCCGCCGCAAGCCGCCGCTGACCGGCGATCAGTTGGTAGCGGTCGCCCATTGCCCGGACCACGATCGGCTGGACGAGCCCATGCGACCGCAGGCTGTCGGCCAGTTCGGCGAGGTCGGCATCGTGAACCTGACTCCGCGGCTGCCAGGGATTCGGGTCGATGAGGCCCTCGGCGATCTCGCTCGTAGGGAGCGCCGCGGCCGCCTGCTCCAGTTCTTCCGGCTTGTGAAGGATGAGCCGGGCCGCCCCGGAAAGGGGTGATGAGGGTGTGGCCGCGGTGGCCACGGCGACCGATCCCCGGGCCGTGGGGGCCGGCACCGCATCCAGGCCGGCCCGTCCAAGCAGCGCTTCCAGTCCTCGGCCCAGGCGTCGTTCCTTACTCACAGTCGCGTACCTCCATGCACAGTTCCGTGTAAGCCCGTGCTCCTCGTGAGCGCGGTGCGTAGTCGATCACGCTCATGGCGTGGCTTGGCGCCTCGGAGACGGTGACATCGCGCGGAATCACCGTTTCGAAAACGATCTCTCCGAAGAAGTCCCTCACCTCGTGTTCCACCTCGGCCGTCAGTTCCAGACCGGCGTCGTGCAACGTGAGCACGATGCCGCCGAACGACAGGCGGCCAGGCCGTTCCTGCATCACGTCGCGGATCACCTCGATCATCTGCGCGAGGCCTTCGAGGGCGAAGTACTCGCACTGAATCGGCATGATCACTTCGGTGCTGCCGCCGAGGGCCGTTCGGGTGAGTTCGCCCAACGACGGGGGGCAGTCGATCAGACAATAGTCCCAGGCGTTGAGCCCGCCGGCGAGATGGCTTTCCAGGACCATCGATCCGCTGCGTGCCTGCTCGGCGATCCGCTCCACGTCGCGGACACTGCGGCTCCCCGGCAGCAGGGAGAGATTGGCGAGCGACGTCGGCACGATCGATTCCGAGATCGGCTGCTCCGACACCAGCGGATGGACCGTGGCGGGGGCGGCGCCGAATCCCGTCGTCGCGTTGCACTGCGGATCGAGGTCGAGCAGGAGGGTGCGCATGCCGCCGTGGGCCAGCCCCGCCGCGAGGTTCGACGCGGTCGTGGTCTTGCCGACACCCCCCTTTTGATTTGCCACACACAGGATCCGGCCCACGCGCACAACCCCTTCCATCAGTCACGTGCGCACAGCACGCGCTTTCGGAGTATCGGCACGAATCGGACCAGCATGGGGTGGTTCCACGTGAAACCACCCGCCTTGCCCATCCTGCGCAGGCCCCGGTTCCACGTGGAACTCACGCCAGCGGGTTGAAAACCAGGCCGCTCGCGAGCTTGGGGTAGAAGTAGGTGCTCTTGGCCGGCATCCGTTCGCCGGTTTGGCTCACCAGCCTGATGTCCTCGACGGTAGCCGGCATCACGAGCGCTGCCAGGGGGTACCGACCGCCGCCGAGTCCCTCGACCACCTCCCGCACCAGATGGACGTAGGTCGGCGTCGGGATCTGCTTCGGCCCGAGAAGGTCGCCGATGACGAGCCGGTGGAGGATCGACACCCCAAGCGCCCGCCATGCCGGACCATGCTCAGGGGCAATCTGATCCATGCGGGCCCGACCGGCTGGCGAGATCCTGGCCAGCGTCCACGCCTTGTCACCCCGCGTGTAGAAGCCGAGCGTGCCCTGCTCATTGTCGAGCTCGATCTCGGCCCACACCTTGTCGGCCGCCTCCGGCCCCTTCCACATCGTGCGGGTCGTGAAGCAGTCGCCGAGCTTCGCGGCCAGGTCGGCGGCCGTGGCGACGGCCGGCTCCACGAACAGCCGGTGGGTCGGCAGCACGAGCAGTCCCGGGTCGGTGAAGCCGACGAGCATCATCAGCACGAAATTGGCCGGGTGGTCGGGGGGCAGCGGCTCGCCGGCATGGTCCCGGGCCCAGGCCTCCGCCACCTCGTCTCGGTAATTGCAGGCCGTCTCGTAGCGGTGATGCCCGTCGGCGATGAAGACCGGCTTGGGCCCCATCAGGCCGGCCACCTTCGCCGCCACCGCCTCGTCGGTGACCGCCCACATCATCCCCTTCACGCCGAGGTGGTCGGTGGCCTCGACGGGCGGCTGGCCCGCGACGGCCTTCTCGAGCAGATCCTGCACCTCGCCGGCGGGGTCGGGATAGAGACCGAAGACCTGGCTCAGATTCGCCCGGCAGGCCCGCGTGAGCAGCAGGCGATCCTGCTTCGGCCCCGACATCGTCTCCTCGTGCGGATGGATGCTGCCAGTGCCGAATCGCTCGACCCGCACCCGGGCCATGAAGCCCCGACGGACATGCTTCCGACCCTCCACCTCGAACTCCTGGTGGTAGACATAGAGCGCCGCGGCCGGCTCCTGCATCACCACGCCCTCGTCCCGCCACTGGCGGAGGAACTTCGCGGCCCGCGTGTACTTGTTGGATTGTTCAGAGTCGCCCGGCTCCTCGCGGTTGAGTTCGAGACGGATCACGTTCGCTGGGTGCTGTTCGTAGAGCTTTGTCTGGAGCGCGGCGTCGATGACGTCGTATGGGGGAGCGATCACCTGCGACAGGTTGCCGACGTGCTTGGGGTCATAGCGGAGGCCGCGGAACGGGGCGACGATAGGCATGCTGATCCTTGCGTTGCGGGGGGCGGAAACGGGAGCCGGAATGGTAGCAAAACGCTGACGCATTGTGGCCCGGCTCGGGGCGGCCCGTGCCGCGTCGCCGGACGTTCGTTGCGCCCATCCTGGGCTCCACTCACTCGGACCTGGCTGCGCTTCTGCATCCATGCCTGCGCTTGCCAGCTACGCCGGCTCTCGCGGCACGGGCCGCCCCGAACCTCGCG
>JBJTOU010000068.1:0-19792 GCA_046074725.1 Planctomycetia bacterium
GCCGGGCGCTGGCCTGCTTCTCCTCCAGTTCGAGGCGGGCCTTTTTCTGCTGCAGCCACGACGAATAATTCCCCTCGAAGGGGATGCCGCGCCCGTGGTCCACCTCGAGGATCCACTTCGCCACGTTGTCGAGGAAATAACGGTCGTGCGTCACCGCGACCACGGTGCCGGCGTACTCGGCGAGGTGCTTCTCCAGCCAGTCGACGCTCTCGGCGTCGAGATGGTTCGTCGGCTCGTCGAGGAGCAGCAGGTCGGGCCTCTCGAGAAGCAGCTTGCAGAGGGCGACGCGGCGACGCTCGCCGCCGGAGAGGTTGGCCACGCCCCAATCGCCGGGCGGCAGGTTCATCGCGTCCATCGCGATCTCCACCTGCCGGTCGAGATCCCAGAGATTCTTGGCGTCGATCTCGTCCTGCACGCGGGACTGCTCGGCGAGAAGCTTCTCCATCTCGTCGTCGGAAAGCGGCTCCGCGAACTTGGCATTGATCTCCTCGTAGCGCCGCAGCACGGCCCGCGAATGATCCACCGCGTCCATCACGTTTTCGAAGACCGTCTTCTTAGGATCGAGCGTGGGCTCCTGCTCGAGATAACCCACGGAGTAGCCCTCGGCCAGCCGGGCCTCGCCCTCATACTCCTTGTCGATGCCCGCCATGATCTTCATGAGCGTGCTCTTGCCGGCGCCGTTGCGGCCGAGCAGCCCGATCTTCGCACCGGGGTAGAAGGCGAGGTTGATGTTCTTGAGCAGTTCGCGCTGTCCGAACTTCTTGTTCAGTTCGGTGATCTGGTAGATGAACGCGGGACCCATTCGAATTTTTGCACTCCGTGCGTGAACTCAGGACTGGTGTCTCCGATGCGAGGCAGGTGGAGCGTCGGCCGCTCCTGCATCGGACGCCATGACACCTCGTTGCACGGGGTGCCTGCGTGGTCTACGATTCCGCTGACCGCGACACACTGAGTATACAGGAGCCGCCTCCATGGCCGACTACGTCCATCCCGAAGTGCTTGTTTCCACCGAATGGGTGGCCGGACACCTGAACGACCCGAGCGTCCGGATCGTGGAGTCCGACGAGGACCGCGCGCTGTACGTGCAAGGCCACATCCCGGGGGCGGTCGAAATCGACTGGATCACGGACCTGCAAGACGCCACCTGCCGCGACTACATCGACAAAGCTGCCTTCGAGCGGCTCTGCGCCGAGCGGGGTATCTCCAACGACACGACCGTCGTCTTCTACGGCGACAAGAACAACTGGTGGGCCTGCTACGCCTTCTGGGTCTTCAAGCTCTACGGGCATAAGGACTGCCGGATCATGAACGGCGGCCGCAAGCGCTGGGAACTCGACGGCCGGCCCTGGTCGAGCGACCGGGCGAGCCACCCGCGGGCGCACTACACCGCCTCCGAGCAGGATGGCTCCATCCGGGCCCTGCGCGACGAGGTGCTCAAGCACTGCAAGGCGGGCAAGCAGCTCCTCGATGTCCGGAGCCCCGAGGAATACCGGGGCGAGCGGATGCACATGCCCGACTACCCCAACGAGGGCGCCGTCCGTGGCGGCCACGTGCCCGGGGCGGTGAATGTGCCGTGGCCGATGAATTGCAACGACGACGGAACGTTCAAGACCGTCAAGGAACTCGAGAAGCTCTACATCAAGGAGCTGAAGATGAAGCGGCGGTCGCCCACGATCGCCTACTGCCGAATCGGTGAGCGGTCGAGCCTCACGTGGTTCGTGCTCACGTATCTGCTCGGCTTCGGCAACGTGAAAAACTACGACGGTTCGTGGCTCGAATGGGGCAACGCCGTCCGCGTGCCGGTCGCAAAGGGGGCGGAGCCGGGAAGCGTGGCCTCGCTCAGCTCGAGCCCGGCCTGATGCCGCGTACGGTGCCAACGCCCATGACGAGCGTGCGCGAGCGTCTCGACGCGATTATCGATGAATTCTCCGATCTCGACAGCCGCGAGAAATTGGAACTTCTCGTCGATTTCGCGAACGGCCTGCCGCCGCTGCCGCCGGGATACGAGGCCCGCAAGGCCACGGAAGACCGTCGCGTGCACGAGTGCCAGACGCCGGTCTTTCTCTGGATGGAATCCGCCGAAGGCACCGCGAATCTCGTGGCCGAAGTGGCCCCGGAGGCGCCCACCGTGAAGGGTTTCGTGGCGATCCTCGCCGAGGCGATCAATGGCCGGCCGGTCGCCGAAGTTGGATCGATCTCCGACGACATGCTCGAGCGGATGGGGCTGGCCGACGTCCTCGGCATCCTGCGATCACGAGGCCTCCGGTCGATCGTGGCCCGGGTGAAGCGGGGATTCAAGGAAGCCGACGCGGCGTGAATCGGTCAGGCCACGCGATCGAGAATCGGCAGGACCGGCAGACCATCGGGCCGGAGGTTCGGCCGAGGCTCCGGCACCGACGGCTCGCGTGAGTGTTCACGGCTTCTGGGAGGGCCGAAGAGCACGAGCCGCGCGGTGGCAAGAAGGCCACGGAGCGAGCCGAAGGTCGCCTCGACGGCCGCCGGCTCATATCCGCAGTGCACCATGCAGTCCCGGCACTTCGGGTTGCCGCTCGCCCGGCCGTAGGCATCCCAGTCGGTCGCTTCCATGAGTTCGCGAAACGTCTTCGCGTAGCCTTCGTCCAAAAGGTAGCAGGGCCGCTGCCAGCCGAAGAGGTTGTAGGTGGGCGTGCCCCACGGCCGGCACTCCAGGTCCCACGCACCCTTCAAAAACTCCAGAAACACCGGCGACTGATTGAACCGCCACCGCGCCGGGGCATCGGCGAGAATCCGCCGGAAGAGCGAGTGGCTCCGTCCACGACGCAGGAAGTGTTCCTGGTCGGGAGCCTTTGAATAGGAATAGCCCGGGGAGATCATCATTCCCTCGACACCGAGCGCCATCACATCGTCGAAAAACCTCCGATACCGCTCGGGATCGGCGTCAGTGAAGAGCGTGGAATTCGTCGTGACTCGGAAGCCGGCCTTTCGAGCGGCGCGAATCGCCGACACCGCCATGTCGTAGATCCCCTCGCGGCAGACGGCGTGATCGTGCTCCTCACGCGGTCCATCGAGGTGCACCGAGAAGGCCAGATACCGCGACGGCGTGAAGTGCGGCAGCATCTCCTCGAGCTTGATCGCGTTGGTGCAGAGATAGAGATACTTCTTCCGCGCCACGATGCCGGAGACGATCTGCTCGATCTGCGGATGCAGCAGCGGCTCGCCCCCGGGGATCGAGACGATCGGCGCTCCGCACTCGTCAACGGCCGCCAAACACTGTTCGGGGGTGAGATGCGAACGGAGAATTTCCGCCGGATGCTGGATCTTTCCGCAACCGCCGCATGCAAGATTGCAGCGAAAGAGCGGTTCGAGCATCAAGACGAGGGGATAACGGGCATTGCCACGGAGCTTCTGCACCGCGACATGCCTCAGGACGGCCATCATCTGACCAACGGGAACGCTCATGCCACACGCTCCGAACGAACGGGAAAATCGGCGGCCACCGGCCTGGACGACTCATAGCGGGCGAGGGCCATCAGGGGAAAGTAGATCCGGTAGTAGTGGTAGCGAAGATAAAACACCTTCGGAAAACCCGTGCCTGTGAACTGGGCTTCCTCCCAGCTGCCGTCGAGTTCCTGACGGTCGATGAGCCACTGCACACCGTGGCCGACGGCCGGAGAGTTCTCCTTGCCCGCGGCAACGAGCGCCGCGACGGCCCATGCCGTCTGCGACGGCGTCGGCACGCCACAGGCCGCCAGCCCCGGATCGGCATAACTCTCCGGCGATTCCCCCCAGCCGCCGTCGTGCTGCTGGCAGGAGATCAGCCAAGCGACCGCAGCCCGAATGGCGACATCGTCGGCCGGAACACCGACCGATCGGAGGCCCTCGATGGCCTGCCAGGTGCCATACACATAGTTGACGCCCCAGCGACCGAACCAGGATCCATTGGCTTCCTGCGTCCGCCGCAGATAGGCGACGGCGCGATCGACTGCGGGATGCCCGCCACGCAGCCCAATCTTGCCGAACGCCTCCAGCACCCGGCCTGCAAGGTCGGGTGAACTCGGGTCGATCATCGCATTGTGATCGGCGAAGGGAACCTTACAGAGGAACTCGCAGTTGTTGTCGCGATCAAAGGCCCCCCAGCCTCCATCGGAATTCTGCATCGCTTCGACCCAACGAGATGCGCGTGCAATCGCGCCCGTGACACGCTCATCCCGATGTCGTGCAACGGCTGTTCGCGATCCGCCGACGCGGGCCACCGCACTGCGCCACGTGGCCAGGCCAATCATGACCATGGCCGTGTCATCGATGTCCGGATAGAAGCGGTTGGCATACTCGAAGCACCAGCCCGATGGCTCGGCAACCACACGGCGGGACCAGTCGCCACGAACCCGTAGCTCCCGGTCGAGCAGCCAATCGACCGCCCGATCCAGAGCCGATTCGCTCTCTTCGGCGATCTCATGGGGGAGCGAGTCCGCCATGCTCCGAAGCGTGATCGCCGTATCCCACACGGGCGAGCGACAGGGTTCGATCCGCGTCGTCCCATCGGGCTCGCCCTCGATCAATGCCGTCAACTGCCTCCAACTCTCGGCGACCTCGGGCGAATCGTCGTCGCACCCCATGGCGCGAAGAGCGACGATGCTCCAGATGATCGGCGGGAAGATCGCGCCGAGGCCATCGCTGTCGTGAAATCGCTCGAGCATCCATCGGCGGCAGGCTTGAACGGCCCGGCTCCGCAGCGGTCGCAATCCGAACGCGTCGCTCACCTTGATCATTCGATCGACGGCACGGAAGAACCGGGCCCATACGCCGTTGCCTCCTGCCGGAGGCGACGCACGGAGGCGACGCCCCTCGGCGAACAGTTCGGCGATCCCCTGGTCGGGCCGAAGTTCGCGCACGGGCTTGAACGACCAAATGAGCGAAAGCGGCACGATCATGGTCCGGGACCATGCCGACACGCGATGAAGGTTCACCGGAAACCAGTTCGGGAGCAGAACCATCTCGGGTGGCACAGCCGGACATGCGGAGTAGGGCAGTTGCCCGAGCAGCGCCAGGTAGAATTTCGTGAAACTGTTGACCGCCAACGGCCCGCCGGCCGAGGCGATCGCGGCTCGGGCCCGAACCATCGGCCCGGAATCGGCATCGTGGCCGGTGATTTTCAGGGCGAGGTAGGCCTTCACGCTCGCGCTGACATCGACCGGACCGCCCGGATAGATCGCCCACCCACCGCCTGGCAGCTGCTCACGAAGAATCCGACGCACACATCCCGGCACCTCGGCGTTGCCGAGCCGCCCCGCCCACGCGAGCACCAAGAGATACTCGGTCTCGAGAATCGTGTCCCCCTCAAGCGGCGCCCTCCAATGGCCGTCGGAATGCTGCCGTTCGAGAAGCCAACGAGCCGTTCTTGCCACGGCGACGGCGGCTCTGCGCGGGCCGGAGTCGATGGACGCATCCAGTGCATCACGGCGCCGCATGCCTCTCATGAGGGCAGCCGCCGCATGGCCGTTCGGGTCGGCATCGATCGAGAGCAAATCGTCCGGCTTGGTATCCGTCAAACTCATTGATGCATCCATGCATGCGAGACGACAGCTGCATGACGGAGGCCACTCCAAGCCTCACTGTCTATCCTGCGTTCGTTGATCCCGGACGCCGGCACAGCCGTTCGCGGGAGGATAGAGAACATCGCGAATCCCAGCAAGGCCGGACGATCGGGGAAGAATGACCGGGACTCAATGAGTCCATACATGGAATGCACGACGTGCCACCTGCCACAACGAATTCAGGCAAGATGGGAAGAGTTTATCGCGTGGCCGTCTCGAGCGCGACGTCGTGGCACGGCAGCGTGACACTGACCCGAGTGCCTCGCCCCCGTCGTGATTCGATGACAATGGCACCGCCGTTGGTGTCGATCAGCCGCCACGCCTTCGACAGCCCCAAACCGACGCCTCGCCCTGCTTCCCGGCCGCTGAAGAACGGATCAAAGGCCCGCTTGGCCGTCTCCTCATCCATGCCGTGCCCGTCGTCAGAAACGCTGATGACGCACGCACGCTCCCGGTTGCTCCTCACGATCGGCCCCTCGACGGCAAGCACGATCCGACCACCTGGATCGACCGCCTCCACGGCATTCACCACCAGGGCGCGTACGGCCTCCTCGAGCTGCGTCGCATCACCCCAGGCTGTCAACGGAAAGGGAGGGGGGCTGTACTCAAGCCGAGCACCACGGGCAGCGGCTTGAGGCTCCACCGCATCGACCACCGCCGCCGTCAGCGCCCCGACGTCGGTATTCCGGGGACGAGGCTTGGGGGGCCGCGCGAAAAGCATCAGCCCGCCGATCATGTCACGCGCCCGAAACGCCTGATCGACGATCGTGGACAATCGCCGCCGTCTCTCGGGATCATGCTCCTCCACGAGCAGCGCCTGGGCGCGGGCGGCGATATTCGCAAGCGGATTGTTGATCTCGTGGCCGGCGCCGTAGGCCATTTCCCGCATGGCGGCGAGCCTTGCTTCGGAGACTGCCGCCTCAAACCGGCCGGCACAGGACTCCAGCGAGACCGCAGCCCGAATGGCATCCCGAAGGACGAGCGACTCAACCGCCGGCTCGACCGCCGGAACCGGACCGGTCACAGGCTCGGCCGCTCCGGCGAGAATCCGCCCGAGCAGTTCGCCGGCCATCTCAATGCGTCTGCCCTTGTCGCGGCACCAGGGCTCGGCACCGGCCCACGAAAGACCGCAGCCCGCCGACACGAATACCGCCCAAGCCGATTCGGTGATGAAGTCCGCCACCGAGGCCCGCCCCGATCGGACGTCGTCCCCAAGCACCAGCGATTCCGCAAGACTTCGTGCGGGCGACCGTCCGGTTGCATCACGAAATTCCCGCGACGCCAGCCAGAGCGCGGCTGACAGATCGGCTCCGGCATGCTCCCAAACAGCCTGCCAGGCGGCCTCATGCCCGCCGCTCCCCTGACGCCAGCCGTCCGCCAAAAACAGCACGGCCCTCGTCAGACCGAGACAGGCCTGACGAGGGACCGGCAGTGCAATCGGGGCCGAACTGTCGCGATCGAGCAGCAGCCAGGCTCCAGACGGCGGAAGGGCGGCCATCACGAACCGGCAGCAACCGACTCCATGTCGAGAAGGCCACAGATCCGATCGACGAGCACCTCGGCCTCGAACGGCTTCTGCAGAAACTCATTGGCCCCGGACGCCTTCAGGTCTTCGATCTTATCGGGCTCGCACATGCCGGAGATGCAGATGATCCGCACCTCATCCATGGTCGAGTCGCTGCGAACCCGCTGGCAGACTTCCTTGCCATTGATATCGGGCAGCATGACATCGAGCACGATGAGATCAGGACGATAGTCCTTCACCATCATGCCGGCATCGAACCCGTTGTTGACGCTCCGCGTCTCGAAGCGGCCATCACGCTCGAGAACGTCGGTGATCAGTTCGACGAGATCCTGATCGTCGTCCACAACGAGAATCTTCCGCCGGCCGCTCTCCAGCGCATCGGTCGGAATGCCGTTGTCCCGCATGAAGAGGAACAACTGATCGCGGGGAATCCGCCGGAACCGGCTGCCCGGCACGCGAAATCCCTTCAACTGCCCCGAATCGAAGCAGCGGATGATCGTCTGCTGACTGACTTTGCAGATCTTGGCCGCCTCACCTGTCGTATACACGGTCTTTTGCATTGCTTTACCACCCTCTCCCTAGCCGTGGCACAGCTAGTCGAAAAACGGAATTCGGGGCATCAATCGTCCGCGATTCAGCCCCGAACACCTAAGGCCTCCTGTTGCCATTTGCAGACGCTCCAACCGCCGGTTGCCCAAACGGCCGAACGCCCGTCGTCGCACTCCATCTCGACGAATCCATCCGGGGGACGCAAGGTGCGAAAGCCAGCGAAGGAATTCCGTTTCCAAGATCGTCTACGGATTCGATCGAACCAGCCTCCTTGCTTGCCATCCTTGCCAGATACCGGACTCTACTGTCATCTTGCGCATTGAGTCAATACGGTTCCAATCGACGCAAATGCCGTGTTTGCATGGCTTTGGGCATCCCTCCTGAACGAGCCCAAATTTTTTTTCGACGCCCCCTGCCACTTACGACCGCTGCGGCGCCGCGATCTCGAGCAGTTCCACAGCAGGCCTTCCCGACAGCGAGATTTCCGCAACCCTGCCATATGTGCGGCGGCCACCACATCCCATGAGGCGGCCAAGTTCAGGCCCTGGCTCGACCTCGAAAAGGCTCACGCGATGCACCTCACGCAGCATCCCCGAATCAACAAGCAGGCGGCCGAGCGGGACATCTGCAGTCCTGATGGCGGCCGCGATTGCCGCATCAACGGCGGCAAGATCGAGCTTCACGATGCCGTACTGCACGATCTCACCGTCGGGCCCCTCCAGGAGAATTTCCCGAGCGTATCGTCCTGTTTCATCGCCGCTCGCGACCCTCACGACCCGCAATCGCACCGGCCAACCATGGTGCCGTTCCATGGCCACCGTCATGTGACTGCGATGATCGAGCAACGTGCGGTAGGGCTCCGGCACATCCGCCCCCACCACGGACCGGATGACAGCGAAGCGATCCCACTCCGAATGAAAGCAGCCAAGCATTCGCGAGGCACGCGAGATCGTTTCGTCTGCGGCATCCACGATCAGCCCACCACCCCCGCGGCCGCCCCATCCGGAACCGCGAGGTCGAGCAGGAACTCGAGAACCTCCCGCAAACGCGGAATGCGGCAGGTGGCCGCGGCAGCAATGGCCGCTGATCGCTGCTCATCGACGATCAACGCCGCCCGGCGGAACACTTCTGCCGACTCAAACAGGCTCCGGGCGATCGCGATCGCCTCCGCGACCTCGCGGGGGGAGGCGTCCGCGGCACCGGCCCGGGCTGCAGCGTCGCGAAGACGCCCGGCATCGGACGGCCCAAGCCGGTCCATCGCCAAGGCCCACATCAGGGTCGGACGGCCGCCCAGCAGATCACCCGCAGCCCGACGATTGTTCTCCAGATCGCCGCTCCAATCCTTGAGGTCGTTGAGCACCTGAAAGCCCGTGCCGACATGCAGGGCATACCGACGCACGGCACCGGCCTGCTCCGGGGCGATGCCCGCAAGACGGATGCCCATGACCAGCGCCGCTTCGAAAGCCGGCGATGTCTTGAGGCCGTAGATCTCCATGGAATCCGATGGGGAAAGACGTTTTTCGGCGGCATCGCGCCACCAGAGTTCCGCGCCCTGCCCCTGGGCCAGCCGCATGTGGGCATCGGCGAGATGAGCCACGACATCCTGCCGGGCCTGAGGATCGACACCAGGCAGACAGGAGACGATGCGATATCCCAGGCCGACGAGGTAGTCGCCCACGTTGATCGCCGTGGGCACACCGTGCTCGATGTGAAGCGTTTCCCGACCGTACCGCATCCGGTCATCGTCTTCGATGTCGTCGTGGACGAGCGAGGCCTTGTGAAACACCTCGATAGCTACCGCGGCGGCCTGTGCAGCACCGCGCGGAGGCAGAGAACCGTCGGCCGTTGACTCCGAAACACGATCGCGGCGGTCAGAGGCCACGGCGTCGAACGCTGCCAGGGTGATGAACGGCCGCAGAAACTTCCCGCCTCTGGCAAGAAACTCCAAGGCCAGGCGTTCCGTGGCCCCCAGTGGCTGCAACGAGGCCGTCGTGTCCGCGACACCGCCGCCAGACGGTGCGTCGATGCCCAACCTCCGCAGGAGCGATGGAAGCGATCCTGGCGAGAACAATTCTGCAGCTTCCCGAAGAAGTGGAAGGTAGTCTCCGACGGGCGCTGCTGAACCACCGGCCACTCCAAGGAGCCCGAGGATCCACTCCGGGTCGATCGCCTGCTCCGACGCCGCAGCCTCGCATGAGACGCCTCGGCCCCCCTGTAATTCCTGGTACGGAACGGCCGCTACGGGAAGGGCGAACGCGGGCAGTTTCGAAAATGCCTTTTCGAGATCGACGAGCCTGGCGACACCGAGGATGCCATCATACTGGCCCGCGAGGAGGCTCCCCATTGCGGACGCGGCCCGTGAGGTTGACTCGACCACCCACCCGCTGTCGCGAGCGGCGGTCCAGAGCGTCGTGATCGTGCACCGCGGGCCACAGACATGCGGCATGCCCTCCACACGGGGCCCCTCGGCCATGGGACAATCGGGCAGCAGCAGCAGCCTCCGACCTGACGGTCCTGCAGCCAACCGCTCCCGCCAAAACTCCGAGACGATCGTCACCATCGTCCAGCCAACGTGCTCTGGTGCCCCGCCCACTCGGGCCACAAGTGCCTCGGCCTGCCTCCGGAGACCGGCGACGTTTTTCGCCTCGCCCGGAACCGCGGCGGATCGCCACGACGAGGCGAGGTCGGAGGCCATCGCGCGGAGCCGTTCCCGGAGCGGCTTCGACGCGGGGCAGGCCATGTCGACCGTGGCCGCAGACGACGGAACCATCAGTTTTGAGGAGTTCGAAATCATGCCGTGCGCCAAGAAAACCGGATTCGGGCCCGCCGGCTAACATCCATCATCGCATGTCGCGTCAGAAACCGTCAAAAAACCGCGGGATGAGCGAATCAACGCGCAGCAGGCCCATCCGCGACAGCCTCGGCTGGGGATGAATCGCCTCCAGAAACCCCTCATCCTGCAGGGATCGCCACTGCGGCGCCCACACGTCGAGCGGGTCGATCCCATACTTCGCCGCGAGCCCGCCCGTGTCGAGCCACCCCCGCTTGAGTCCGAGAACCATTTCGCGGATCAGAAGTTCCCGACGTGTCGGCACGAGGCCGCGCCCGATCGGCAGCCGATCTGCCTCGACCTCGGAACAATAGCCGTCCCAGTGTGCCGCGTTCTGGTAGTGGATTCCGGAAAGGTGCCCGAAACTGGCCACGCCAAGCGCCACGAGGTCACTCCCCTCCCAGAGCATGTCACGATAGAGGAACTCAACTCGGGACGGGTCGCGAACCAACGTGTAACCACTTGAAACGGTGTAGCCGCGTTCGATGAACCGTGTGAAAGCCCGATCGACCCACGCCCGTTTTGTCGGCCAGTCGGCCACGGGCGTTCGCCCGCCTGATTCGCGGGCATCGTGTACGTAGGTCGTGTTGAGCGGCAACTCCATTTGGTAGATCGTCACGCTGTCGGGCTCCAGCACCAGCGTCTTTTCGACGGTCATCTCCCACGACTCGGCCGTTTCGCCGACCATGCCGGCGATGAGGTCGATGTTCGTGCTCGGAAAATCGGCCCGCTTGATCCACTCCCAGGCTCGGAGGATCTCGGCCGAGAGATGGGCGCGGCCGTTGGATTCGAGGATTGCATCGTCGAAGTTTTCAACGCCCAATGAGATCCGCGTCATCCCGAGCGTCTTGAGCGATTGAACCTTCGGCTCGGAGAGGGTGCCCGGCTCACACTCGAACGTCACCTCCTCGGCGTCGCTCCACCCGAAGCTTCGATGCAGGCCATCGACGAGCCGCTCGAGCTGCTTGACGCCCAGGAACGACGGTGTGCCGCCACCGAAGTAGACGGAGCGGAGACGGCGATCGGCGAGGGCCGGCCTGGTAGCGACGAGTTCCGCTTCGTGGGCCAGCGCCTGCGAGTACCGCTCGACGTCGGCCGCCGATACGTCGGTGTAGACCCGGAAGTAGCAGAATTTGCACCGCTTGCGGCAGAAGGGGATGTGAAGATAGAGCCCCAGCGGCTCGGCCGTTGGCGGGGCGTCGAATGCGGCCAGCACGGACGGCACGGCCCCGGCGTTCCACCGCGAGAACGGAGGATAGTTGGCGACGAAATAGCTGCCCGGCTCGGTCGCCTCGCTCATCGTTTCAGTCCTTCGCCACTCCCCGCGCGGCCAGCAGGTCGTCGAAGTCTCGCACGTGATAGGCGACCTTGGCCCTGTCGAGAACACGACAGAGCCCCCTCATCGCGATGCCCATGCCATCCGGGCCACTCGTGCCGCCGAACTGACCACCGCCCCGCACATGGGGCTCGAGATCGACGAACACGCCAGGAATGCCGCGTCGGCGCAGTTTCTTTGTCAGCGTGGGAAGCATCGTCTTGAGATCGCCCAGAATCCGTTCGTGGCCTCCGTTGCCGATGTCGGCAGGCACGAAGTTGGCCAGCGCATCCTCCTCGACGCGCTTGCCGCGGGCGGCCCGCCCCACGCGTCGGTAATCCTTCACGTGAACCCACCCGAGCCCCGGCTTCATGGCCTGCCACTCCTCCCATACCTCCGCCTTGGAGAAGCCCTGCACGATCAGGTTCGCGGCGTCGAAGACGAGCACGAGCGCGGGGTGGTTCACGCGGCGGTGAATCTCGGCCAGAAGCCGGCCAGTGTGCCCGACGAGGTTGGCCTCCACCTCCAGGCCGAACGTGAGGTCGGAGCGGTGGCAGGCCTCCGCGATCCTCCCGATCCGATCGACCGCCTCCTCGAGATGGTCTTCCGGCTTCTCGCCGCGAGGGGGATAAAACGAGAATCCCCGGATCAGTTTCGTCTCGAACGCATGGGCCAGATCGCACGCCCTGACGACGTCCCGAGCGAGGTATTGCTTGAAGGGCACAAAGACATTTTTCGTGCCGTCTGCCTTGTCGATGAGTTTGATCTTCCCGATCGGCGAGGCGATCGACGCCACGTTCAAGCCGTACTCATCCTCGAGATGGCGGATCTTTTGGATCTCGGGAAGCGTGAGCTTCATGACGCTCTTCACGCCCTTGCCGACATCGATATGCCTGAGGCTGTAGTACTCCAACCCGATGGCAGACAGCGCCGCGAACTGTTCGACGGCCGTGAGGTGGAATGCCGCCTCGTCGGCGAGCGCGGAGAGGAGGACACGGATCGGCTGGGCCATGGCTGAGCGGTTCCGCGGAGGCAGCGAAGGGATGGGAACGGACAAAAGCTGTTCGTCAGGTGGACGCCGGCAGATGCCGGCCCGATGGGTGCGACACGACGATCCGCGACGAGATGCCACCGCGGGGGGTGAACTGGGCCACGAGCGTCATCTGCCTGGGGGCGAGGACGGCGACCAGATCGTCGAGGATCCGATTGGTGACGTTTTCGTAGAAGATTCCTTCGCTGCGGAACGCCTGAAGATACAATTTGAGGCTCTTCAGTTCGACGCATTTGCCTTCCGGGATGTAGCGGAAGGTGAGCGTGCCGAAATCGGGCTGGCCGGTCTTCGGACAGACGCTCGTGAATTCAGGACATACGATCTCGATGGTGTAATCGCGACCGGGAAACTGGTTGGCGAAGGTTTCCAGCTGATCGCGGGATGGGGCTGTAGTGCTCATGCAAGGAAGTGTGCCATGAATCGGGTCGGATCGAAAGCGTCAGCCGTGGTGCTGCTGTCCGGCGGGCTCGACTCGGCGACCGCGGCCGCCTGGGCGGGTCGGGAGGGCTATGCCCTGGCGGCCCTCTCCATCGACTATGGCCAGCGTCATCGAGTGGAACTCGACTGCGCGAAAGCCGTCGCGGCAAGCCTCGGGATTACCGACCATGTCGTGATGCCGATCGATCTGGCCGCCTTCGGCTCCAGTGCCCTCGTCGATCCGACGATCGTGGTGCCGAAGGATCGGTCCGCGGCCGATATCGCGGCCGGCATTCCGGCCACCTACGTGCCGGCCCGCAATACGGTGTTCCTCTCGCTGGCCCTGGCGATGGCGGAGGCACGCGGCGCCGAGGCGATCGTTCTCGGTGTCAACGCGATCGACTACAGCGGCTACCCCGATTGCCGTCCCGAATACCTCGATGCATTCCGACGGCTCGCGGTCCTGGCCACGAAGGCGGGCGTCTCGGGACGACCGATCGAGATCCTCGCACCGCTGGTGTCGCTCACCAAGACCGCGATCATCGCCCTGGGGCTCGAACTCGGCATCGACTACGGGCTGACGACGAGTTGCTACGATCCCGACGCCCATGGCCGCCCGTGCGGCGGCTGCGACTCCTGCCGGATTCGAGCCGACGGATTCGCCGCCACCGGGGCCGCCGACCCGCGGCTGACGACGGCCTGACGGAACACTCCCATGCGGATCGCCGAAATCTACGGGTCGCTTCAGGGAGAGGGGCTGCTGGCCGGCACGCCCAGTGCCTTGGTCCGCACCACCGGCTGCAACCTTCGATGCCATTGGTGCGACACGCCGTTCACATCCTGGGAACCGACCGGTGGCGAGATGACCATCGATGCGATCGTGTCGGCCGTCGAATCGCTCGGACGACGGCATGTCGTCGTGACCGGCGGGGAGCCGCTCCTGTTCGGTGAAACGGTCGAACTCTGCAGGTCGCTGCGGCAGCGCGGACATCATGTGACGATCGAAACGGCCGGCAGTGTCGTGCCGGCAGCGTCACCGCTTGCGGATGCGACCGATCTCATGTCGATCAGCCCCAAGCTCGCCTCGTCCACGCCCCCAGCGAACACGCCGGCGGGTTGGGCGTCGCGACACGCCTCGGCGCGGCGGCGGGACGACGTGCTCCGTGCCCTCATGGCCGCCGCCACGTGGCAGCTCAAATTCGTCATCGATGGACCGTCCGATCTCGATGAGGCGGTCGCGTGGCTTGCCGACCTCGGCCTCGGGCCCGGACGCGGCCCGATCTTCATGATGCCGCAGGGTACGACGAGCGACGTCCTGGCCCGCAGCACGGACTGGCTCGATGCCGCCTGCCGCCGCCACGGCTTCCGCCTCGCCCCACGGCACCATATCGAATGGTTTGGCTATGCCCGCGGGACGTGACCCCGCGGCCCGAAGACCAGCACCGTCGCGGCCCCCACGGCGACGACGAGCATCCCCGCCAGAAACCACGGGCTGACCGCTCCGACGGGCGTGTGGGCGAACGCGAGCGTGGCGAGCGTGTTGACCACAGGCGCGCAGCCGAACACGACCGGCATGACGGTGAAAGGCTTGCCGCCGCACGCGAAGGCGAGGATCGTTCCCAGCGCCCCAATCGCCCCGAGCGCCCCGCCACCCATGCTCCAAAGGCCTCCGCGGAGCGACCATGTGCCGGCATCTCCGAGAGGCACGAGCAGCCCCAGTGGCACGAGCACGGCGATCAGAAAATAGGCCGCACCGATGCAGACCAACGGCCGCAGCCGGCTCCCACCCATCGCCGCCTGGCCACGATGGAGCACGGGCCCATACGCGCCCCATGAAAACATCGCCATCGCAACGGCCACGAGCACCTCCACGAACCGCTCGGCTCCCGCCGCCACGCCCGCCGCTGCAGTGGCGACGGCAGGGGGCTGCGGCTGGGGCTTGAAGACGAGCACCGTCACGGCGCCGGTGACGACGAGGATGAGCCCCGCGAGGAACGGCGCCTTGAGCTGGTTGAACGCCCGGTTCATGAAGGCGGTGAGCAACGTGTTGACCACCGGCGCGCCACCGAAGACCAGCGGCATGACGTAGATCGGTTTTCCTCCGAAGAAGAGCGCCAGGATCACGCCGAGTGCGCCGAGCGCCCCAGCCGTGCCTGCGAGCATGCTCCAGAGAGCGCCCTGAATGGTCCAGGTCCCACGCTCGCCACGGCGCAGCAGGGCCAGCGGAATGAGCACGGCAATCAGGAAATAGGCGAGCCCCACGCACACGAATGGCCTCATCGCCGAATGCATGGATTCCCGGCCGAAGTGCAGCACCGGCCCGTAGAGCCCCCAGCAGAGCGCCGTCAGGGCGATCGACGCCAGCATCCAAAGAACATGCATCATCGGTTCGACTCCAGAAGTTCGATCGCCCTGGCCCCGACAGCATCCACGGAAAGCAGCCGCATGCAATCATGATGCTCGAGCGGGCAGACCGGCTCGCCGCATGGTGAGCATGGCAGATCGAGCCGCATCTCGACCAGCCGGGCGTGGTCCGCCCGGCTCAGCCGGGGATCCATCGGCCCGAGGAGGACGATCGTCGGTCGCTGAAAGGCGGCGGCGATGTGACGCGGCCCGCTGTCGGTCGTGACCACCAGGTCGGCGCGGCGGATGACGGCCTTCGAGAGTCCGAATGGCAGATGCCGCTCGTCGGCGAGGCTTTGCACCGCACGATGAGCCGCCCCCTGCACGATGGCCCGCGCCTCGTCGCGGTCTCCGGGCCCACAATGCACGAGGACGCGGGCATGCCTGACATGATCGACGATGAACCGTGCCAACGCCGCGACGTTACCGTGTCCCCATTGCTTCGCCGGGCCGAACGCCGCCCCGTCATTGAGCACCACGAGTGGCCCACCCGGTTCGCTGTCGGGAAAAAGGCGGCGGAGGACATCGTCGGCACGCGACTCGTCAGCGGTCGTGGTCGCCAGTTCCAACCGCAGCGGCTCGGGCGCAACGCCGATTCGCTCGGCGAGCCAGATGGGATAGGCGGCCGAGGAGAATGGCTCGGTGCGCCATCCGTTCCTGGGTGGATCGACAGGATCGGTGAGCAGCAGTCGCCTCCAGTGCATGGCCATGCCGATTCGGCGACGGGCTCCACCGCGATGGGCGAGCCAGGCCGAGGAGAGCGAGTTCGGCACGATGATCGCCACGTCGGGCCGATCCGCCCTCAGACGTCGGGCCACGGTTCGAAAGCGCTGCGTCGGATCACGGCTGCGTCGATCGTAGGAAATAGTGCCGTCGAACCAGGGCGACCCTTCGAGCAGTTCGACGGCAAGGGGACGAAGGACCCCGGTGATCCGAGCCTGACCGCCGAAATGCCGCCGCAGTCCACGAAGCATGGGCGTCGCCATGACGATGTCGCCGACCCAGCGGGGCATGATCACCACGATATGCATGGGCGGCAACTTATCAGACGACGGGAGCAACCGGCCACCGTCATTCGCATCGCGGGCGCACCGGAATCGTGCCGCCACGCGTCGCGAGCAAGCCGGCCGCCACTGCCGCGGCCAGCGTGAGCAGTCCGGAGACGGTGAGGCGCCCCCACGGGACGACCGCACCCGCCGTGATCGCAAGCGGCATCAGGGCGAGACAACCGGCCAGCGCTCCGCCCAGGATGCCGGCCCCGACCATGAAGAGCGTTTCCAGCACGATCAGCCCGCGCACCCTGCGAAGGGGAAAGCCGATCGCCCGCAGGACGGCCAGTGCTCCGATCCGCTCGAACACGCCCTGCAGTTGAACGGCCGCCACACCGAGCGTGCCCAGCAGCAGCCCGAAGGTGCCGAGCATCTGGAAGCCCGACAGGAACGTGTTTTGCACCGCATACAGACTGCGGAGACGATCAACGGACGTCTGCACCGACACGCCCACGTCGGCCCAGGCCGACGCCACGGCCCGGCCGACGTCGGACCGCGTCGATGGATCGACCGCCGTGGCATCGACCAGGGCCAGCGAATACCCCGACCGCCTCGGTTCCATGCGAAGAAAATTCCGCTCCGACACGATCACCACACCCTGAAGGATGCCTGGTTCGAGCAGGCCCACCACTTCCAGTTCGTGCGACGGCGCATCACCCGTCACGGGCAGCCGGAAACGCGATCCGACGCCACCGACCTTGAGCGCCCAGCGTGCGGTCGCCTCGTCGAGGATCGCCGGGATCGGCTCGGCAGCGGCGGGCTCACGCTCGAGCAGCGTCCAGGCGTTCTCCTCCCCGGCGGCCAGCGGGGCATGCGCGAGAAAGCGGAATCCGCCCCGGGCGATGAACGATGGCCCCAGTCCATAGATCGCCGGCCTCGCCGTGGCGTAGAGATTGGTGCAACTGGCCTCGTCGCCACCGTTCACGCGGATCCGTTCGATCGTGCAGGCCTCGAGCACCGCCCGGTCCTTGTCGGAAAGGCCGAGGGTCGCAGCGGTTTCGGGATCGGTCGGATCGATCCCATTCGGCTCGGCGAACGACGCGAGATGAGTCCAGCCCCCCGTCGGGGAGAAACGGTCGGTCGGCCGTTCGGGCAATCGCAGTGCGAAAGCCGACACGACGACGACCAGAAACTCCGCGAGGGCGACGATCGCGATCACCGCGACGGTCCGCGACCTGTAATGGGCAAGACCGCGACGGGCCAACTGAGCGAGCGAGCGGACGGTTCCACGCGCTCCAGGCGAACCGCGCCATCGGGAAGGGGACTCATCGCGGAGGAGCGAAAGCGGCAGGGTCCGCGCCGCACGGCATGCCGCCCACCACAGCGAGGCCAGCGAGACTCCGGCGGCGGCCAAGGCTCCGGGCCACATCGCCGCCAGTCTGGGCACGGCGGCGCCAAAAACCTGCCGCGAGCCGACCGCCACGGCGGCCTCCCATGAGCGCACCAGCCAT
Organism: Planctomycetia bacterium; assembly: GCA_046074725.1. Lineage (GTDB taxonomy): Bacteria > Planctomycetota > Planctomycetia > Pirellulales > UBA1268 > CACORA01. Next base: position 18,164 of record JBJTOU010000068.1, read on the forward strand.
GCGATCAGCATTCGCGACCAGAGCGGCGCGACGACCAGGCCGACGACGGCCCCCGCCACGACCGCGATGCCACCCACCATCAGGATCAGGGCCGCAAGCCTCCGGACCGGCCATCCCAAGGCCGCGAGCATTCCCGTCTCGCGTCGATGGGCGGCCACGAGCACGTGGAACAGAAGCCATTCCAGCAGAAGCCCCGCCGCCACGACGACCAGCGAAAGTCCGAGGAAGAGACTCCCGAAGGGTGTCGAACCACGGGCCGCCTCGAGAGCCTGCGACGCCACCGGCAGGATGCGAAAGCCGGTTGATTCCGGTTTGATCTCGGAGGCGAGCGATCCTCGCAGTGCTTCCAGATCATCGACAGCGCCGACCGGCAGATGCCAGGCCGTGGTCGCTCCAAAGCGACTGGCGGCGATGCTGCGCGCCATCTCCAACGAGACGAACGCCTTCGGGGTGGCGCCATGGTCCTTCCAGTAACGGTCGTCCTGATCGTCCGGCGGCGTGGTTCGCACGCGGGTGCGGTCGAAGGGGAAGGGGGGATCCCAGTCGGCGATCGACGCCTCGTCGGTGATGCCATCGACCTCGGGCACCAGATCGCGGGCGACGGCAGCGCCCTGCATCGCCGCGATACCGCTGATCGTCAACCTGGAGGTTGCCTCCTCCACTCGCCCATGAAGTGTTTCCGGAAGAAAGCTGGTCAACTCGACCGTGTCACCAACCGCGATGGGGCTTCCCTGCGCCGCAAGATCGTCGGCCATCCATCGATCGACGACGATCTCGCCGGGTCCTGGCAGCGGCACGGGCCGTCCTTCGTCGTCCACGAGGCTACCGGCAGGATGCGACGTCGAGTCGATTCCGACGACGGTGGAATAGGGAATCGATCCCTGCCGGCCTAATGGACAGATCGCGTTGGCCAAAAAGACGAGCGACGGGCGACCACCGAGCGGCGCGAGGATCACGGCGGCCGCGCGATCGGCCTCGGGATCGAGCAGCAGACGGCGACTGGTGAGCCGAAGCGCCTGCCCGGCGTTTTGGGCGTGGGTGGCGACCGTTTCGATGTCGAGCCCGACGTCGGCGAGCGTCGGCCGCATGCAGCCGCGAACGCGGTCGGCGATACCGTTTCCCGATGGCGTCGGCCCGGGCGAAACGCACAAAAGCGTCGTGGCCGCGTCGTCGTGGCCCAGCATCGCCTGCCCCAGCGTGAGCGACGCCACGACCAGCCCTCCGGTGATCTGCGTCGGCCGCAGCGAGAAGTCGCCGAGGCCGCCCCGTGGCAGGATGCCACGCACCCTCACCCGGCGGCTCGTCGATTCGGCCGACCGCCTTCCGAGTGGACTGTCGGCAGGCACCGCGGAGCGACCGGGCAACCGAAGAACCAACGGATCGCCGACGGCGATCCCGAGCGTCTCCGCCAGGGGGGCATTGATCAAGACCTCGTCGTTTCCCAGGAGAGGCGACGATGCGGAAAAACCCAACCGCTCCGGATTCGTACACGCCAGAATCGCGGCCCGCGCGGCCGCGCGGCCACGGGGAGCGGAGGCGGGCGATTCCAAGGCAAGATCGAGCACGATCGACGGCACGACCGTCAAGGGGGAAACATGATCGAGGCATGCCAAAAGCTCGTCCGCCACG
>JBJTOU010000069.1:0-11625 GCA_046074725.1 Planctomycetia bacterium
CAACATGCAGAAGAACATGTTCGTGCTCTCGAACATGGACCGCATCCTCGACGCGCTGTCTCGCGGGCTCGACACGGAGATCCTCTGGCGCGGCTCCGGACGGGAGCACCGCGGCGTGACCGTGAGCTACCAGGCGCAGTCGCCCGTGCTGGGACTCGTGCTCCCCTCCAATTCGCCCGGCGTGCACACGCTCTGGATGCCGGTGATCGCCCTGGGCGTGGGGCTCGTGCTCAAACCGGGCAGCCAAGAGCCGTGGACGCCCTACCGCATGGCGGCTGCGATGGTGGCGGCGGGCATCCCGCCCGAGGCGATCGGACTTTATCCAGGTGCGACTGATGTCGGCGCCGCGATCCTCTCCGGCTGCCGACGCAGCATGATCTTCGGCAGCGCGAAGACGGTCGAGCAGTATCGCGGCAACCCCGGCGTGCAGGTGCACGGGCCTGGCTTCTCCAAGATCATCCTCGGCGACGATTGCGTGGACGACTGGGAGCAGCACCTCGACATGATGGCCGAGAGCGTCGCGATCAACAGCGGTCGGGGCTGCATCAACGCCTCGGCGATCTACGCCAGCCGCCACACGATGGCGATCGCGGAGGCCCTCGCCGCGCGGCTGGGGCCGATCGACGTGAAGCCCCCGCAGGATCCCGACGCGAAACTCGCCGCCTTCACGATCCCGGGCGCCGCCAAGGCGATCTGGGAACAGATCGAGACGGGCCTGCATTCGCCCGGCGTGACCCATGCCACGGCGGCCTACGGCCCGCGATTCGTCGAAGGCGAACGCTGCGGCTGGCTGCGACCGACCGTCGTCCACTGCACCAGCCCCGAGCCGGCGATCGCCAAGGCGGAATACATGTTCCCGTTCGTGAGCGTGGTCGAGTGTCCGAGTGAGAAGATGCTCGATTGCATCGGCCCAACGCTCGTCTGCTCGGCCATCACCCACGACGAAGCCTTTCAGCAGCGTCTCATCGACTGCACGCACATCGACCGGCTCAACCTCGGGCCGATCCCCACCACGAAGCTCGACTGGCTCCAGCCGCACGAGGGCAACATCATCGATTTTCTCTACCGCTCGCGGGCGTTGCAGGTTTCATGATGGAAACGGCTGCCAGTCCCTTCGAGTTGCGTGCGGCCACGCGGCTCGTCGTCGGGCCCGGTACGGTCGGAAGGCTCGGCACGATCGCCCGCGACATGGGGGCCACTCGGGCGCTGGTCGTGAGCGATCCCGGTGTGGTGAAGGCGGGGCATGCCGCGGCCGGAATCTCGGCCCTCGAGGGCGTGCGGGTGGCCTGCACTCGCTTCGAGGAGTTCGGGGAAAACCCGACGACCGATCATGTCGAGGCCGGGGCGGCCGTCGCCCGAGAGGTGCGTCCCGATCTGATCGTGGCGATCGGCGGCGGCAGCTCGCTCGACTGCGCCAAGGGGATCAACTTCCTCCATTCCTTCGGCGGACGGATGCAGGACTACTGGGGACGCAACACGGCCGCCCCCGACAAGGGCCCGATGCTCCCATCGATCGCCGTCCCGACGACGGCCGGCACGGGGAGCGAGACACAGTCGTTCGCCCTCATCACCGATGCCGCAACCCACGTGAAGATGGCCTGCGGTGACGACCGTGCAGCGTTTCGGGTCGCGATCCTCGACGTGAACCTGACGCTCACGCAGCCCGGCCGCGTCGCGGCCCTGACGGCCATCGATGCGGTATCGCACGCCGTGGAGAGCCATGTCAGCCGTGCTGCGACGGCCGCATCGCGGATCTTCTCGCGGGAGGCGTGGCGGCTGCTGGCTGCGGGTGTGCCGAGAATGTTCGACGACGAGGGCGACCGCGAGGCCCGCGCCGCGGTGCAGCTCGGCGCGGCCTGGGCCGGACTGGCGATCGAAAATTCCATGCTCGGCGCGGCCCATGCCTGCGCCAATCCGCTGACGGCCGATCATGGCATCGTCCACGGGCAGGCCGTGGGGCTCATGCTGCCGCATGTCGTGCGGTTCAATGCCGACACCTCGGGTGATGGCTATGCCGAGTTGATGGCGATGATCGATCCATCGACTCCGCGTCAGGCGGCCGCGGGGCTCGCCGACTGGCTCGCATCCCTGCTCGACCGCGGCGGACTGGGCACGACGCTTGCGTCGCTGGGCATCGCGTCGCCCGACATACCCCGGCTCGCTGCAGCCGCCGCGACGCAGTGGACCGCGGGATTCAACCCGCGGCCCGCGTCCACCGCCGATCTCGCCTCGCTCTACGAGGCCGCGCGATGAAACCGTGGTTGATGGTTCTCGTGCTCTCCACGGTGCCATGGGCCGCCCAGGCGGCCGACGAGGCCCCGGCCGACGCCTGGCCGATGGCCCGCGGCACGCTGGCAGGAACCGGCCGATCGGCCATGCGGGTACGGTTCCCCCTGGGGGAGGCATGGCACCGCTCGTTCGGGAAGACGGCCTTCGAGGCGACCCCGATCGTGGCCGACGGCACGATCTTCGTAGGCGACCTCGACGGAACGTTCCGTGCCCTGTCGCTTGAAACGGGCGAAACGCGATGGACGTTCTCGGGCTCGGCCGGCTTCCCGGCGGCCGCTGCCCTCTCGACCGATCCGGCGATGCCGCTGGTCGTCGCAGGCGATGCCGAGGGCGGCGTGCGGGCGTTCGACCGCGGAACCGGAGAGGTCCGCTGGCAGCATCGCACCGAGGGGGAGATTTCAGGCGGGCCGACGATCATGCCGACCCGTGACGGGCTTCGCGTGCTCGTCGGCTCGCAGGACACGACCCTCACCTGCCTCGATCTCGCCGATGGCATGGTCGTGTGGACCCATACGATCGCCGACCAGATCCGCTGCGCCCCAACGGTGGCCGAAGGCATCGTGCTGGTGGCCGGATGCGACGGCAAACTCCATCTGATCGACGCCTCCACCGGCAAGGAGACAGGCGCCGTGCCGATCGATGGTCCGACAGGCACCACGCCCGCGTCGGAGGGGGGCCGAGCCTTCTTCGGCACCGAAGCGGGGACTTTTCACGCCATCGACATCGCACAGCCGCGCGAGGCATGGAAAACCCAGTCCACGGCCAAGGGAAAGTCGTACCGTTCGAGCGCCGCGATCTCCGGCGGGCTTGCCATCGTCGGCTCCCGCGGCCGGGCCATTGAGTCGTTCGCGACGGCCGACGGTGCCCAGCGATGGCGGCATCCGATGCGGGGCCGCGTGGATGCCTCGCCGGTGGTCGTTCATGCGGCGGGCGAGGACGGCCGGGAGGTGGTGATCGTGGGCGACTCGGCCGGTCGCATCGTGGCCGTCGATGCCGCCACAGGGGACCCCGTCTGGGAATTCGACGCAGGCGGCGACTTTGCCGGCGGGGCGGCCATGGCCAACGGCCGGGTCGTGCTGGCAAATGGTGACGGCACCGTCTGGTGCTTCAAGCCGGCGACCATGTGACGATCCGTGGCCGCAGACTCCGCCCTGCCTCCGCCAACTGTCGAAATCGGCTTTGCCTCGATTGTGCCCCCGTTTTTTGCCGAAAATCGACGGGTGAACCATTTGAGACGCGGGGCGTAGTATTTGGTGCGACCCAGCCCCTTTCGGCCCCTGCCAAGGCCGCCGGGGGCGGCGCGGAGCAGACACCATGGCACGCAAAGACGCACTTCTGAACCTCCGGGCGATTCTTGTCCGGCGACGCGACGCCCTCCGTGGGGCGTTGGCGGGGGACCTCACGCTTCTCAGGGAACTGCGGAGCGAATCTCCGGGCGACGTCATCGACGCCGCCTACGATTCGGCCCAAGACGAGATCAGTTCACAGTTGGCAGAAGTGGAGAGCCGGGAACTGGCCTCCATCGAAAACGCCCTGGAACGCATGAAGGCGGGCACCTACGGGCTCTGCGAGGTCTGCAACTGCAAAATCCCGATGGCCCGGCTCAACGCCCTGCCCTATGCCACCATGTGCATCAACTGCCAGCGCGATATCGAGCGAACCGGCGGGCCGGTCGGCCGGGCGGAGTCATCCGAGGAAATGTCGGGCGAAATGGAGATCGACATCTCCTGATCGTCCTCGGGTATGCTGACGTGTGCGGAGACCGTTCATGAGCCAGCGCCCGACCCGAATCCATCGCCCCCTTCTCGCTGGGGCGGCGATCTGGGCATGGGCTCTTTGGCCGACGGTCGCAGGGGCCGACGAGCCGCCGATCCGACTGGCGCCGATCCAGCCCCGGACCGTGGCACCCGAGCGCATCGATCCGCTTCGAACGCCCCGCCTGAGCGACCGCGAGCGGGAGCAGCTCTACGAGCAGGTGGTCCGCGAGGCCGACTTTCTCGAACGGCAGGCCGCCCAGCTCCGCCGGCTCACCCAGCTGCTCCGGCCCACAGTCGTTCACATCGACGCCAAGAAGCCGCTGCTGCGACCGAAGAACGGCAAAGCGAGCGAGGAGGAAGCGGGGTCTGGGGTCATCGCCGAGGTGGCCGGCCGCACGGTCGTGATCACCAACCGCCATGTCATCAACCGGGCCGATCTCGACACGATCAGGATCCGGCTCGACGACGGAAGGCAGCTTCGGCCGATGCGGCTGTGGACGGACGCCGGCACCGACATCGCGGTGATGGAGATCGAGGGCGACGACCTGCAAACGGCCAGGCTCGCCGATCGTGACACGGTGCAGATCGGCGACATGGTGCTGGCCATCGGCAGCCCGTTCGGCCTGGCGCATTCGGTCACATTGGGCATCGTGTCGGCCAAGGGACGACGCGACCTCGATCTCGGCGACGGGGGCGTGAAGTTCCAGGATTTCATCCAGACCGATGCCGCCATCAACCCCGGCAACAGCGGCGGCCCGCTCGTCAGCCTACGGGGTGAGGTGATCGGGCTCAATACGGCGATCGCCAGCAACTCCGGAGGCAACGAGGGGATCGGGTTCGCCATCCCAATCTCGATGGTGCTGTTCGTCACCGACCAGCTCGTGCGGACCGGCACCGTCTCGCGAGCCTTTCTCGGCGTGAGGCTCGACGGCGTCTTCACGCAGGAGGCGGCCCATCAGCTCGGACTCGTTCGACCGTTGGGAGCGCGCGTGACGGCGGTCACGAAGGATTCGCCCGCGGAAGTCGCCGGCATCCAGCCCGGCGACGTGATCCTCGAATTCGACGGCACGGCCATCGAGAACGACGACCACCTCGTCAGCCTTGTCAGCACCACCCCCACCGACCACACCGTCACGCTCGGCGTCTTCCGCGACCGGGCGTTGATCGAACTTTCGCTCCCCGTCGCCAGCCGCGAAGAGTTCGAATGAGGGTCACGCCGTCGCCTCGCCGGCGGCGGCCAGGCTCCGCAAGACGCAATCCGCCACCGCCGCGGAATCACATGCCGTGAGCAGGTCGGCATTGGGACGGGCCGTCTTGATCTGCCGGCGGTCGAGCACGAGCATGCCCGTCGTCAGATCGCCCGATGTCTCGATGTCGGCCGCCACGGTCGTCCGCTCGAACAATTCCGGGTTGGTCGCCGCTACCAGCGCGACGACGTCGTGCATCACGATCCCCTCGCTGCCGAGGATCTGCCGGTGGGCACGGAACGAGTGCGGCAGCATCCGCCTGAGGATCAGGCCGGCACGCGACGATTCGTCCGGAAGCTGGCCGAGCATATCGAAGCCGAAGACGACCTGTCCGGTCGTCTCGAGCGGGACGAGCGTCTTCGTGAGCGGCTCGCGGATCACATGTCGGGCGGCATGGGGATCGCAGTAGAAATTGAAGTCGGCGACCGCCGTCGCGCTGCCACGCCCGTTGATCGTGCCACCGCCGATCACGACCGAGTGAATCAGCTCCACGATCGACGGGTCGCGTGAGATGGCCCGCGAGATGTTGGAGAGCGGCCCGAGGGCGACGATCGTCACCTCGCGGGGATGGGCACGCAGGGTCTCCCAGATCACCTTCTCGGCGGTGTGGGCGCCATGGAGGTTGGCCACGGGCAGATTGAGACCGCCGAGGCCATCGCTGCCATGGAGGCTGAAGGGCCGCGAGGGAACGATGGAATCGGCCGCCGCCACGCCGATCCGGGGCAGCCGCGGGGGATCGAGCAGCTTCACGAGCGACTGCAGATTGCCGGTCGCCTGCTCCGGCGGCACGTTGCCGCCGCAAGCCGTCACCGCCAGCACGTCAAGCCGCGGGTCGAAAAGCGCCATGGTGAGGGCCACGGCGTCGTCGATTCCGGGGTCGCAGTCGATGATCACCTTGCGCGGCATTCCAGGATCGTAGCAGGCCGGGAATTCGCTTGGAAACGGCCGGGCCGCGGCCCGGCTGATCGCGACCGGACAGGTCGCCTGTCTTCCGGCACGGTCCGTGCGACAATACCCTTCAGTCTGCAACGCCCCAGGAGCCCGATGCCGCGATGCCCGCCGACATTCCCACGACGCCGGAGACTGTGCTCCGCGACCATGCCGCAGGCGCCGCCATCTCGCGATCCGGCGCACGCATGCTCGTCGATGCGGTGCTCGATGCCACGCTGTCGCTGGACCGATTCGCCACGTGGCTCGAGGCGACGGCCGATCGCCCACCCACCGCCGCCGAGATCGCCGGCGTCGCCGATGCGCTTCGCGGACGGATGCTGCCGGTCCGTTCGCCACGGGCCGTCATAGGCGACACCTGCGGCACCGGCGGGGATGGATCGGGAACGTTCAACATCAGCACGGCCGCGGCGATCGTGGTCGCGGCCGCCGGCCTGCCCGTCGCGAAGCATGGCAACCGAGCCGTGTCGAGCCGCACCGGGAGCGCCGACGTGCTGGAGTCACTCGGCGTCGCCATCGCCCCCTCGCCGCCGGTGGTCGAGCGATGCCTGTCCGAGATCGGCCTGGCCTTCGTGTTCGCGCCGGCCCATCATCCCGCGCTGGCGGCGGTTCGCGACCTCCGGCGCTCGATCGGCCGCCCGACCGTCTTCAACCTCGTCGGCCCCTTGTGCAATCCGGCCGGAGCCACCGTGCAGGTGATCGGCGTGGGCCGCGACGACGCCCGCCGGCCGCTGGCCGAAGCAGCCCGCATGCTCGGCCTCACCAGGGCCGTGATCGTCCGCAGCGAGGATGGCGTCGATGAGCTGAGCCTCTTCGCGCCGACCCACGTGCTCGATGTCTCGTCCGGCGGCATCTCGGAAGCCTCCTGGAGGCCCGAGGATTTTGGGATCGCCACCGCGGCTGCGACCGGCCGCGACTCGCTTCGGGCCGCCGATGCGGCCGAGAGCGCCGAGTGCATCCGCTCGGTACTCGTGGGGCTCCCCGGTCCGCGGCGCGACATCGTGATCCTCAACGCGGCCGCGCTCCTCTGGGCCGCCGGACTTTCTGCCGACCTGCCCGCGGCGGCGGGGCGGGCCGCGGCAGCGATCGACTCGGGCAATGCCCTCGCCATGCTCGCTCGTTTGCAAACTGCTTCGAACTCCCAGCCGGGTGAATCGTGCTCCCATCCCTGACGGTTATCGAGGCTCCGCCGACCAGCCACGCCGGCCCTGGGAGCGGGCCGCTTCGTCCGTGCTGCGCGCGGGAGGAGCCGCTTCCGAAGAAGGAGCGGCAGCGGCTGCTGCCGTGCGGGATCCTCGCGGCGGCGCTGATGGCCATGGCCATGACGGGCATGGCCTCGCATGCGGCCGGTCACGCCCCGCCATCATGGCTGCCTTCCTGGCTCGGCGGCACGGCCGGCAACTGGCTTCAGCTGCTTCTTGCAACGCCGATCGTCTTCTGGGGTGGCCAGCCGATCCTCGTCGGAGGCTGGGAGGGATTCAGGCGTGGCCGACCGGGAATGTTTTCGCTGATCGCGCTGGGGGTGCTCGTGGCATGGACGGCCAGCGCGATCGCCACCGTCGCCCCCGGGATCATTCCCGCCGCCTTCCGCCGTGCCGACGGGAGCGTGGAGGTGTTTTTCGAATCGGCCGGGATGATCGTGGTGCTGGTGCTCGTCGGGCAGCTGCTCGAAACCCGGGCCCGCCGGGCCACGACGGCATCGATCCGATCGCTTCTGGATCTCTCGCCGCCGACGGCCGAGCGTCTGGGCCCCGATGGCGCCATGGAAACCGTGCCGCTGGGCTCCGTCGTGCCAGGCGACCGGCTCCGCGTGCGGCCGGGTGGGCGGATCCCCACCGACGGCGTCATCGTGGAGGGCATCACGTCGTGCGATGAATCGCTGCTCACCGGCGAGCCGATCCCGGTCGATCGCACGGTCGGCGACCGGGTGCTCGGCGGCGCCATCAATGGCACCGGCGCGATCGTGATGCGGGCGGAACGTGCCTCGGCCGATTCGTTCGTCGCCCGGATCACGCGGCTGGTCCGTGAGGCCCACGAGCATCGGGCACCGGTCGAACAACTGGCCGATCGGGTCGCCGCCGTCTTCGTGCCGTCGGTGCTCGCCGCGGCGGCGGCCACGTTCGCCGGCTGGTCGCTGTTCGGCCCGCAGCCACGGATGGCGATGGGCCTGCTCTCGGCGGTGAGCGTGCTTGTGATCGCATGCCCCTGCGCGCTTGGGCTGGCGACACCGCTGGCGATGACCGTGGCCATCGGTCGCGGGGCCCGATCCGGGATTCTCGTGCGAACCGCCGAGGCGATGGAAAACCTCGCCCGGGCGACGACCGTCGTCTTCGACAAGACCGGCACGCTCACGCAGGGCCGGCCGCGGATCGTGGCGGCGCGCGTGATCGACACCGATGGATCGATCGAATCGATCACCGGGATCGAGCCGCCAGCGTGGACGAGCGGCCCCGCCCGGCGGCTCTTGGCATGCACCGCAGGGCTCGAGACGGCAAGCGAGCATGCGGTCGCGCGGGCGTTCGTGGAGGCAGCGGCATCGGCGGGCATCGAGCCGACGGCGGCCGAGCGGGTGGAGGCGGTCGTCGGCCGGGGAATCCGTGGCCGTGCCGCGGGGCATGATCTGCTCGTGGGCAGCGCCGCGTTTTTACGAGACGAGGGGATCGATGCCTCGTCATGGGACACTGGCTTGCCGGCGGCTGCAACGACGACCATCGTCGTCGCGATCGATCGCCGGCTGGCCGGCTCGTTCATGATCGCCGACATGCCGCGGCCGGAGGCGGCCGACGTCGTGGCGCGGCTGCGATCCACCGGAACGCGTGTGGTGATGCTCTCGGGCGATGCCGATGCCACGGCGAGGCATGTTGCGGGGCTCGTCGGCATCGAGGAAGCCCACGGAGGCATGACGCCGGAAGACAAGGCCCGGTGGCTGGCCGGCCAGCGGCATCGAGATCCGGCGGCCGGCACGATCGCCTTCGTCGGCGACGGGATCAACGACGCCCCGGCGTTGGCCGCGGCCGATGTCGGAGTGGCGATGGGCTCGGGGGCCGATGCGGCCGTTGAAACCGCCGGGATCACGCTCCTCTCCGGCGGCCTCGCCGCAGTGCCGCGTGCGATCGCGCTGGCGACGGCGACGATGAGAACCGTCCGCCAGAACCTTTTCCTTGCCTTCCTCTACAACGTGCTGGCAATCCCGGTCGCTGCCGGTGCCCTCTACCCGCTCGTCGGGCATGTCACGAGCCCGATGCTCGCCGCGGCGGCGATGACCTTCAGCTCGCTCTCGGTGATCGGGAACTCGCTCCGGCCGATCCGTCACGCCAGCGGCACGGTCAGCCCGTCGTAGGCGAATTCGACGCCGTGGGGCAATCGTGCCGACGCCTGGGCGTGTTCGATATCGTGCGACATGTGGATGAAGAGCGTGCGGCGGGCCCCCACGCGGGCGGCCACGGCGATCGCCTCGTCGAGTGAAAAATGGGTCGGATGTCGCTGCGGCCGCAGGCAGTCGAGGATGAGCGTGTGCACACCATCGAGCAGCGGCCAGGTCTCTGCCGGGATGTCGTTGGTGTCGGTGCAGTAGGCGAGGTTCCCAAACCGGAATCCGAGCACATGGAAGGCTCCGTGGCGGAGCGGCAGCGGCACGACGTGGGCCCCGAGCAGGTCGAAGGCCGCTGCCGTGATCCGCTGGAAGGTCACCCTCGGCAGGCCGCCGCCGGGCGTTGGAGCGGTCTCGAAGGCGTAGTCGAACGCCTTGCGGATCCGCTGCTCGACCCGTTCCTCGCAATACACCGGGAGCGGCTTGCCCGCGGCGAAGCAGATGGGGCGGATGTCGTCGAGGCCATAGACATGATCGACATGGTCGTGGGTGTAGAGCACGGCATCGACGCTGCCGAGCCGTTCGCGGAGCAGCTGCGTGCGAAGGTCGGGGGTCGTGTCGATGAGGAGCGTGCCCTCGGGCAGGCCGATCGCGACGCTCGTGCGGGTCCGCTGGTTTCGCGGGTCGCCGCTGGAGCAGACCTCGCAGCCGCAGCCGACAATGGGCACCCCGACGCTCGTGCCGGTGCCGAGAAAAAGGAGCTGGCCGGAAAGGTCACGGCGCGGATGGAGGTTCGGACGGCTTTGGCTCATGGTCGGTGTGACCACGAGTGTAGCCGACCCATGGCACCGGATCCCTGCCTGGCCTGCTACGACCGGAGATTCGATCTTGGATGACACGGCTGAGTGGCGTGATTCGAGCCGGCACGGATACTCGATGCATGGATGCCGCCCTGTTCAATGCCATCGTCCATCGCGATGACCGACTGATCGTGCTCGAAAAGCCCTCCGGGCTCCTGGCCGTTCCGGGACGTGGCCCCGACCTGCAGGATTGCCTCGCCACGCGGGTGCAACACCTACTGCCGAACGCCCGCGTCGTCCATCGGCTCGACCGCGACACCTCGGGCCTCATGCTCATGGCCCTCGATCCGCCCGCCCAGCGGCAGCTCGGCCGACAGTTCGAGGAGCGATCGGTGCACAAGCGCTACCAGTGCATCGTCCACGGCCTGCCCGAGGCCGACGAAGGGCTCATCGACCTTCCGATCGACCGCGACCCGCGCCGGCCGCCCCGCTATCGGATCGACGCGGCCGCCGGCCGCCCCTCGCAAACCCGCTGGCGCGTGCTCCAGCGAATGGGGGATCGAACACGGCTGGAGGTCGAGCCGATCACGGGGCGATCCCACCAAATCCGGCTGCACCTCGCCACGCTCGGCCACCCGATCCTCGGCGATCCGCTCTATGCCGACGAAGCGGCCGTTCGACAGGCTCTTCGGCTCCTCTTGCACGCCACCCATCTGGCGATCGCCCACCCCGACGACGGCCGTCGTGTCGCATGGCACTCGGCCTGTCCATTCTGATCCATTCTGATCGTGGCCATCACCGCCGCACCGGTCGCCTTGACCCCCGCACCGATTCCCCGCGAGAATCGAGGGGAACTATGGAAACTCTCGAACGCATCTGGGACTCCGTCTCCAATGGCGCCTCCGCCGCCGGCACCCGGCTGGAGCGGTTCATCACGGGCCTCTTTGGATCGTCCAACGCCCGCTACCTGCGTCGGCTCGACCCCAAGATCGAAGCCATCAACTCCCTCGAGCCTCGCTACCAGGCGATGACCGACGAGGAGCTCCGCGGCCAGACGGCCGAGTTTCGCCGCCGTCTGGCCGCCGGCGAGACGCCCGACGATCTGCTCGTCGAGGCCTTCGCCGTCTGCCGTGAGGGGGGCAAGCGGTTCCTCGGCATGCGGCACTACGACGTGCAACTGATCGGCGGCATGGTGCTCCACTCGGGCGCGATCGCCGAAATGATCACCGGCGAGGGCAAGACGCTCGTCGCCACGCTTCCGGCCTACCTCAACG
>JBJTOU010000070.1:0-17512 GCA_046074725.1 Planctomycetia bacterium
GTAGGCCATCAGCTTCTGCTCGATCTCGAGGTATTTTTTCTGGACGAAACTCCGCTGCTCCGGTGGCAGGTCGCGGGTCGCCTCGATCTGTTTCCGCAGCGATGCGCGGCCCCCGGCCAGTTCGGCGGCCGAGTAGCGATGCCCTTGCCGACGGGGCAGGTCGAACAGGTCGAGGACCTCGAGGGCATCGATGCGAAACACCGGCACGTGATCGACCCAGTCGGCGCCGGCCATGTGAGCAAGCAGCCACCGCGATGCGGGAATCCGGCCATGGGAAGCCTTGCCCGGCGCGTCCTTCGGCACGACCACCGACGAGCGATTGCCAAGCAGCTGGAGCGTGTTGCGGGCGACGCTGTCGAGCGGCTTGATGCGTCCCTCGTGCATCATGGGAATCGCGCCGACGCCACGCCAATCGGCCTCGGTCGGCGATGGCGAGGGAGAGAGGGCGGCCGGAAGGACGGCCAGCGCGACGAGGCCGAGGGCGATCACGGGCTCGCGCCATCCACGCCACGGCCGCACGAGGGCCTCCTCGTCGCCGGCGGGGCCGCGATGCTTCCTCGTCGAATGGGCGCCCACAGAGCGGGCCGAAGCAGCGTGCGTCACGGTCGCCGACTCCCGCTCGAGCCGATCGGCGAACCGGACGAACGTGCCGCCGAAGTGGACGAGCATGCCCCAGAAGGCGAGCACGCAGGCGACGTAAGGGATGAGCCAGCCGGCGTTCTCCACCACCTGAAGGCCGGTCATTTCGCCGACCTTTCCGCCGCCGAGATCGACCTGTGAATATTGGCTCTGGTAGAAGGTTTCGCCGTGGTAACGGACGGGATTATTCATCCAGATCCGCCCCTTCTGCTCCGTCTTCGTGGTCGGATCGGTGAAGGTGACGTACGACGAATAGTCGCGAGGTGTCTCGCTTGCCGAGTAGTCGATCTTTCGAACGTCGTCGAGCGTCACGCGGTAGGGCTTGTACTCCCGTCGATAGCGGAGCTGAAGCCGCCACGGCTTGCCCCCCGCATCGATCGTGTCGCACGCATCGCCTCCCGCACCCATGAAGATCTGCCCCTGATCGTTCAGGAATTGGCTGACGAGGAACGTGCCGAGATCACGATTCGTGCCCCGCTCGACGGCCTGCACGTAGGCGGAGGCGATGTTGGGCTTTGATGATGCGCCCCCCTCCGGCGGCTTGTCGCTGGCGAGCCACTGCGTGCCGAGGCCGGCTGTCGCTCGATTGGGAGCTGCGGGCCCGACTCGCACAACGCTCGAATTGCGAAAGTACTCGACGACCCGCAGATCGAAGGGAAGACCATCGGCCGCGATCGGCGAGCCGCCGACACGGGCATGGAGGAGACGGTCGGAGATCGCGGTGATCGCGTCGTCGGTCGGGTCGCTGGTGTCGATGACGGCCAGCTCCACCTCGTCGGTGCGGAAGGCGAGATTCGTCGTCTGACCTTCGACGATCGCCATCCGTTCCTCGATCTGGCGGTCGCCGAAGACGAACTGGCCGAGCATGAGGAGCCCGACGGCCACATGGATGAGCACGTTGCCTCCGCGCGGGCCGAATACGAGGACGAGTCCCGCCAGAAGCACGAGCGACGCGGCGCTCGACTGGATGAGCTGCCACATGATGCGCAGGCCCGGATCGTTCATCCGCCAGGAGTCTCCGCCTGCGATGATCAAGATGGCCACCACACCGAGCACGGCCGCCAGGCCGCCGAGAATCGCCCGGACGAGGCGATGCCGGTTCGAAACCGCCGCCAGCGCCAGGCCGATCGTGCCGAGGATGCTTCCTCCCTGCACCATCCGCCAGACGGTCAGGTAGTCGATCGGCGGCCTGCCCTGGAGCCCGTCGGCCTGATGGCCCGTGAGCACGACGGCCGCCGTGAACAGCCCGCCGAGGATCGTCACCGCCGTGCCCCACACGAGCCTGCTGCCACGGGCGGCGACGTGAAACCTCGTCGCCTTGGCGGCGATCAGGTTGACCATCAGCACCAGGCCGATCGTGGCTCCACCCGGAAAGGGAAACCACCCTGGCACGTTCGTGGGGCCGAAAATGGTGACGGGGAGGAAGTCGGCCAGCGGCACCTTCGCCACCCAACTGTTGAAATACTCGGCCTTCACTTCAGGCAGATTTTTCTCGTCCTGGGCGAGCGTGCCGATGAAGAGCAGAAACGTCGCGGCGAGGAACATCACGACCGTGATCTTGAGCGACCCCGCGGCCCGCATGGCCCGCCATGCGAGCGTGCCCGCCGCGTCCGCGGGATGGCCGGAATGGGCGGCTGCGAATCGAATGGGCGTCGCGGGAAGACTGCCGGTGGCCATGCTGCGTCCTTTGGGATGAGGAGAAACCGCTACCGCCAGCGGATCGACGACACGAAGCGGAGAAAATTCTCCCGCTCACGGTTGGCGACTGCAGCGGGCCCCTTGAATTTCACGAAGAGCGACGATCCGCCCTCGACGGGGATCATCGCGCCGAGGATCGCCTCGGCATCGTCACCCTCCTCGGATGGGACGACAAGCAACACGACGGTCGCCTCCGTGCCCTCGAGATCGAGCCGTTCGGCGGCTGCGATCGCCTCCGCCGCAGCCTTCTCCCGCGCGGCATCATCGGCCTTCGGGTCGAGTTGTCCGGCCCACCTGGCGACGTTGCTTTCGAGCGTCCCCGCAGCCGGGATCACGGTCACCTCGTGGCTGGCGTTTGGATCACCGATCGAGAGCGTCGCCAGCCGCATCCCGGTGGCGCCGCGGTCCGACCAGCCTTCCGGCACAACGTACCGCACGCCCGATGACGAGGCTGCAGCCCGTGGGCCGGCGATCGCGGGCAATCCGGAATCGGCCGCCTTGGCGATGCGATAGACGCGGATATCACCCGGTCGGATATCGGCGGAATCCTTGCAGCCCATTGCGACGAGCGCCGCCGTGCCGGCTGCGGCGAGGATGGCCGTTGCCAAGCGACCGCGAGGCGACGCGGCGACACCGGGTGAATCAGGGGCGTTCGTTGGCATCCAGGCAGGTGGCAGTGGAGTGGCGGATGCTCCAGTATAGCGCCCTTTGTCTCGTCCAAGGCGATTCGGCGCGGTTTTCGGGCCGATCACCTCCGCCTACCGCCATTTGAAGAGGCCGGCCATCCCTTCGAGCAGGTGGTTGGAGAGGCCGGTGCCCCGTGGCGTGCCGATCGTACGCACCAGATCGAACGCCACCAGGCCGCCGACCAGCATGACGAGCGCACAGCAGACCAGCCCGACGACCTGCCACACCGAGAAGCCGATCTCAGGAACGAATTCGCCCGGGATGCCGAACGACTCCGATCCGGCATCGCCCATGCTGAAACTCGGTCCGGAAAAAGCCGAACTTTCGTCGCCCGTCTGGAAGAGGCTCGAATCCCCCGACTCGTCGGTGGGGTTCAGGACCGAGGCGCTTTCGTCGTCGACCTCCCCCGTTCCGAGATCGAAGCGGTCGTCGTCATCGCCCAGGCCTCCGAGGTCGGCATCCAGTCCCGAGCCGAGAACGTCGGCCGGTTCCTCGTCGTCTGCCTTTTCCTCGATTCCAAGATCCACTTCGTCCCAGGCGACGATCCCCTCGATCTCGACCGGCTTCTCCTCGATCAACACGCCGCTATCGAGGACATCGGAAAGCGCCGATCCGACCTTGCCGCTTTTTTGACTCGCGCCGGCAGCGAGATCGCTGCCAGAGTCGACCGCCAGCGAGGCCCCCGATCCATCGGGAATCAGTGGTTCGCCAAGATCGATGTCGAGCGTCCCCTCCGCAACCGGCTCCGGGCTGGCCTGAGGCGACGCCGCGGATGCCTCGATGATCGACTCGATCTCGAGATCGTCACGGTCGAGCGACATGGGCCCCGACACACCGAGAGCCAACTGGGCTGCTGAGTCGATGGCATTCGCCTTCGGGGATACGATTGAAGAGTTTGAAATCGAGAGTGAAATCGCGCTGCCGCCGAACGCAGGAGCTTCATCGGCCAGTTCGATCACGTCCGACCCGGCGAGGCCCGACGGTTCCGCGAGCACCAGGGAATCCGCTTTGTCGGCGGCGTCGATCGGGGCGATGATCGGCGCGGGCGTTGCTTCCCGCGCGGAGAGGTTCGCCGGCTCGACGCCGAGTTCGACGTTGAGCGTGAGGGAATCGTCAATGTCGATTTCCAGGTCGGGGCCCTCGGCGCCGGCGGAGAGAAGGGAATCAGCCGCGTCGGCGATGACGGGCGGCACGGCCTCGTCGTCGGGATTGGTCAGCGAGTCCTCTCGCTCGGCGAGGTAGCGGGAAAGATCGTCGTCCTTGAATTTCAGAGTCGCGCCGTCGCGAACGGGGTAGAGTTTCCTCTGATCGACGAGGCGATGGACCTCGTCAACGGTGCCGCCAAGCCTCTGGGCGGCTTCCTCGATGGAGAGATAACGTCCTGGCATGATGTCCGTGCCACAGCGGTCGGGCTCCGATTCTCTCTTCGGCCCCGTCCGCTCCCATATTCTATGAGCGGCGGCCAGATCATGCGCAACCCGCAGGGTTTTCCAGCGAGGATCACGGTCCCCGGGCTGGGCCGGCCTTCATGTCGAGCATTTTTCGCAGGGCCGAAGGCTTCGGATCCTGGGCATTGAATTCGCCAAGTTGCAGGTCGGGGCCTATATCGCGGGTGCTTTTGAGCGACAGCGTGCCGGCCGAGGCATCGAGATGGTAGATGGCGACCTGCCGCTGGATCGGATCGACAACGATCAGGACATGCCTCGACTCGTCGAGCGGCATGGTCGAGATCCAGAGTTGGTCGCCCGGCTCACCGGCCGCCACTCCTGCGGCCCTCCTCCCCTCCGTCTGAGCCGATGCGACCTCGGCTGGGATGCCTGCTGCGATCGCAAGGCAGAGGACCGTGGCGAGGAAGGCACCCATGCCGTCGAAAGCGCGGATGCCGGATATGGTGGTGCAAGGCATGCGTCGTCCCGCGGAAGACTGCGCGGATACCGCGTTCTCTCCGTTGTATCGATTCATGGGGCCAGACCCTACGCTTCCTTGAAGCGGTGAGACAAGACCGTTGCAAGCCGCGCCCAAAGACTGGGGCGGGCCGGCAGTTTGGGTAATCCGCCCGATAGCGACGGCATTTTCGATTCAACCGGCCTGGCAAGCCAAACCGATTGAAGGGAACAGTCCGTCGGTTTCCGTCGGGCCTTGACTGTGGTATTCCCCGTCGGAGGAGATGCGTCGTGTTCAAGAACAACGCCTTGTGGTCCGTGCTGTTTCGTTCGCCGCTCCTCTGGGGAACTGCGGTCAGCTTCTTCTTTTTCGCGCTGATCCACGGCGGCGTGGTCTCGGATCCGACGGTGATCCGCTATCTCGCCGGTCACTGGGTGGAATACGTCGAGACGTGGATGTTCGGCATCGGGCTGGCAGCGCTCGTGATCAAGGCCGGAGAGATCATGTGGCAGCGACGAACCGTCTCCGAGGCGACGTTGCCGCCCATTCCCGATGGCGGCCAGGATCCGATGGAGGCCGTCGATCTCGTGAAGGGGCTGCCCGATTCCGAGCCCCGGGGCGAGACGTTGATCGTGCGCCGGCTGCGCGAGGCGCTCGACCTGGTCGTCCGAACGGGAACGGCCAATGATCTCGAGGATCACCTCAAATATCTCTCTGATCTCGACGCAGCTCGCGCCGCCCAAGGCTATGGCCTCGTCCGGTTCGTGATCTGGGCGATCCCCATCATGGGATTCCTCGGCACGGTGATCGGCATCACGGTCGCGATCGCCTGCCTGTCGCCCACGCAGTTGGAGAACATCTCCGGTGTCGTGGCCGGCCTGGGAACGGCGTTCGACACCACCGCGACGGCCCTCGGGCTGTCGATGGTGCTGATGTTCGGCCAGTTTCTCGTCGATCGATCGGAGCAGCGGCTCCTCACCGAAGTCGATGCGACGGCGTGGGAGTCGCTGGCGGGCAGGTTCCAGTCGGTCGCCGGAAGCGACAACGCATCGCTTGCGATCGCCCGCCTCGGCGAAGCGGTGACACGCAACTCGGAAAAGCTGATCGAGGCGCAGTCGCAGTCGTGGCGCTCCCTGGAGCAGTCGGCCTCGACGGCCCTCTCCGGCGTGCTGGATGCCGCCGGGGACCGTCTGCAGGCGGCGATCGAGCAGTCGATTCAGGCGGCCCTCGAGAGCTGGACGGAATCGCTCGCGCATGCCCAGGAAAACCTCTCTGCCCGTCGCGAGGATCGCTGGGCCGTGGCCGCCCAATCGCTGGCATCGGCGATGCAGGCGATGGAGCGGCATGAACAGGCACTTGCCGGCCAGACGAAACTGCTGGCCGGAGTGGTCGATGCCACCCGCGATCTCACCCACCTCGAGAAGACGCTCAACGACAACCTCGCCACCCTCTCGGCAACCGGGCGGTTCGACGAGGTGCTCACCACGCTCTCTGCCGCCACGCAGCTCCTGGCGGCACGCGTGGGTGCGAATCCGCGGGCCGTCGAGCCGGCTCAGGCGAGCCACTTTGCCAGTCACCTCGCAAGTCACCTGGCGAATCACCTTGCGAGCCAGTCTGCGGGGCCCCACGCGAGCCAGGCTGCGGGGCCCCACGCGAGCCAGGCTGCGAGCCACTACGCGAGCCAGGCTGCGAGCCACTTTGGAAAGGCTGCATGAGCCGTTCGCAGCCCGTCGCGGGCCCGACGATCTCGCTGTTTCCGTTCCTTGCCGTGCTGCTATGCACGATGGGCGCACTCCTGGTGCTCCTGGTGCTCTTCAGCCGCGCGGCGAAGGAGGGCGAGGCTCGGGAAACGCAGGCACAGGTCCTCGCCCGCCAGCAGGCCGAGGAAGAACTCGCGCTCGAGAGGGAGACGCTCGCCTGGCGGTTGGAACAGGTGAAGGCGATCCGAACGAAGACCGCCGAGGATCTCGCGAAAGCGCGGATGCAGCTGGCGGGCATCGAGCAGAACGTTCGATCGCTCACCGACGAGCTTGAGTCACTCGAGCGGAAGGCGTCAGCCTTGGCCACCGCTGATCCGTCGAAGCAGGTCGCCGACGAGGAGATCGAGCGGCTCGAGGCCAGGCTCAAAAGCGCGAGGGAGTCGCTCGACGAGAAGCGTCGCGAGATGGCCACGAAGCCGGCCGCCTATGCGGTCGTGCCCTACGTCGGCTCGGCAGGCACCCACAGGAGGCCGCTCTACATCGAATGCTGCCTCGATGGCGTCTTTCTTCAGCCCGAAGGAATCCGGCTGGGGCCGGCCGATTTCGAAGGACCGCCCGGCCCGGGCAATCCGCTGGCAAGCGCGCTTCGCGCGGCACGCGAACATATCGCGAGCACGACAGGATCGGATGGCGACCCCGGGGCCCAGCCCTACCCGCTGCTCCTGGTCCGTCCGTCGGGTGTGATGGCCTACTATGCGGCCCGCGAGGCGATTCAATCGTGGGGGAGCGAATTCGGCTACCAATTGATCGACGAGGAGTGGACGCTCACCTTTCCGCCTCGGGATCTGGCGCTCGCCGACGTCGAACGGCGGGCCGTGGAGGAATCCCGTGAGCGGCTGGCGTGGCTGATGGCGAGAAAACCATCGCGTCCCGCGAAGCCGGCCACACAGTACCGTGCTGCGACGACCCGAGGCGGCGTCGTTTCGAACACGGGGCCGAGTCTGCTTGGCGATCAATCGCAATGGGACTGGAGCCGACAGCAGGCAACGCGTGGCATCGTCGGAGGAGATGGCGACGGAACGGGCCGCGGCACCGGGGTCGGTACGGGCACGGGGGCGGGCGCGAGCTTCGGACCAGCAAACGGCACGGGCGCAGGATATGGCACGGGCTCGGGCGGCACCGGGCCTGGAGGCGAGGAGAATGCCGACGGTGTCTCGCTCGTCGCGCGGCCGTTCGGTGGCGGCAGCGGCGCGGGTGATGCCCAGGGCCCTGCGATGGAACACGGTGGATCACTCGTCGTGACCGAGCGGGCTGGGATGGCGGGGCCTGGTGGAACGAACGCCCAGACAGACGCTCGCTGTGGTGTTGGATCATCGGCAGGATCACAAGGCTCTGGCGCGGGAGGGGCGTCGGCCGATGGTGCCGCTGGCTCAGGCGGCGAGGCGGGCGGACGGTATGCCGACGGCTCAGCATTCACGGGTTCACGCAGTCAAAGCGGATCGTCCGGTGCCGGCGTTGGCTCATCGGGTGGCTCAAGCGCCGGATCGTCGCTGGTTTCCGGCGCCAGTGGTGCGGGCGGTGCCGGGGGAGGTGGCGGGCCCGCGCTTCCTGGCATGCTGCAATCCGGCGGCACGTCGGGAGCCCCGAGCACCGGGGCCTCGGGCGCCAGCGGAGGAAGCATCTCGATGGCCGGCGCCCGCGGCCGGAACTGGGCCAGCCTTGCCACGGCCGACCGGCCGGTCCCGCTGACGCGACCGATTCATGTCGAGTGCTCGCTCAATGAACTGCGGCTGTTCGACGACGCCGCCCGACGGGTGACGACCCGCATCCCACTCGGGCCCGATACGGCCGACGCGATCGATCTGCTCGTGAAGGCGGTGCATGGACGCGTGGCGGGCTGGGGACTCGCCGGCGACCGAATGTATTGGAATCCCCAGCTCATTCTGTCGGAAACGGCCGACGGTCGTTCGCGTCGCGAAGACATCGAGCGTCTGCTGGCCGACAGCGGCCTCGAGACCCGCCGCAAGGAATCGTTCGACGGCATTCGACCGTTGCCACCGGTCCAGCAGCGCAGCGCCATGCTCGCGCCCCCCTGACGCCGATCAAAAG
This sequence comes from Planctomycetia bacterium, assembly GCA_046074725.1. Taxonomy (GTDB): domain Bacteria; phylum Planctomycetota; class Planctomycetia; order Pirellulales; family UBA1268; genus CACORA01. The sequence goes on from JBJTOU010000070.1 coordinate 8,718, forward strand.
CGAGAGACCCTCCCATGCGCCGCATCCGCACCGCCGAGATCGAATCTGCAGGGCAGGATTCCTTTCTCGACGTCGTGACCAACATCGTCGGCATCCTCATCATCCTCGTGATGGTGGTGGGAGGCCGGGCTCAGTCGCTGGTGCTCACCGCGCCACCGGTGACCGAGCCGCGGCTCGAATCGCTCGAACATGAGGTCGAGAACCTCGAGGCCTCCGTGGCGATGACGGAGCGCGAGGTGCAGGATCTGGTCGATCAGGGAGAGCAGGTCACCGTCGCGGCGATGGGGGCCGACGCCGCGCGCGTGGAACTGGCCACGGGCGTGTCCGCGGCCACGCGGGAACTGGAAAAGCGACAGTCCGACTCCGATGCCGGTCGCGTGAAGGCGGCCGAAGTGGCCGTGAAGAAGGAGCGTCTCAAGAAGGAGATCGAACAGACGGAGCTGGAGGCCCAAGGCCTCGCCCATGCGCCGCAAACGACCACGGAGGTGCTCGCCTATCCGACGCCGATCGGCCGTACCGTGACCGGTGAAGAGATTCATTTCCGGCTCGAGGGAAATCGGATCGCCTACATCCCGCTCACCGAACTCTTCGAGATGGCCAAGGCCCAGACACATCGGCAGTCGGGCAACCTCTCCTCGATGGCCGCACGGATCGAGACGGTCGGCCCCGCGCAGGATTTCACGCTCGACTATGTGATTGAGACGAAGATCGACCAGTCCCGCGGCCAGGTGCTCGTGCGGTCGCGGGAGTGGGTGGTGAGGCCGATCGGGGCGGGCGTCGGCGAGACGATCGACGCGGCGGTCCTGCCGCGGTCCCGGTTTCACGGTCTGCTGGCCAACGCCACGCCCGACGTGACGGTCACGCTCTGGTGCTATCCCGACGCCTTCGAGGGATTCCGACGGATTCGCGAAGAACTTCTTCGTCTTGGGATCTCGACCGCATGCCGCCCCCTGCCCGAGGGCGCCCCGATCGGCGGCTCGACCGATGGGAGCAAGTCGGTGGCGCAGTAGGCCGTTGATGCCGCCCCGCGCACGGCGGGCGATCAGGCGTCGCCGGGGGGCATGCCGAAGAATGCCGCCGCGTTGCGGTAGGCGATGTCGCGCACCATGCCGCCGAGCAACGTCATGTCGGCGGGCAGGAGGCCCGCTTCGACGTCTTCGCCGAGGATCCGGCAGAGCAGCCGCCGGAAATATTCATGGCGGGGGAACGACAAGAAGCTTCGCGAATCGGTGAGCATGCCGACGAAGTTCGCGAGCACGCCGAGCTGCGAGAGGGCATCGATCTGCCACCGCATGCCGTCGAGATGGTCGAGGAACCACCAGCCGCTGCCGAACTGGATCTTTCCCCGCACGTCTTCCCCTTGGAAGCTGCCGCAGAGGGCGGCAAGCGGGTAGTTGTCCCTTGGGTTGACGTTGTAGATCACCATCTTCGGCAGATGGCCCCGCGACTCGAGCTCGTCGAGATAGGTCGCCAGCCCCTCGATCTGCGGCCAGTCGCCGATCGAATCGAATCCGGTGTCGGGGCCGATTTCGCGAAGCGCCCGCGAGTTGGGGTTGCGAAGAGGGCCGAGATGCAGCTGCTTCACCCAGCCGCGTCGAGCGTCGAGGGTTCCGAAATAGACCATTAGGAAGCCACGGTAGGCATCGAGCGCCGCCCCCGAGCCGGCCTCGTCCTTGAGCGCCGCCGCGAAGACGGCGGCCGCCTCGGCCTTCGTGCCGCCACGACCGAAGGCGTGGTTGAGGCCGTGGTCCGAAAGCCGGCTGCCGCGGTCATGGAAGAACGCATGCCTCGCGTCGATCGCCGAGAGAAACCCATCGAAGGTCGAGCAGTCGATGCCGGATGCTCGCTGGAGGCGATCGACCCATGGCCGAAGGATGTCGGGGCGGTCGGCGGCCAATGCCTTGTCGGGTCGAAATGCGGGATAGACCTTCGTGGCTCCCCCCCGCCCTGCGATGGCCGCGTGCGAGTCCAGATCGTCGCACGGGTCGTCGGTGGTGCCCACCATCGCCACGCGGAACTTCGCCAGCAGCGAGCGGGACGATATGTCGGCCAGTCGCTCGTTTGCCGCGGCCCAGATTCGCGGGGCCGAGGATTCGTCGAGCATCTCGTCGATGCCGAAGATTCTGGAGAGTTCGAGATGCGTCCAGTGCCAGAGCGGATTGCGAAGAAGCCGCGGCAGCGTTCGGGCGTAGGCGAGATATTTGTCATAAGGGGCGGCGTCGCCGGTGACATGGCTTTCGGGAACGCCGTTGGCCCGCATGGCCCGCCACTTATAGTGATCGCCGCCAAGCCAGACCTCGGTGAGGTTCGACCATCGCTTGTCGCCCGCGATCTCCTCCGGGGGCAGATGCGTGTGATAATCGTAGATGGGCTCGTCAGCCGCGGCGGCATAGAGCTCACGCGATGCGTCGGTGGAGAGCAGAAAGTTCGGGCCGATGACGGGGTTCGGGTGGCGCGCGGTCATACACTCCGGTCTTCAGGGTGAGGCGGGAGACATCGGGTGCGTGTACGGAGCCTTCGCGGGGCCGCCGAGGGCGGATTCCGTCGCCTCGCGAATCCCCCATTCGGCGGCGAGCGCGAGCCGATCGATCTCGTCGAGCGTGATCGAGAGGGGCGGCATGATCACGACGACGTCGCCAAGCTGGCGGAGCAATGCCCCGTGCTTTCGCGCGGCGAGGCAGGCCCGCGTGCCTCGCTTCTCTTGCCACGGGTAGCCGCGATGCGTCGTCGTGTCGGCGACGAGATCGAACCCGGCGACGAGACCGCACTGCCGCACGGCCCCCACGTGATCGAGCTCCGCGATCCGGGCGACGCACTCCCGCAGCCGTTCGATTTTCGGTGGGAGCGATTCGAGCACGCGCTCGTCGCGGAAGATGTCGAGCGACGCAAGGCCCACTGCGGCAGCCAGCGGATTTCCGCCGTATGTGTGCCCATGGTAGAAGGCGCGGTGGTCGGCTTGGTCGCCGAGGAAGGCGTCCCACAGCCGCGCGGTCGTTAGCGTGGCGGCCATCGGCAGGTAGCCGGCCGTGAGGCCCTTGGCCAGGCAGAGGACATCGGGCGACACGCCCTCCTGCTCGCAGGCGAACATCGTGCCCGTGCGTCCGAAGCCCGTTGCCACCTCGTCGAGGATGAGCAGCACGTCGTGCTTTGCCGTGAGCTCGCGCACGCCGCGGAGGAATCCCGGTGGATGCACGTAGATGCCTGCCGCCATCTGGACGAGCGGCTCCATCACGAGGGCGGCCACCGTTCCGGCGTGCTCGGTAAGCAGTCGATCGAGCGTCGCGAGGGATTCGTCGAGCGACGGCGCCGGCCTTCCAGAGTGCGGGCACGGCCCCCCTGGCGACGGCATGCGGATCGCGTTGAACGTGAGCGGGGCGAACATCGCCGTGAATCGGTCCACGCCGCCGACGCCGATGGCGCCGAGCGTGTCGCCATGGTAGGCCTCGCCGATCGCGATGAACCCTGTGCGCGCGGGCTGCGGTGGCGATGCCTGCCGCCAGAACTGAAACGCTATCTTGAGAGCCGCTTCGATCGCGCTCGATCCGTCACCCGAAAAAAAGACCTTCTCGAGGCCGGGCGGGGCGATCTCGACGAGCCGACGGGCGAACTCGACCGTGGTGGGGTTGGAGAGCCCGAGATTCGTCGTGTGGGCCACCTTCCCCGCCTGAGCCGCCAACGCCGCGTCGAGCCGCGGATGCCGGTGGCCGTGCACGTTGCACCACATGCTCGCCGAACCGTCGAGGTAGCGATGGCCATCCGTATCGACGAGCCAGCATCCCTCGCCGCGGTCGATGAGCAGCGGCTCGTATTCCTGCATCTGCGTGAAGGCATGCCACACATGGTGGCGGTCGTACTCGCGGAGGTCGCCGGGGGAATCACTCATGGCAGTGTCACCGGCGTGCCCGGTCGGGCAGAAAAACGTGAATCGGCTCGCCCCTCAACGACGCCGATTTCGAGGAAGCCCTGTGAACCAACCAGAGCGACGGCCGCGCCGGGAGATGCGTCGCCGTAGGTGCGGACAACCGTCGCGATCGCATGCGGCCCCACGTGCATCATCCCATGTCGCGTGAGTCGCGGCAGCAGCGAGGCCGGGAGGTTCGTGACCAGGTTGCCGAACGCATCGACATGGAGCACCTCGCCGAGGACGGCGCTCTCCGTCTCGCGCGGCACGGGCCATTGAAGCATGACGAAGTCCGTCGCGAGAGGCCCGAGCGACTCGGGCGAGCCGCCATCGAGGAGCCTGACCGCAGCCGGGGCGATCACATCGCGGCCGTGGAATGTGGCAGACGCCCCGTCGAGCGTCGTCAGCTGGCGGGCCTCCGTGACCGTCGCCTTCGTCGCTGCCCATGAAAGCACGCCGTTGTCGGGGCAGATGAATTCCTGTTTGCCGACGCGGGCCCAAAGCAGCAGGCGCGACGTGCCGACACCGGGATCGACCACCACGACATGCAGCGTGCCCGCCGGGAACGCGTCGAAGGCTTGCCCCACGAGCCAGGCCGCCGCACGGATGTCGTGCGGCGGAACGTCGTGGGAGAGATCAATGAGTGTGATGGGAGCGGCCGCATGGAGCAGCCTGCCCTTCATCTCGGCGACGTAACCGCTTCCGGTTCCGAAGTCGGTGGTGAGGGTGACGATACGGTTCATGGCCACCAGAAAAGGACCGAACGATGGTACTTCATACTCCAACGGATCGGAAGGTAAAAAGTCGGTGTCTCTTCGACGGTTGCGGCCTGCCACCAGCGCGTCTACGGTGACGGCCCGTTCAGTGCGTTTCAAGGGTGACAGCATGGATGACACGAAGGCTCCGTTCCCTACGGTGAATCTCGACGCTCGCTCGCTTGGCGAACTCTCGAGCGCCCAGTGGAAGTCGGGCATCGCCGCCTGGCTTGGCTGGCTCTTCGACGGCCTCGACATGCACCTCTACACGCTCGTGGCGGTGCCGTTCGTGGCCGAACTGCTCCGGGGGCCGGCCGACGCCCCCAGCGTTGGGCTCACGAGCTCCGTCATCCAGGCGGCGTTCCTCGTCGGCTGGGCCTGCGGCGGTGCGTTCTTCGGCGTGATCGGCGATCGGATCGGCCGCAGCCGCACGCTCGTGCTCACGATCCTCACCTACGCCGCCTTCACGGGTCTTTCAACCTTCGCGACTCAGTGGTGGCACCTGCTCATCTTCCGATTCCTCGCCGCGCTGGGGATCGGTGGCGAATGGGCCGTCGGGGCGGCGCTCCTCTCCGAGACATGGCCGCGTCGCTTGCGGCCGTGGCTGGCGGCCGTGCTGCAGTCGGCCGTGCATGTGGGGATCGTCGTGGCGTCGATCGCCACGTTCCTGCTTGCCAGTCAGCCCCCGCGGATGGTGTTCTTGGTCGGCATCCTGCCCGCCTTCATCACACTCTGGATCAGGCGGGCCGTTCCCGAAACCGAGGCCTGGCATGCGGCCCGTGCGGCAGGCCCCGAGGCCAATCCCCGGATCGCCGACCTCTTTCGGCCGCCGGTTTTGAGCACGACGCTCCGGGCACTTGTCGTCTGCGGCCTCTCGCTCACGGCCCACTGGTCCTTCACGTTCTGGAGCGTGCAGCACCTCCGCGGCCTCGGTGAATTGTCCGGCTGGTCCGATGCCGACCGCAGCCGACTCGTGAGCCAGGGCTTCACGGTGCTCATGCTCTCATCGATCGTGGGCAACTTTCTCGCCGCGGGGTTCGCCGCCGTGATCGGCTACCGCCGCACGATCGCGGGAATGTGCCTCCTCTATTTTCTTGCGATGACGGTCACCTATGCCGTTCCGCGGGGGCATCGTGAACTGATCGCCGCCTGGTCGGTGCTCGGCGTTGCCTCGGGCATGTTCGCCCTTTACACGATGTATCTGCCGCCCCTCTTCCCCACGCTCCTTCGCACGACAGGGGCCGGTTTCTGCTTCAACTTCGGCCGGCTCGCCGCCGCCGCCGGCACGGTCCTCTTCGGCATCTTCAGCGTGCCGGGCGACTTTCGCCCCGTGCTCTTCGCGGCGGGGTTCGTGTTTCTGCCGGCGACAATCGCTGCGTTCTTTCTGCCCGAATCCGGCCACACCGGATCATCGAGCGATTCGTGCTGATGAAAATCTCTCGTCCTCCACCGTGTGTATGGAGATGCGAAGAATGTGAAGCAGTGTGCCGCGGCCCCGCGGGGATGATCTGCCTTCAGGATCACGGTGACAAGGTCTGGTTTCGCGATCTGAAGATCCGCGAACTCAATCACGACTGACGGGGCGATCCATCCCCCGGATCAGGTCGAGGCAGGTTTGGCGCACCTTGCCAGGATTGACGTTGGGATTTTTCTTCTTGGCCTGGCCGATGAGGCCCGCCGCCGCCTGCTCCTTGCCCCCCTTCACGTCGTCCACGATCTTGGGATTAGCGGCGATCAGCTCCCTGCAGAGTGCCACGAGGTCGTCGTTGCTCACCGCGGCGATCCCCATCGAGGCCACGACCGCCTCCACTCCCTTCCCCGTCCCGAGCACCTCGGCGAAAATCTCGCGGCCTCGGCTCGTGTCGAAATCGCCCTTGGCGATCCGCCCGATGATGTCGGCCACCTGCGGCGGCCGGACGGCAAACTCACCGATCGTGCCGCCACGCTCGTTGAGCGTCCGCAGCACGTCCTGCTGCATCCAGTTGCTCGCCACTTTGCCCTCGCCGACGAGCGTCGCCAGTTCCTCGAAGTAGGCGACCAGTTCACGGCCCTGGTTGACCAGCACGTCGGCATCGTAGGCGGAGATCGCCCACCGCTCCTCGAGCTGCTTCCGGAGCACGGTGGGGGGAACGCCCATCGCGGCACGAACCGCCGCGACCTGTTCGTCCGATACCGTCACGGGCACGAGGTCGGGCTCCGGGAAGTAGCGGTAGTCGCTCGACTCTTCCTTGTGCCGCTGCGCCCGCGTGATGCCGGCCGGGTCGTCCCAGCCGCGGGTCTGCTTGGGGGTCGTGCCCAGCTCGGCCTTCGTCATCTGCCACTCCTCCCACTGCCTCGCGGCTTCGTAGGTGAGCGCCCGCTCGACCGAGCGGAACGAGTTCATGTTCTTGATCTCGACGATCGGTGTCTTGGCGATCCGTCCGTCGGGCTGCGGGATGTGGAGGTTGACGTTGGCATCGACCCGCAGGCTCCCCTCCTGCATGTTGCAGTCGCTCACGCCGAGATAGACCAGCAGCAGCTTGAGCTCGTTGAGCCAGGCACGGGCCTCCTGCGGGCTGCGCAGATCGGGCTGGGAGACGATTTCGCACAGGGGCGTGCCGGCACGATTGAGATCGATGCGGGTGTCGGCGGTGCCGGCCGCCTCGTCATGCATGCTCTTGCCAGCGTCTTCCTCGAGGTGGACCCGGATGATGCCGACCGTTCGCGAGAAGGCTCCCTTCGGATCGACGACCTCGAGCCGGCCATCGGACGAGAACGGCAGGTCGAACTGGCTGATCTGGTAGCCCTTCGGCAGATCGGGATAGAAGTAGTTTTTGCGGTCCCACTTCGTGAACGGGGCGATCTTGCAATCGAGCGCGAGGGCCGCCCGAAGCGCGAGGTCGAAGGCATGCCGGTTCATCACCGGCAGCGAGCCCGGTAGGCCGAGGCACGTCGGGCAGACCTGCGTGTTGGGCGGGGCGCCGAAGGTCGTCGGGCAGCCACAGAAGAGTTTCGTCTTCGTCTGGAGCTGGACATGCACCTCAAGGCCGATGATGGTCGTGAAGGGCTCGGTGGTGGGCGTCGTGGAGGCCATGGTGGTCGCGTGTCAGACGATCGCCTTGGGGCGGCGGGTGTGCCAGTCGGTGAGCCGTTGGAATCGGTCGGCGGCACGCAGCAGCAGCGGCTCGGCGAGCGCCGGCGCCTGCAATTGGAATCCGATCGGCAGCCCCCCCGTCGTGAAGCCGCACGGGAACGAGATCCCTCCCACGCCAGCGAGATTCGTCGCGACGGTGTAGAGATCGACCAGATACATGGCCAGCGGGTCGCCGGTCTTTTCGCCGAGCTTGAAGGCGGGCGTGGCCGAGACGGGGCCGCCGATGAGATCAACCTGACCGAAGGCGTCGAGATAGTCCTGCCGGATCAGGCGACGGACACGGAGCGCCTTGGCGTAATAGGCATCGTAGTAGCCCGAGGAAAGGGCGTAGGTGCCGAGCATGATGCGTCGCTTCACCTCGGGGCCGAATCCCTCGCCCCGGCTGCGGCAATACATCTCGACGAGGGGTGATTCGAAGTCGCCCGATGATATGTGGGAAGAACGGAATCCATAGTGGGCACCGTCATACCTCGCCAGGTTGCTCGACGCCTCGCACGGCGCCACGAGGTAATACGTCGGCACGCCGTACTTCGCATGCGGCAGCGTGACGTCGTGGATCGTCGCGCCCGCCGCCTTGAATACCGCGAAGGCCTCGTCGACCCCCTTGGCCACCTCCGGATCGAGACCCTCGGCGTAGTGCTCGGCTACGCGGCCGATCCGCACGCCCGTGAGCGGTTTCTCGAGCATCTCCGTGTAGCGGGGCACGTCGTCGGCCAACGAGGTCGAGTCGCCCGGATCGTGCCCGGCGATCGCCTCGAGCACCAGCGCGCAATCGGCGGCCGATCGGGCCATCGGCCCGATCTGGTCGAGGCTCGACGCGAAGGCGATCAGCCCGCGGCGGCTCACGCGGCCGTAGGTCGGCTTGAGGCCGGTGATGCCACACAGGCCGGCCGGCTGGAGGAGCGAGCCGCCGGGATCGGAGCCGACCGCGACCGGCGCCACGTCGGCGGCCCCGCCAACGGACAAGCCGCCACCTGATCCCCCCACCACGCGGGTGGGGGCCCCT
>JBJTOU010000071.1:0-4447 GCA_046074725.1 Planctomycetia bacterium
CGCAGGCAGGACTTCCTTGATCGAGTTTGAGCAGCACATGCTCGGGGAGTAATAGAAGCGTTTCACGAGACGGCAGAGGTCGATTACCTGTCGGGCCGGCGGGCGGTCGCCGGCGGGCGCGATCGTGTCGAGGAAGGCGAGGAGACTGTCGGCGTCCTTTACCTCGCTCCGCCGGGCCCTGATCTGCCCGGCGATTGCCCGCAGTGACGAGACCTCGTGGGGGGCATAGTGCAGCACCGCGCCGTCGTCCGTTGCGAGCTGTTCTCGGACCATGCCCGCAAACATGGCGTTCGGCCAGACGCCCTGCTGCGTGCACAGAAACTCCCCCGCGTGCTCCACCGAGCCGTCGGACTGCATGACATGGTGGGAGAACTGGAAGGCCACGAGATCCTGCGGCCGGCTGCCACGATGGAACGGGATCGCCGCCCGGCAGGTCTCGAAGTCGATGAAGTGCAGGGGAAACCGCCAGCCCGCCATCTCGGCCCGAAGACCATCGCGGTCGAGGTGGGGCGAGCCGTCCTCGCCCACGGCTTTTGTCACCTGCAGCCACTGCCGCTGCGATTGTGACAGGCCCGGCTGGCCATCGGGTCGCGGGTCGATGTCGGCCTCCGTGACCTGGGCCATGTGCAACCGCCGCTCGTCGAGAAGTTTCTTCTTCTGGGCTGCGGAGAGACCGCAGATATCGACGGCCTGCAGCTTGTCGAAGTCCTCGTCCTTCCAGCCGAGCAAATCGGTCCAGCATTCACGCTTGCCGGACTTCTCGCCGACAGCGAGCGCGAATGAGGAGGCATCGAACTCGCAGTTCAGGCACGCGGTTGTCAGTGGGGCCTGAAGCTTCCGATCGACCCGGTAATGACTGGCGAGGGTGTCAACGTACGCCTCGAATGGGAGTGATTGGCCCGCCAGCGTGTAGCGGTCGCCGAGTACACGATCGCACACGCTGTCGACGTTGACCGCCCGCATGATCGGACTCGCGAGTTCTTCGTCGCCGAGCACGACCGTGGCGTCGTCCGTCGCCGCCGCAGCTTTTCGTGCCAGTTCATCCGACACGGCGGCTCGCGACTTGTCGGGCAGGAACAGATGTGCTCGCACCGGCGTCCCGGGAAATGCCCTGGTCAGGACGTGCTTTTGAAACGCGACGTCGCGCACGTAGGAGACCCATCCGGCAGCGATTCCTTTCGCCGTCGTGAAATCATCGTCTTCCTCTGCGGAGTAGGTCTTCGACTTGACCTCATAGAGTTCGAGTCCGGACAGCGTCTTCCGCAGGATGTCGGCCCGAATAAACAGATCGCCATGCCGGATCGCCGCCTCGAAGATCACGACCTCGTCGCGGGCAAGGAGAGCATCCGTCTGCCGGATGGCCTCGGCGTGGTCGAGCGTGTCGACGAGGACACCTCCCGGGAAGTACAGCCTTGCCAGCGAGCCCACGCGATTACCTTCGTTGGCGAGCGACTCCATGAGCGGATCACTATGCCATTCGTTGGCATATTCGCCGGACTTGGCCGTGTAGAACAGTTTGGTCGGGCAGCTGCACGCGAGCGTGAATCGCGACTTCGTGAGATAACGAGGCTTGGCGTGAGGAGCCGCGAACCAGCGGCGTAGCGGCGCGACGCCCGGCGGAGCGGCCGCGACGGCCTGCAGTGCCAGAGAAAGGCCGGGCGATGGGGCGTCAGCCGCATCGAACACCGACTTTCCGCCCAACAGCGAGCCATCGATCTCGACGCGGACCCCCTCGCAGAGCAGTTCAAGGTCGGCGAGCGTGGCGGCGGCGCGGTCCAACGCGGCCCGTCGATCGGCAGGTCTGGCGAGTTGCTGCCCCAACGCGTGCAAGTCACTCCAGGCTCGCTCCAGATCCTGTCGTACCACCTTTCGGCACAGTGCGTCGTCGCGGAGACACTCCAGTTGGGGAACGAATTCCGCTTTCAAGCCATCGATGGCGCTGACGAACTCGCCAGCAAAGCCGCCGCCCTGTTGAGTATCGATCGAAGTGACGGATGTAGGCGCCGGGCCATCCCCAAGTTCCTCGTTTTCCGACTCACACTCCCGGAGAGCGGCGAGCGCAGCAGCCACGAAGCCCGAGAGCCGCCTGAGGCAGTAGCGTTGGCGGTGCAGCGAGCCTGCCTGACCGCCATCTTCCGCCGATGCCCCGGTCGCACGTGCGATGGCGGTGGTCAGCGCATCGTGAGGCACGGCCAGAGCCAGCCCCTCGACCGTGGTGAACTTCGCCACGGTCACGCCGATCACTTCCCCCGTGTCGGCATCGAGCACAGGGCCACCGGAGTTCCCGGGATTGAGCGTGGTGCTGAGTGACCATCGCTGCGGGCCGGACTCATCACGATAGACGGGACCCAGCCGCCCGTCGGTGACCACGTTTTCGAGCCGCTCGCCGTTCGCGCCGACTCCCGGGCTGCCGATGACGGCGACACGTTGGCCATTCTGGTGCTGAAACGAGGAGCGGACGCGTAGCGAAGGAAGTCGGGCATCTATTGAAAAGAGGGCAAGATCATGGTTCGGATCCTCCGCTACCAGCGACACCGGATAGCGGGATTGAGCGTGGGTGACCGGGTCGAAGAAGAGCGCCTCGAGATCCTCGACGGCTTCATCGGCGACCACGTGGTAGTTCGTGACCAGGATGCCAGGAGCGGCGACAAAGCCTGAGCCGTGACCAACTTTGCAGTGCACGAGCGCGACCGACCGCAGGGCGTCGCGGATGGGGTCTCCGGAACCCGTCGCTGCCGCCGGCGTCGAAACCTTGGCGGCTGCAGGCGGCAAAGGTGGTGGCGCAGGATGGCCGCCGTGCTGGCCATCTGACCGCAGAGGCACAACTGGCGGGGGTGACATGCCAGCGGGCAGAGGGGGCGGCGCCGATGCCACAGCGGGCGCGATAGGCGGGCGCCTTACGGCCGGCGTCAAATCCGGATCCTCGTCGACGTGCAACTGGGCCACTTGGGTGACGTGCACTGGAACCATCTCGATTTCCAGGCACTGACCGAACCGAAGCGGGATCAGGCACGCGCCGGAGATCGGCTCGCCATCGACCGTGATTTTGGCTCTCCCGCCCGAGTGCAGCCAGAACGTCCTGCCGGCGTAGAGGAGCCGCAGATCACCAGCGACATTCGTCGGGAGATGCGGAACGACGACGGCGCTGTCCTTCGCCGACCGGCCGATCGTGGCGTGGCGATACAAGAAGACATATTCCTCCTCGGTCACGCTGTTGAGCCGACGGATTCTCGCGGCCTCGATGCCGCACCCCTTCGCCACCTGCCACAGCCGCGATGGCTGCTCGCCCGTCGTCTCGAAACAGACGTCGTCCCATTCGAGATCGGTGCGGAAGTCAGGGTCGTCAGGGTTTCGGCCAAAGATCGTCAATTCCATCTCAAGCGACAGTGCGGACGACAGCTGCGAAGGCAGGTCGATGTGCCTTCCCCCGTGGGCATCAACATGCGTGAACGTCTTCTCGCCCTTCACCGGATCACAATCCACGTCGATTCCCTTCGACGACTTCTCGTCGGTGAGCACGAGCCCGTCGTCCGTCAGATCGAGGGCCATGTGCGTGCGCGAGATACCGCGACTGCCCTCGTCGTGCTTTTCCGATCGGGGAAGGAATCGGAGGCAGACGTCGTTTTCCGTGCGCCGCTGGCGGCCGAACGTCACCCGCTTCTTCGCGAACACGTGGATCCGGCGGTCGCCGCAGATCAGCGAGAGAGCTTCGGCCTTGGACGGCTGCTCGATGTCGATCAGCCGCGGCAAACGCCCTTGGATGTCGCGGTTGATCTTGAGTTCGTATTCGTAAACGACCGCTTTCTCCGGTGCGGTGAGCGGCTCGGCAGCCTGAGACTGGGAGAAGTTCTGCAGGTTGATGATGCTCTTGTCGTCCCCTTTCAGCACCACGCGGCTGAAGGACCGCAGGTCATGCCCGGCAAGATTCACGACCGACTGGCCGTCACCATCGATCACGAGCTCCCGCTGGCCGCTCGAGGCATCGGGAATGTTGAGTCGTATTCGCGTCTGCAAAAACCGGGGCTGGCCAGCCGCGACGTGTGAAAACGTGACAGCCACGTCGATCACATACAGCCCGGGCCGGGCATCGAGGCCGTTGGTCGTCAGGCTGAACGGCACGTAGAACGACCAGAGGCCCGCCTCCTCCGTTCGCACCTGCCGCAGCGGATCGGTTGGATCGTTGTCGAGGCTTCGATCAACAGTCACCTTCACCGTGGGCCGGCCGGCGATTCCCGAGGCAATGAGACTGAAATGCGGTCGGGCGGCGCGGCCTACCTGAGGCAATTCACCCCAGTCCACGAGCAGACGGGGCCGTTGCCGTGCAGCCAAAATCGCCTCGAGTGCCGCTTCGAGATCAGCGCGATCTACGCCCGCAAGGGCCGAATCGGCAAGCACAGCCTCACGGATCGCGTCGCTGGGCGTCTCGCTACTGAAGCGGGCCTCGATG
>JBJTOU010000072.1:0-7349 GCA_046074725.1 Planctomycetia bacterium
CTCGGACCTGGCTTCGCTCCGGCATCCATGCCTGCGCTTGCCAGCTACGCCGGCTCCCGGGGCGTGGCCAGCCCCAAACCGTCAGCGCCATCACGTGCCGAGGCGGAGAGTGGACATGGCTTTTTGAAAGGCCGACTAGAATGTGTGCCATGGGCAGTTCTTCCCCGCTCGATCGCGTCTGGACCGTGCCGAATGTTCTTTCGGCGGCGCGGTTTCTTCTCGCGCTTGTGCTCTTCGCCGCGGTCGAGCGGCAGGCCTGGGGGGCGTCGCTGGTGCTCTTCCTCGTCGCCGCATCGACCGACTGGGTCGATGGCTGGTGGGCGCGGCGATTCAATCAGGTGAGCCGGCTCGGCAGGATCTTCGATCCGCTCGTGGACAAGGTGATCATCTGTGGCGCCTATGTGCTTCTTGCAGGCCGCGACGGATCGTCCATCGCGCCTTGGATGGCGGTCGTGGTCGTGGTCCGCGAACTGGTCGTCACCGCCATCCGCGCGGAGATGGAGCGGGCCGGGCATGACTTTTCGGCGGTCTTCTCGGGCAAGCTCAAGATGGTGCTGCAGTGTGCGGCCGTGGCCCTGGAACTGGCCTCGCGGGCGTGGCCCCTGGCGGAGATCGCGGGGCTCGGGATTCGTCCCGTCGCCGCGACCGTCTCGTGGGCGGCCGTCGTGGCCACGATCTGGTCGGGGATCGGCTATCTCGCGGCCACCCGTCGCCTGCTGGGCGATGGCCACTCGGGGGGCTGACGCACGATGGACAAGGATGCCGCCCTTGTTTCCCTCGCCACCGCCGTGCTGGCGGCGTGGGTCGCCAGTGGCTGGACGCTGATCGCGATCCTCCGTCGCCGATGGGCCGGCATGCCCGTCGTGCCCGAGCGGCCGCATCGGCCCGTTCCCTGGCGCGGGGCCGACGTCCTGGCGACCGTCGGCATCATGTTCGTCACGCGGATCGTTGCGGAGATGCTCGTCGGAGGACAGGGCGACATGAACCGCCAGATGCTGACCGGCATCGTGGCAATGTTCGGCGGCGCGGCCGTCACGGCCATCGTGCTCCGTACCGGAGGCGCGACGCTTCGCGACTTCGGCCTCGGGCCGATTCACTGGAGTGCCGATCTGCGGCTTGCCGTCGCGGGGCTCGCGCTCGTGATCGCGCCCTTGCTGGCCGTCGCGGCGGTGCTCAACACGATCGTTCCCTACACGCATCCGATCATCGACTATCTGGCCACGCACCAAAGCCCGGAGGCCATCGGGCTGGTCGTCGTCGCGGCGATCGTCGCGGCGCCGATCACGGAGGAATTCCTCTTTCGTCGGGTGCTTCAAGGCTGGCTTGAAAAACTTGAGCCCAGGCTCGGGGCCGGCTCGGCGATCGCCCTAACGTCGCTGGCCTTCGCCTTGGCCCATGCCGGGCACGGGCTGGCCTGGGTGCCGCTCCTCGGACTGGGGGCCGTTCTCGGGGTGATCGTCCGTCACACTGGATCGATCGTGCCGGCCGTCCTGCTGCATGCGCTCTTCAACGCTGTCAGCGTCGGGCTGCTCCTGGTGCAGCTTTCCGGGCTCATCCCGGCCGGGTGAGGGGGCTTTGCCGTCATGGTTTTCCAGCCGCTCAACCCGACCCCCGTGCCAAACCGATCTGGTTCTCTGGGCGGGGGTTCGTGAGAATCCGGCCGTCCACCATCGGAACCGCCGGCCGTGAATCGTCCATTCGTCACCCGCCTCCTCGACCAGCTCGCCTACGTCGCCGTGCGCGTTGCGATCTGCATCGTCCAATCGCTGCCGCGGCAAACATGCGAACGGCTCGCCCGTTCGTCGTCGAGCCTGCTGGCCAACCGTCTTCGGATCCGCCGCACGGTGGTTCGCGACAACCTCCGCCAGGCCTTTCCTGAGTGGTCGCCCGAGCAGTGCCGCGACGCGGCCCAAGGCATGTGGGAGCATTTGCTCCTGATGGTCGTCGAGATCGCCCACGCGCCGAGGGTGATTCGCAAAACGACCTGGCGGAAGCACCTTCGCATTCACGGGATGGAGCAGATCGTCCGCACACTCTGGCTCGATCGGCCGAAGGTTGTGCTCTCGGGCCACTTCGGCAACTTCGAACTCGCGGCCTATCTCTTCGGCGTCTTCGGGTTCAAGATGTTTTCGGTGGCTCGTGAACTCGACAACCCGCTGCTCGACCGGTTCGTAAACGAGTTTCGCGAGTCCCGCGGCCAGGAGATCCTGCCGAAGAAGGGGAGTGCGCCCGACGTCGCGATCGCAATGGAGCGGCATGGGGCGATCGGTCTGCTTGGCGACCAGGCCGCCGGCCCGCGTGGATGCTGGGTCGATTTCTTCGGTCGGCCGGCGAGCGTTCACAAGGCGATCGGCGTGTTCGCGCTCTCGGCCTCGGCGCCGGTGATGGTCTGCACGGCGACGCGGCGCGGCGGCCTCTTTGATCTCGACCTGCGGCTGGAGGGCGTAGCCGATCCGGCCACAGACTCGCCCGAGACGGCCGGCCTGGGCCCCCTGTCGCAGTGGTACACGAGCCTTCTGGAGAAGGCGGTCCGCCGTGCCCCGGCGCAGTATTGGTGGGTGCATCGACGATGGCGGGGTGCGCCACCACGCGGTAGAGTGTCCCGGTCGGCTGCCTGATTCGGCGGGTCGGCCCCGCTGCCGGCCGCGGCAGAGTTCCCAAGGTTCGCGCATGGCCGACTGGATCGAGGTTGCCTCCATCGACGAATGCCCCCCGGGCCGCAGCATCGAGCGGGTGGTCGAGGGGCAAATGGTGGCCGTCGCCAATGTGGACGGCAGCCTCCATGCCATCGACGGCCTCTGTCCGCACCAGGGAGGGCCGCTCGGCACGGGCACGCTCTGCGGCACGACCCTCACCTGCCCTTGGCACGGATGGCAGTTCGACGTGCGCGACGGCCGCCATCTGCTGTCGGCCTCGGTCCGTCAGGCGGTCCACGAGGTCGCCGTGCGGGATGGCATGATCGTCGTGAGGCTCCGCAACCGCGGGGAGTCGTCCGCGTGATCGAGTTTCGCTGCTTCCGTAACGACGACCCTCCCCGGCTGGCCGACGTGTGGCGTTCTGCGGAATTGGGGCCGTCGGCGATGCAGCCGATGACCTCCGCGCTGCTCGAGGCGGCCGTCTTCTCGAAGCCCTATTTCGACCGCGAAGGGTTGATCGTGGCGGTGGACGGCGAGCGGACCGTTGGCTTCGCTCATGCGGGCTTCGGCCCGACGGCCGACCGCCGTGGGATCGACCCGCGTATCGGCACGACGCTCCTGGTCGTTGTCGTGCCCCATGCCGAGCACGACGCGATCGGCGACGGCCTGCTGCAGCGAACCGAATCCTTTCTGCGGAGCCGCGGTGCGACGACCATCCTCGGCGGCGGATCATCGGCCATGCGGAGTTTCTACCTCGGCCTCTACGGCGGCTCCGATCTCCCGGGTATCCTCGACTCCTCCCCGGGGATGCAGTCCGCCTTTCGGCGGGCGGGCTACGGCGTGGCGGAGCGGATCGCCGTGGTGCGGCGGAGGCTGTCTGGTTTTCGACCGCCGGTGAATCGCCTTCAACTTGCGATCCGTCGCAACACCGTGATGCGTGTGATCGACGAGCCTGGCCGTCGGACCTGGTGGGAGGCGGCGACGACCACCGGCATCGCCTTGCGTCGATACGAACTCCGCAACCAGGCGGAGGAACTGCTCGGTGCTGCCTCGTTTTGGGACATGCAGCCGCTGTCGTCGGCATGGGGCGTGACGGCCGCCGGGCTTATGCACGTCGATATCGTCGGGCTGCGACGGCGGCAGGGGCTCGCCAAATACCTCGTGGCCGAGGCGATGCACGACCTCGCTGACGAGGGCGTATCGCTCGTCGAGGCGCATGTCTCCGATGCCAACACCGCCGCCATGAAGCTGTTCGAGTCGCTCGGCTTCGAGGCCGCCGAGCATGGCTCCATCTTTCGTCGCGACGCCGGCTGATGGGGTGACGGCGTCGCGGCGGCCGTCACTGGGCGAGCGACTGCACATGGGCCGTGACGGCCTGCGTGCAGGCCGCGAGCGAGCCCTCGCTGCGGGCGAGCCTGGTCTGAAGCGGGGCTGTCTTCCCATCGCGACGCAGGTCGGCGAGATAGGCCTGAAGGATCTCACGGCGCGCCGGCGACGAGTGGAGCAGCCAGTGCACCCAGCACCAGGCCTCGGCGTAGTGATCCTGCGACATCTCCCCCGGAGCCTGAAGGGACTCGAGCCTGGTGATGTCGGGCTGCCAGGTGCCCTCGATGAGCCGTCCGTTGAGATGCGACACATGATCGGGATGCACCCGCTTCCCGCTCCGTGGCCGTTCGAAGTATTCGGCGATTCCCTCGTCGAGCCACAGCGGCACCGTCGGCACCACTGCGTGCACGTAGCCATGGGTCGTCTCGTGCCGGAGATCCTCCGCGATCCGGTCCTGCCAGGCGGCGTAGACCGAGAGCGTGGTATCGGTCTCGACGAAAAAGGCGCGGCGGGCGGGGAACGACGGAAACTGCCGGGCCACGAACTCGTCGTAGCGACGTGGGTTTTCGAAGAGATAGAGATGGACAGGCTCGTCGGAGATCGGCAGGCCGAGATCCTGGCTGACGTCGGTCCGCATCGATTCCAATTCACGGACGATCCGGTGCTGCTCGGCGATTGGAAAATCGGCGTGGATCACGAGCTGGCCCGCGACCACTTCGCTGCGATGCGGAAGGGGATCGATGCCACCGGGCAGCATGCAGCCGACGACCGAGGCGAGGCAGGCCGCGAGGATCGTCGGATGGTGCAGGATGAACGATCGCATCGGGGCGGGGCTGGCGTGCTCGCGAGGGGGCTGACGGCGGCGGGATGCTAGCGACCTGCCGACTGGCCACCAAGGCCATCCGTGCCGGCTTTGAGCCTTCGAAAGGTCCCTACAAGCGCCTCGAGCGAGATCGGCTTTCCCAAGACGGCCGTCGCGCCGGCGTCAAGGGCGGCCTGTGCGGTGTCACCTCGCGGAAAGGAATCGACGATGACGATCGCCAGCGACGGACGGTTGGCGGCGAGAATCCCGAGCCAGCCGATCGTGTCGGGTGAGAGACGGCCGACATCCCAGACGAGCACGTGTGCCGACTCATCGAGCGCGGGGCGGCCGCAGCGACTGGCAACGACATGCCCGCCTGCCGGCGGTACGACAAGCGAGATTCCCTCGGCATCCATCGGGGTGCCGGCCACGACCGACACGGCCAGCGGCTCGGCGGTCGGCTCCGCCATCGTGATGCCCAGCAGCCGTTCATCGCGGCGGGCGGTCGCCGGGGCGGCCAGCGTGCCGGGGCGGCCGGCATCCCAGTCGGCCAGCCATGCCTCCACGCGGCCCGGAAACTCATGCCACGCCACTTCCTCGATACCCGGCAACGGGGGGCCGCTTCGGCGGCGGCCGTCCACGAGGCTCGTGGCGACCGACACGATCGGCATCAGCGGCCAGGCGCGGGCGAGGACGATGGCATCGTCGAGGGTCCACCGGGCGGGCCGGTCGGTGGCGAGAATGGCAAGCCGTGGCGTGACGGGCTCCGAGGCGGCGAGCGTCGCCGCATCGGCCGGACGCGAAAATTCCAGGAGCGGCGTCTGGCGGGCCTCGAGGGACGGACGCATCCACGACCGTGCGAGCCGAAGTTCGTCGTCTTTCGAGTCGCCGATCCAGAGGGCATGTCGCTGCGCCACCGTCATCATCCATGGAATGCGTCGTACCGATCGCCCCGGTCACGAGCGAACATCGTAAAAGTCAGACGCTCGAAGTGTCCACGCGGGCCGCCGCCGGGGTCTGGGAAGTTTGGGTCTTCACGGGGGCGTCCTGAGCCACCCGTTTGTAAAAAGTCGGTGTTGACTCGGAATTTTGGTGTGGCGCGCCCGAAATGCGGATTGACCACCGTCGGGCCCGCCGCACAATAACGCCCCATCACCGACCCATCATCACTGGTCATGGACGACCGGCGGGACGTTCGGTGGAGAGGACGACAGGCAGGAGGCCGTCAATGGGCAAGGCGCAGACAGGTTCGTGGAGTGGTGGCGATGGCGTCCGGATGTCGGATATCGTGCCCGGGGCGCGGTTCATCGCCTGCGACGAGATCGTCGTCACGCGATGCTGCGACGATGCCCACCTCTGTGAACCCGGCGATGTCTTCTTCGCACGGATCGACGGGGTCGGCGACTGCGACGAGGCGGTCGCGATCGCGCTGGCCAACGGCGCCAGCGCGGTGGTCGCCGAGACGGTCGTGCCGACCGGGGGCATGCCGCTGGCGATCGTTCCCGACGCCGCCTGGGCCTCCGCCCTTGTGGCGCACGCGCTGGCCGGCGATCCCGCCCGCCGCATGCGGGTGATTGCGGTCACGGGCACCAGTGGCAAGACGACCACCGCCTGGCTGACGGCGTCGGTGCTGGGCGAAGCCGGGCTCCGCGTGGGAGTGGTTTCGGATCTCGGCTGCCTCGACGCCGATGGCCTCGAGCCCGAAAGCGGGGAGGTGCAGGATGCCGCGACGCTGGCCCACTGGCTCCGACGGCTCGCGGACAGTGGATGCACGCACGCCGTGATCGAGGTGTCGAGCCGGATGCTCGCCGCCCAGGCTCTGACGGGTGTCGAGTGCGACACCGTCGTGGTCACCAATCTCGCGGATGCCCATCTCGATCTTCACGGATCGAAGGAGGCCTACCATGCGATCAAGGGCCGCATCCTCGACAGCCTCGCGGCGGATGGCTGCCTGATCGTGAACGCCGACGACGAACGTCTGCGGCGGCTCGTGCGGCGGTGCGCAACGGAGCGGCCCGCGGCGGGCGTGATCGAGGCCGGGCTCTCCCGGGGCGACCTGACGGCCACGCCGGTGGAGCGGAGCCTTTTCGGCCAGACCTTTCTCATGCAGGCGGCCGGCCATACGATCCCCGTCGGAGTGGTGCCGCCGGTGGCCTCGTTCGTGCGCGATGCGCTCCTGGCCGCGGCGATCGGGATGCGGTATCGCGTGCCCATCGAGCGGGTGGCCCGCGGCATCGAGGCGGCAGGCAGCGTGTCGGGGCGAATGGAAAGGCTCGATCGGGGCCAGGACTTCGCGACGTTCCTCGACCGGCCAACGTCGGGCCATGCCCTTGCAACGTCGCTTTCGGGGCTCCGGCGGCTCACCGGCGGGCGGCTGGTGCTGATCGCCGAGGAGCGGATCGCGGAGGAACTCGGCGGCGTCGACCTGTTCGCCAGCCGAGCGTCGCGGTGGTGCGACGGCTGCATCGTGGCGCCGGAGGGCATTGCGGTCGATGATCCCGATGAGCCGGCCATCGCCGCCTACGCCCGCATCGACCGTGAACTCGCACGGCTCGGCGAAGGCGACTGCCTCCTCGTGCTCGGCG
>JBJTOU010000073.1:0-5609 GCA_046074725.1 Planctomycetia bacterium
TGAGGTTAATTTTTAGTTTAACGAGACCTCTTGTTTTATAATTTAACAGACTATAATTCGTTTGATATTTTGTGGCGGAGTGTTTTTTATTTCCGTTAAACACCTGAGCCTTCTCTGCAAATGTAGTGGTCGTCTTTGAAATGGCAAAACTGTTATCGCGGTGGGCCTTCCAGTTGCCCCGGCGAATGAAGGCCCATCCCGCGACGAGCAGCACCGTGGCCAGCGTGTTGAGCACCGCGTTGGTGGTGGCCAGCGGATGGACGGCGAAGAGCATGACCGGGGTCGGCGACGCGATCATGGGGAGGGCTCCCCGGCGGGATCGGATTCGGGCTCCCGCCCCTCGGCGAGCACGTCGCGGATCAGTTTCTCGAGCAGTGCGACACGGTCATCCTGCAAAAGATGGTAGCTGCCACGAATCCGACCCTGGCGATCGAATACAACGCCCCGCTCGGAATGCACGCCCACTTCGGCCGGCAGCAGGAACGACTCGTTGGCGAGCTTCTTGATGAGGGCGAAGTCGCCGGTGAGAAACTTCCAGCGTGCGGGATCGGCCTCGAAGCGGTCGGCGTACCGTCGGAGCACCTCGGGAGTGTCGGTGTCGGGATCGCAGGTGATGCTCACGGCGACGAGGTCAGGATCGTCGATCTTCCGGAGGATGCCGGCGACGGCCTGGTTCTCACGGAAGCAGGGGCCGGGGCAGTTGGAAAAGAAGACGCTTGCCAGCCAGACTTTTCCGGCGAGGCTGGCCGAATCGAACGGCTCGCCATCCTGCGCGGTGAGCGTGAAGGGGATGCACTCGGCACCCGGCTCCATCACGGCCGGCGCCGGGGCGGGCGTGCCCGGAGGGAGCGACACGATCGCCCGATCGGCCGGCTTCTGGCAGCCGATCACAAAAAAGGCCACCACGATCACCAGGCATCGCCGGAGCGATTCATATCGGCGCATGAGCACCCTCTCTTTTCGTTGCCGAAAGCCCTGGACGTGTCGATCGGGCAAGCGATGCACGAAACGGCATCAGTGGGGGACCGACCCCTTGGGAACCCTCTCCTCCGCCGCTTCCTCGAGCAATTCGACGTCCGACTGACGGGCCATGTGGAGCGCCCGCTCCTGCGAGACCATCCGGTTTCGCATCCCGATATCGGGCACGAGCATGACGGCCAGGAAGATCGCCATCATGGCCGCGGGAATCGTCAGCACGTATTTCCAGTTGGCCTCCCAGAGGACGTGCATGAAGAAGAGCACGACGAGCATCGCCTTCGTGCACGACACCGCCATCATGAACGCCCAGCCCACGTGCGGCTCGTCGCGCCACGGCCACATCGGCGAATAGGTGAGGAATGACATCGTCGTGAGGAAGCAGAGGGCCAGGAAGACGGCGATGTATTTGCCGATGCCGCCATGGGCGTGGTGGTGCGAACCATGCTCCCCGTGCTCGACGGGATCGTCGGGGGAGCCGCCGGGGCGGGTGATCGGGCCGTGATCGCTCATGGGCGTTGCCTTTCGGATCGGGTCAGAAGAGGTAGAGGAGCGGGAAAAGGAAGATCCACACGAGATCGACGAAGTGCCAGTAGAGGCCGATGTTTTCGATCGCCCCGGCCCGCTTGGCATTGAGCCTCCAGGTGACCATGATCGCGAAGACGAGCAGGCCTACGCCCACGTGGATCGCATGGAAGCCGGTGAGCAGGAAGTAGGTGCTGGCCCACATGTTGCCGCCCGGGATCACCATCGGGAGCTTGAGCCAGGGGAAGATGTCGTTGAGGCCCGACTGGTCGCCTCCGTGATGGCTCCCCTCGGTCGGCAAGGGGGCGATCTGGTCGGCCACGACGGCCATTTCGAACGCCTCCTGATTGGGATCGGCCACCATCTCGCGGAGTTTCTTGAGCCGGATGCGACCGTTGATCTGGTTCAGGGTGAGCTGGTCATCGAGGGTCTCGTCGAGTTCCTTGATCTTGTCGATCATCGCCGGCTCGCCGAGCCGGGCGCGAACCGCCGAGCCATAGTAGAGATCGGGCCGCTCGTAGATCCGGCCGCGCGGAGCCCACGGATAGATGCCGTGCGAGAACTTCGAGGAGTATTCATAGGCCTTCACGCCCAGAAAGAGCGACCCGAGCACGAGGGTGAGCACCATCCATAGCTTGGCCAGCCGTGCCTTGTTGGCCCGGGCGGCCTCCAGGGCGAGCACGATCGTGACACTCGAACAGATCAGGACGAACGTGTTGAACGCGCCGATCGGCTCCGAGAGATGGACATGGTGCGGCTTGGGCCAAACCGGCGCCCCGAAGCGGAGCACGATGTAACTGCCCAGCAGCGCCGCGAAGAACATGATCTCCGTCGAGAGGAAGAGCCACATGATGAGCTTGCCGCGGGAGAGCGGCAGGCCTGGCTGATACTGCAGCGTGATGTGGCCGTGGCCGTGGTCGTCGTGGGAGCCGTGGTGGCCGTGGTCGTGCGGGAGGGCGACGGAGGCTTGCATCGATATACCTTCGGGAAAAATCAGGTGAACGGGGTGGAGGCGATGGCCGCGGTCAAGAGCGCCAGGAGGGTGGCGATCGAGACCAGCAGAAGGCCGCGGGCCGACGGCTCGTCGCGCCGGATCGCGAACCGGATCGTGGCCACAGCATAAACGATCGCCGAAGCCGCCGCCGCCAGGAAAAGCCGGATGCTGCCCGAGGGCACCGCCAGCACGAGGCTGACGGGAATCATCGCGAGGGCAGCGGCCAGCGACTGGCCCGCGGCCCGCAGGCCGGTCGGGTCGTCCACGGTGAGCATCCGCAGCCCGGCGGCCGCGTAATGCCGGCGGTAGAGCCAGGCGATCGCCATGAAGTGGGGAAACTGCCAGAGGTAGAGGACGGTGCCGAGGGACGCCACGGCCAGCGCCGTGCCGACATCGCCCGCTGCGAGCCGGGCCGGGCCGTCGGCCGCCGACCAGCCGATCGCCACGGGCAAGGCGCCGGCCACGGCCCCGACGGCCGTGTTGAGCGGCGACACCCGCTTGAGCGGCGTATAGGCGACGATGTAGAGGAGCCACGTGGCGACCGCGCATGCGGCAGGCATCCACCCGCAGGCTCGCGTCATCACGATCAGACCCACCGCGAGCGAAACACCCGCGGCCCACCAGGCCGCCGACACGCCGAGCCGGCCCGCGGCGAGCGGCCGGTTGGCCGTGCGGGGCATGCGACGGTCGGTGTCGCGCTCGAGGATCTGATTGGCGATGCTCGAACTGGCGGCCACCAACGCGGTGCCGACAAGCAGCCATGCGAGCCGATCGGCGGGAAGACGATCCCGGCCGGCGGTGATCCACGCGGCGGCGCAGACGGTGGCGAGCACCATCACCGCGATCCTCGGCCGCACGAGCCGGGAGATGTCCGACGCGATCGCGGCGACTCCGCGGCGCACGGCGAGCGCCTCGACGTCGCCCACGATGGCAGGAGCGACCACGGCAACAGACGGCTGTGAGACAGGCGGCGGGCTCATGCGAATGCCCTTTCCGCACGAGGACGGGAACGACCGTCACGACCGACGGCATCGGCGGTCCGAAGGCCGCCCCCCACGATCCAGAGCACGACCGACGCGGCGAGGATCGCCATGCCGAGGAGCACATGGCCCGTGACGACGGCCGCGCCGGCGGTGCTGCGGGCGCGGATCGCCTCGGAGAGTTGCCACGAGGCCGGAAGCAGCCCCGACGGCATCCCCCACGACACCACCCAGGCCCCGAATCCAAGCAGGATCTGGCCGATGACGAGCACCGCGATCGCCCACGACCACCGGCGCGAGGGAGACGGCATGCCCCCATTCACGATCGCGAGCAATCCGGCGAGCACTGCGACGACCGCCGCCCCGGCGACATGGAAGGCCACGAGCCACCGAAACGTGACCGGATCGATCGACGCATCGAGATGACGCAGCTGCGCGCCTGCGACGAGCTGCACGTACGAGGCGATGAGAAGCCCCGCCGATCCCACGCCGGCCACGATGGCCCGCGGCTGCGGCGGCCCGGCGACGGTCGCGGAGCCACCCGCTTCGGCCCCGCGGCCGCTGCGTCGCGTGAGCGTGGCGATGGCGGTGGCGACGGCGAAGAAGAGCGGCCCGGTGCAGGCATGCACCTTCGCCACCGTCTTGTCGTCGAGGAGCACGCGGGCCCCGCCGAGCAGCCCCTGCACGACCACGAGCACGACGGCCACCAACGCCAACGACTTCACGGCCGCCCCCTGCCCGCTTCGCCAGACGACGCCCGCGAGCACCAGCGCCAGCATTCCGACGAGCGCCCCGAGCAGCCGATGGCCGTGCTCGAGGAAGAGATCCCACGGTCCCCAGAACCATTCGGCCCAGGGAAAGAGAAACATGTTGTGTCCATACGTGCCCGGCCAATCGGGCACCGCCATCGCCGCCTCATACGTCGTCACCAGCGCCCCGAAGCCAAGCAGCACCGCCGTCACCGCCACGAGCAGGCAGGCGACCGAGTGCGACCAGTTGAAGGAGCGGGTAACCACGTGATGACGGTGCGTTGCAGCGGGTTGCCGGGAGCCGCGGGAGGGCGGGGGAAGTCGAGGCGAGTTGGCCTATCGTCGCCTCCGAAGCCGAGGCTTTCACCGCCCTCCCGCGGCGGCCCAAGCCACTCGATCATCAGTGTGCCGCCAGCGCCGCAGCGGCCGCCGCCGCGTTCGGCGGATCGGTCTGCATGAGGTGATCCTTCTCGACGCCCGGCACCGAATACTCGTAGGGCCCGCGGTAGACGACCGGCTGGTAGTCGAAGTTGCCGTGCCCCGGCGGGCTCGGCGCCGTCCACTCGAGCGTGTTGGCATTCCAGGGATTCCGGCCGGCGATGGGCCCCCGGAACATGCTGTAGATGAAGTTGGCCGCGAAGATGACCTGCGTGGCCACCATGCCGATGGCGCACCAGGTCATGAACTCGTTCATCGGCTGCAGATGCCGGAAGGTCTCGTAGTGGTAGGCATCGGCGAGCCGGCGGGGGAAGCCGACGGCGCCGAGGATGTGCATCGTGAAGAAGGTGCCGTTCATGAAGATGAAGGTCAGGA
Source organism: Planctomycetia bacterium (assembly GCA_046074725.1). GTDB lineage: Bacteria > Planctomycetota > Planctomycetia > Pirellulales > UBA1268 > CACORA01. Next base: position 5,037 of record JBJTOU010000073.1, read on the forward strand.
AGAAGTGCACCTTCCCCCAGAACTCGTTCATCGTGCGGCCGAACATCTTCGGGAACCAAAAGTAGATCGCCGCCCACACCCCCATCGCCGTGCCGGCGAAGAGGACATAGTGGAAGTGGGCCACGATGAAGTAGGTGTCGTGGATGAAGATGTCCACCGGGGTGGCGGCCATGAAGATCCCGGAGAGGCCGCCGATGATGAACATCGACACGAATGAAAGCGCGAAGAGCATCGACGTCGTGAACTGGATCTTGCCCCCCCAGATCGTGCCCAGCCAGTTGAACGTCTTCACGGCGCTCGGCAGGGCGATCATCATCGTCGAGACCATGAACGTGATGCCGAGGGCCGGGTTCATGCCCGACATGAACATGTGGTGGCCCCAGACGATGAAGCCCAGGCCGGCGATGCCCGCGACCGAGTAGACCATCGGCCGATAGCCGAAGAGCGGCTTGCGGGCGAAGGTGGTGAGGATGTCGCTCACCATGCCCATGGCCGGCAGGATCATGATGTAGACGGCGGGGTGGCTGTAGAACCAGAAGAGGTGCTGCCAGAGCAGCGGCTGGCCGCCGCCGG
>JBJTOU010000074.1:0-12597 GCA_046074725.1 Planctomycetia bacterium
ACGATCTCGTGGACGATGCCGCCGAGTTGAAGGGCGAAGCCCGCTGACGAGCCCACGATCCCACCGCCGCCGATGATGCCGACCTTCATGGTGTCGAACTCCCTGTACGACGCTCTGTGTACGACTCTTTGTGTACGACGAGACCTGAGCGACTGTCTGCCGTTCCGCCTGCGTGAGACTGCCTCTCGGGGTAACCGCCGAGAAGATCAGGCCGCGGCGATGCCCAGCTGCCTGCAAACCTGCTCGGTGACGGCCTTCACGAGGGCCTCCTGGTCGAGGCCGGGCGGCGTTACCGCACGGCTGGCCGTGCCCGGTTCGGCGCCCATGGGCGGCGGTGCGTCGAAGGCCTTGCGGGTCACGCCGGTGTTGCCCCAGCTCGAGCGGAAGACGTCGTTGGCGCAGATGTCGCAGTTCTCCATCCCCTTCTCGAGACGCGGGTCGGTGTAGCCCCACTTCGACTTGAGGTCGAGAAGCTCCTTCGTCTCCTGCTTCGTGAGGTAGGTGACGCGGCCGAGGTCGCGCGAGAGCATGAGGATCCGGCAGTAGGCGTCGAGGATCTCGGTCCACCAGTAGGCCTTTTCCACCGTCTCGCCGAAGCTCACGGTGCCGTGGTTGGCGAGGATGACGACGTTCGACTTCTTCACGAACGGCTTGACCGTGTCGGCGAATTTCTGGCCGCCGGGCGTCTCGTAGCGGGTGATCGGCACGTCGCCGAGGAACACCTCGACCTCCGGGAGGACGCACTGCGGGATCGGCTCGCGGGCCACGGCGAAGGCGGTGGCATGCGGCGGATGGCAGTGCACGACGCTGTTCACGTCGGGCCGCTCCTTCATGATCGTGAGATGCAGGAGGATCTCGCTCGATCGCTTGCGCTGGCCGGCGAGCTGGTTGCCCTCCATATCGACGATGCACAGGTCCGAGGGCTTCATGAAGCCCTTCGAGATCATCGTGGGCGTGCAGAGCACCTCGTTGGGTCCGAGCCGAAAGGAGATATTGCCGTCGTTGCCGGCCGCGAAGCCCTTGTTATAGATGCGGCGGCCGATGTCGCAGATTTCCTCCTTGAGCTGGGAAAGCGACTTGCTCGTGGTCTTGCCTGTGGCCTTGGTTGCCATCGATCCTCCTTCGAGAAGAACTGGGTGACTGTATTGATTCTTACCCACTTTTCAGGTCACGGTCGGATTGCAGACGATTCGTGTCGTGACGATTGCACCGGTCATGCGGGGCGTGCTCCGAGGTCGAGGCGGTCGATGATCGCCGCGACATAGGCATCGATCGGCTTGTCGAGCGGCCGGAAGGGCTGGGCGGCCTCGCCCCCCTCACTGAAGGCCACGAACTGGCCGTCCCCCGCGCCCAGTTCGTCCCAGGCGACGAGCGGCTCGGCCGGGCCGTCGCCATGGACGAGATCGGGACCGGCGAGTGGCACGACGACCGTGAGCACGCCGCCGCGCATCGTGGGATGCGGTTCGACGAGTGTGACGGTGCCGATCGTTTTTCCGAGTCTCATGTCAGCCGTTCTCCTGGGGATTCATCAGTGCGAGTGGCCGTTGCAGCTGCACGAGGAGGATGGGGCGGTCAGTTCGGCGGGGGCCGCGGCCGGGTCGCGACGGGCGAACTCGGAGGAGACTCGTTCGAGGCTCACGGTGGACAATGCCTTGGGATCGACGACGAGCAGATTGGCCGCGCATTCGGAGCTTGCGGCGAGGAGGCCTGCCACGTCGCGTGCCGTGACGGCGCGGAGACTCGGCGAGCGGTTGGCGAGCACGACCGCCGCCGCCGGGCGGCTGGTAGTCAGCACTCCACGAGCCCCGTCGCGGGAGGCATGCAGAGCGATCGCGTTGATGACGTCGGCGAGGCCAGTCGCGGGCAGCTGCTGGGCGCCTGGAACGCCTCGGACGATCGCGGCACAGTGGCCCGCAGCGTCGCCACCGCATTCGACGGAGGCCACGATGAAGGGGCGTCGTGCAGCTGATGGCGGGGTCGCCCCGCCGCCGCGGACCAACCCGATGCCGGCGTCGGCGGCGAATTCGCGGGCCGATGGAGTGATCACCGCCGTCGCCGTCACGGCCACCCGGCGGGTGGCCGCGGGCAGTCGCTCGAGGACGGCGAGCGTGATCACCTTGTCGTCCAGTGCGATGCCGGCCGTGGCCGTGGGCTGGCCGGACGCCGATGCAGCGGGCGAGACCGGCGGTGCCGCGGGAACGCCGACCTGGAGCCGCGCGATGACCTCCACGACGAGGCGGCGGATCGTGTCGGCGTCGGGGGAAGTCGGGGCGGTCATGGTGCGGTTCCGTCGACGAGGGCAATCGTGCTCCAGCGGGCGGGGGTCGCCTCCGTCTTCAAGAGATCGCGGAGCAGCCGGCCGTCGCTGGTGATCATCACGAGATCACCCCTGCCGGCGCCGACCGTGTCGATCGCCAGTTGCGGATCGCCGTCGGGCGACACGCGATCGGCCATGAGCGGCTGCACGAGATGCAGCGTCGTGCCCTCGAGCGACGGATGCTTCACCGTGGCTGTCGCCGTTCCGATGATGGTTGCCAGTTGCATGAATCGTTCTCTTTCGTAAGCGGGCGCCCTCGCTACGTCGCGCTTCCAAGGATGCGAAGGTCATCGACGAGCGTGCAGCGGCGTTGACGCGTGAACGTGAGCGGAGTCGTCACACCCTCGCCGGTCGGCGTGGCGATCGAGAACGAGAGGTAGCCCTCGCCGCCGAGGCCGAGGCCGGCCACACTCGGGCCGTTCTTGATGAAGAGCGTCGTGTCGAGCAACCTGCCCATGCGGGTCATCGCGCGAACGTCGTTGGAATGGATGATCGCCGTGTGTCGGAAGCCATGCTCGCTCTCGTGGGCACGGTGGATCGCCTCGTCGACGTCCTTGCAGCGGACGAACGGGACGAACGGCATCATCTGCTCGGTCGGAACGAAGGGGTTATCGACGTCGGTCTCGCCGAAGACGAGTTCGAGCCCGTCGGCGGCCGTCGCCCCTGCCGCCTTGGCCAGGAGCGACGCATCCTTGCCGAGCAGATCCTTGCAGGGCACCCAGTGGCGGTGGGTTCCCTCGCCGGTCATCACGATCGCCCGCTTCGTGAGGGCATCGACCTGCCTGGCATCGAGCCGCATCGCCCCGGCCCGTTCCATGGCGGCCATCATCCGGTCAAACACGGCGGTGACGACGAAGACCTGCTTTTCGCCGATGCAGAGGAGATTGTTGTCGTAGGCGGCTCCCTGGATGATCGACCGAGCGGCGTTGTCGAGATCGGCCGTCGCATCGACGACGACCGGTGGATTGCCGGGGCCGGCCACGATCGCCCGCTTCGGCGACTGCAGCGCAGCCTTGGCGACCGCGGGGCCACCTGTCACGCAGATCAGCTTGATGCCGCGGTGGTTGAAGAGCGCCCCGGCCGATTCGAGCGTCGGCTCGGCGATGATCGTAACGAGATTGTCGATGCCGATGTCGCGGTGGATCGCCTGGTTGAACCGCCGAACGCCCTCGGCGGCGATCTTCCGGCCACTTGGATGGGGATTCACGACCACCGTGTTGCCGCCGGCGATCATGTTGATCGCATTGCAGGCGATCGTGGGAAGCGAATGCGTGACCGGGGTGATCGCGGCGATCGGCCCGAACGGAGCGTGCTCGATCACGGCCAGGCCACGGTCGCCGCTGAACACCTCGCTCGTCATGAACTCCACGCCCGGCACCTTCTCGCCGAGCACCTCGAGCTTCTCGATCTTGTGCTCGAGACGGCCGATCTGCGTCTCGGCAAACTCCATCCGGCCGAGCTCCTCGGCGTCGTCGATGGCGATCCGACGGATGTGGGCGATCGCCTTCTTGCGGCCCTCGACGCCGAGCCGCTCGAGCTGCTCGAAGGCCTCGTGGGCGGCCCGCACGGCCTCGTCCACGCTGCCGAAGATCCCATGGGCGCCGGCAAGGGAGGAGGCTCCGCTCGGGCCGGATGCAACCGACGGCTGCGCCGCCGCTGATCCGGCCTGACCGGCACGGGCCTGGGTCTGGCCGGCTGCCAGCTCGGCGATGACCTGGCGGACGATCGATGCGATGTCGGGGGTGGCGGTGGTGGACATTGTTTATTCCCGGTTGAAAACTTCTTTGCCTTCGATGCGGACGGTGTCGATGAGGCCGATGATCACGGCATCGATCGGAAGCGACTTCGTTTCCGGTGTGAGCCGGGCGCTCGAGCCCTGGGTGATGAGGACGAACTGCCCCTCGCCGGCGCCGAGCGTATCCACGGCCACGAACGTGCGGCCGGTCGGCACGAGCCGATCGCGGGTCTTCTCGTCGAGCCGATAGGGCTCGACGACGAACATCTTGTGGCCCGTCATCGATTCGGCCTTCTGTGTGGCCACGATTGAGCCGGTCACCCGGGCGACGAACATCAGTCACCGTTCCTTTCGTGCGTGGAGCCGTCGGCCAGCAGGTCGCGGGTCTGCCGGGCCACGATCAGTTCTTCGTTCGTTGGAATCACCCACACCTTCACGCGGGCGGCTCGCGTGCCGATCTCACGTTCACCCGACGACGTCGCAGCGTTCGCCCCAGGATCGACCTCGATGCCGAGATCGTGGAGCCCCGCCAGCACGGCGGCCCGGGTGAGCGGCGAGTTCTCGCCGATCCCGCCCGCGAAGGCGATCGCATCGATTCCGCCGAGTTCGACGATGCCAGCGCCGAGCCAGTGACGGATCGACGCCACGTAGACGTCGATGGCCGTCTGGGCCCGACGGCTGCCTGCCGCCGCAGCCTCCTCGAGATCCCGCATGTCTCCCGACGTGCCCGACATGCCCGCGAGACCGGACCTTCCGGAAAGTTCGACGAGCAGTTCCTCGAATCCCCTGCCTGTCTGCTTCGCGACATGCAGCAGGGCGAAGGGATCGAAATCGCCGGCCCGGTTGTTTTGGGGCAGGCCCGACTGCGGGCTCATCCCCATCGACGTTCCGACGCTCTTCCCATCACGGACCCAGCAGACGCTGCTCGACCCGCCGAGATGGCAGGAGATCGCGCGGAGCGGATGCTTTTGGGGCACGAGCCGGCCGAGCCGTGTCGCCACGAACCGGTGGCTCGCTCCGTGGAATCCCCATCGCCGAACGAGATGCTTCTCCACCCATTCCGTCGGCACCGCATAGAGCGCGTTGCGGTCAGGAATCGTTGCGTGGAAGCCGGTCTCGAATGCGGCGACGAGCGGCACCTTCGGCATGCGCTCTGCGAGGAGGCGCATCGCCTTGACGTAGGGCGGATTGTGGGCCGGAGCCACCGCCGCCATCTCCTCCATTGCTGCAAGGACCTCGGGGCCTACCCGCACGACGCCGCTCACGCGGCCGCCGTGCACCGCCTTGAAGCCCACCGCAGCCACCTCATCGACGCTTTCCAGCGGGCCCTCCGACGCCGTCAATTGCCCGAGCGCCGCCTGGAGGGCGACGGCGTGGTCGGGCACGGGCATGACGGCCTCGAGACTCGTGGAGCCGGCCGTCGCATAGACGCGGCTTTCGGCCGCGCCGATGCGTTCGACGCCTCCACGCGCGAGCTCCTTCTCATCACCGCCCGCGGCCGCCGTTTCAGGCAGCTCGAACAGCCGATACTTGAAGCTCGTGGATCCGAGATTCGCAACGAGAACCTTCACAATCACTCCCAGTGTTTCCGGCCAGTGGGCTGCGTCGCCGCAGGAGACGCTTCGCACCAGCAGCCGGAGGGTTGCCACGCCGGCACGGGCCATGGATGGCCGTGCCGTCGTGAAACTAGCTGAAGAACGCGCTGACCAACGAATCGGCCGGCCGCGGAATGACGTGGCTGGCGACGAGCTCGCCAACCTGCTGAGCCGCGTTGGCGCCGGCTTCGACCGCCGCCCGTACGCTGCCCACGTCACCCTGCACGACCGTCGCCACGTAGGCGTTGCCGATGCTGATCCGCTTCAAAATCCTCACGTTGGCCGCCTTGGCCATCGCGTCGGTGGCCTCGACGAGGCCCACGAGTCCCTTGGTTTCCAAAAGTCCGATCGCCGTGTTCATGAAGGTTCTTTCTGTGTGAGAGATGGAAAAGCAAAAAACGGTCAGGCCTTCGAGGGCAGGACGATGCCGATGTCCTCGTGCGGACGGGCGATCACCTGCACGCTCACCACATCACCGATCCGGCCGCCGGCCGCCGCACCTGCGTCGGTCGCCGCCTTCACCGCGGCCACGTCGCCCGACACGAATGCCGTCACGAGTCCGCTCCCGATCTTGTCCCACCCGATGAAGGTGACATTCGCCGCCTTCATCATCGCGTCGACCGCTTCGACGAGCGTCACGAACCCCTTCACCTCGATCATGCCGAGGGCTTCGACGTTCTTCGACATCTGTTGAATCGCTCCTGTTTCACGCTGTCAATCCGTCCCGCGGGGCCGTCCCCGCCGATCGCGCCGGCACGCGCCGGCGAAACGATCGTGTGTCGTCATGTGACGGGCCGTGGGCCCGTCACAGTCATGTCTGTTTCAGCAGTTCGACGCTCTCCGCATGGTCGAGGTCGGCCGCGTTGCCCTCGTCGGTGTCGATGTGCACCTCGAGCTTGCTCGTGGCGTCGGCCCGCACGAGCAGGTCGCGAAACACCGTGCTGCACGATCCCCTGATCAGCAGGCTCATCCGGTCGCCGTCCTTCACGCCGAAATGCTCCGCGTCGGCGAAGCTCATGTGGACGTGCCGCTCCGCGCGGATCACGCCTTCCGTGAGCTCCACAGCGCCGGCCGGCCCCACGAGCACGCAGCCGGGCGTGCCCGCGATCTTGCCGCTGGGCCTCACGGGCAGATCGATGCCCAGCGAGATGCCGTCGGTGAAAGCCAGCTCCACCTGCGATGCCTTGCGCGTGGGGCCGAGCACACGAACCGTCGGCAGCATCTTCCGCTTGGGTCCGACGAGCATCACGGTCTGCTCGGCAGCGTAGAAGCCGTTCTGGTAGAGGTCCTTCATGGGCGTGAGCGTCGCGCCCGGTCCGAAGAGCCGCTCGACGTGCTCGTCGGTGAGGTGGCAGTGGCGGGCCGAGATGCTCACCACGAGTCGTGCCGCGGGCGATGGACCATGCGACCGGAGCACGATCTCGCGAACCATTCGTTCGACGGCCGAGCGATCGAGGCCGGCGGCGATGCCTGGAAGGGCGTGGCTGATCATGGTGGTGCTCATGCGGAGTGAGAGGAGGAGTGTCGCGCGGGGCGGGGAGGTGTCGCGGCGTCCGGCTGTGATGCATCGGCGATCACGAGTTCGGCACCGGCCTTTCGGACGAAGTCGCGCCAGTTCTCGGGGAGCCCGTCGTCGGATACGACGACATCGACGGCGTCGAGGCCGGCAACGAGCGTGAGGCTCTTGCGGCCAAACTTGGAACTGTCGGCGACGACGATGCCACGGCCGGCCGCGCGGAGCATCGCCTGCTCGGTTTCGGCGAGGAGCAGGTGGGCGTTGAAAAGCCCTTCCTCGGAGATGCCTGCCGCCGAGAGAATGGTGGTCGTCACGTGCAGTCGGCCGAGAAGTTCGTTGGCATAGGGGCCCAGGCAGACGCCCGTCCGTGGCGACACATAGCCACCCAGGAGAACGAGGTCGGTGCGGGCTTCCGAGGCGAAGAGATTGGCCACGGGCAGGCTGTTGGTCACGACCTGCAGCGATCGCCCCACGAGCAGGCGGGCCACCTCGTAGGTCGTCGTGCCGCCGTCGAGAAGGACGGTCTCGCCATCGTGGATGATCGAAGCGGCCTGCGCGGCGATCGCCCGCTTGGCAGCCCAGTTGGCCGGCTGACGATCGTCGAACTCGGCAAGCCGCGGCATGCCTCCCGAATAGAGCACGCCCCCGTGCGTCCGCTTGGCGGTGCCCTGGTCCTCGAGGGCATCCAGATCCCGGCGGATCGTCGATTCGGACACGCCGAGTTCCCGCACCAATTCATCCAGGGCTGCAAAGCCCCGGATGCGAATGATGTCGATGAGACGGCTGCGGCGTTCGTGGTTCTGCACGACCTGCGACTCCATGCTGCCACCAGTATGATTGAATGCCGATTGATTGCAATCAAAAAACGATGTATTACAATCACGACTTAGGCAGAAAAGTGCCAAAGTGGCGACTGAATTCAATCTAAGGTGTTCTCAGAACGGTGTTTATGACGATTTCGTAGTGGTCGTAACGGCCTGTTTCCTCATGTCCGTGATGGTTTCATTCGAGAAAGTGAGGCTCTCCACCCATGGCTGTCCTGAGGTTCGTGAAAGATCTTTCATTCGATGAAAGCATCTCTCTTTCCGGGAATTCCGCGGAATCTGGGATTTCGGTCGATCGCCTCGTGATGCCGAGGGATCGTGGGGCGGTCGTTTCGCTCGCCGAAGAGGCCCGATCTGGGACGGTGTCGTTCTCGGCTCCCGGACTCCTCGCCGAACTCGAAAGCCGGGAGGGGCGGGAGGTCATCGCTTGGCTGGCGTGGCAGTCGGCCACCAACGGTCCACGGCCGGTCGGTGTGGTCATGCTCGCCCGAACCGCCGCAGGTCTTTCGATTCCCTGGCTGCTGGTCGATCCCGACGTGCGCCGCCAGGGCGTGGCGCGGTCGCTTGTGAACGAGGCCGTGCGCCATGCCCATGGGCTTGGCGCGTCGTCCATCACGGCCGAGTCGCTCGACTCATGGCCGGAAGCGATCGCGTTTTGGCCGGCCGCGGGCTTTGCCCGCACCTACGCCGTCGCCGAGGCCGACTGATCTTACGACGATCGCGCGTTTCGTGGCTCACGCCGCGCCCAGTCCCATCATGCGCCGCCAGACGCTCATCTGGCCCAGGTGCATCATGATGTGGGCGCCGCAGTAGAAGGCCTGAACCGACCCAAGCGTCGGGAACCGCTCGGCGATGTTCCCGCCGGCCGGGTTCGGCTTTTCAAACGTCTCGTTCGGCGTGCTGCGCAGGGCGCCGGCCATCATCCGATGGCCCTCGAAGAAGAAGGCGGTGATCTCGTCCATCGGCGGATAGAGATCGGGCTCGTCTCGGCAGGTGGCCTCTTTCGAGAAGAGGTTTTCGAAATGCGCGGGAATGGTCGGCGCGGGTGACGCGAGTTGCCAGAGCACCTTGGGGGCGTAGAGGCTCAAGTGCCCGTAGATGAAGGCCGGGTGGTTCGATTCGACAGCGACGCCCCCAACGCGGGCGAACCGGCCGCACTCGCCGGGCGGCACGTCGCGAAGGAGACGTTCGGCGTAGCCCATCGAGAGCTGAAGTGAGTCGGCGATGATGTTTCCGAGGGATCGGCTCATGGAGACTCTCTCATGGCACTCGAAGACACAAGACCCGGCCCGAATGCGCGAATCGCCTCCGGAAGCGCGGTGCACTCGGCCGCGAACACCCGCGCCGCGAGCGAGTCGGCCGTGTCGTCCGGAAGCACGGGCACGGTCTTCTGCAGAAGGATACGCCCATGGTCGTATTCATCGTCCACCAGGTGGACGGTGCAGCCGGAAATCGTGCAGCCCCGCGCGATGACGGCCCGGTGGACATGCATGCCGTGAAATCCCTTGCCGCCGAAGGCGGGAAGCAGCGAGGGGTGAATGTTGACCACCCGGCCGGCGAAGTCGGTGGGAATCTCGACGAGCTGCAGGAAGCCGGCCATGACGACGAGGTTGGCCTCAGAGGCTCTGACGACGTCGAAGATCTCTTGGCTCCACGCCTTCACCGGCCGGCCGTCGCGTGGCATGACGTGCACGGGCACGCCGGCCCGCGCGGCGATCATCACTCCCCGCACGCCAGGCTTGTCGGAGAGGACCGTCTCGATCCGTGCCTCGAGCCGGCCGGCGGCGATGCATTCCAGCAGGTTTTCCAGCGTTCGGCCGGAGCCGGAAAGAAGCACGGCAAGGCGGAGAGGGCTGGGCATGCTGGGCATGGAGCAGACGGGCGTCAGCACGTCTTCCGGGGTGACACGTGGATCGTGAGCGGGTGGCCGTCGAGGTCGATCGATTCCGAGACGCCGCCCGGAAGCGGGCCGAACGTCGCGGAGGCAGCGAGTGTCTCGCCGGCGACGTAGTCGAGATGGGTTTCGATCGCACCGCGGAGTTCGGCCGATGCCGTCTCGAACGCCACGTCGATCCGATCGGTGAAGTCGAGGTCGAGCGACTTCCGCTGCGACTGCACCGCATGCACCACCTCGCGGACGAGCCCCTCGGCGACGAGCTCAGGCGTGAGTTCGCTGGCGACGACGACGACGGCCAGCGGGCTCTCCGCCGCCGCCCAGCCTTTCTTCGCGGTGGTGCGGACGATGACGTCGTCCTGCTCGATCGTGGCCGTGCCGCCGCCCGGCAGCGGGATGGATGTCGCCCCATCACGCGTCAGGGCCGCGAGAATCGCGGCGGCGTCGGCCTTCGCGAGGGCGTCGCGTGCGTGCGGAAGACCCTTGCCGAGCTTGGGCCCGAGTTTCTTGAGGTCGGGCAGGATCGCCCGCGTGATGTAGCGGTCGGGCTCACGGCAGATCTCGAACTGCTTCACGTTGAGCTCGTCGCAGACGAGATCGGCATGGGCCGAGAGCCATTCCTCGTCGGCTGGCGAGGCGTCCGCCAGGATCACCTCGACCTTCGACAGCGGCTGACGGACCTTGAGCTTCTCGGCGGCGCGTGCCGCTCGGCCCAGCGAGGCGACGTCGCGAACGAGGGCCATCCGTCGGACCAGGTCGTGATCCACGAGGGCCGCCTCGCCGACGGGATAGTCGGTGAGGTGGACGCTCTCCGGAACCCTCGTTCCGAACACGGCGACGGCGAGCGTGCGCCAGAGTTCCTCGGTGACGAAGGGCACGAAGGGGGCTGCGAGCCTGGCGACCGTCAGGAGCGTTTCGTAGAGCGTCCAGTAGGCGTCGAGTTTTTCGGGATTGCCGTCGGGGCCGGTGTCGGCCCTGCCTGCGGCCCAAAACCGGTCACGCGAACGGCGGACGAACCAGTTGCTCACCGCATCGACGAGCGACGAGAGCCGCTGGGCGGCGCCGAAATGGTCGTAGCGATCCAGCCGCTCCACCATCGCCGCGGCCGCGGCGTTGAGTTCCGAGAGCATCCACCGGTCGAGTTCGCTCCGCTGGCTTACCGGCCTGAACCCCGCGGCTCTCGCGAGGTCGGCATGGTCGAGCGAACCCGGCACGGCGAGCGACGACGCCGGATCGAAGCCGTCGATCCGGGCATAGATCATGAAAAACGAATAGACGTTCCAGAGCCGCAGCAGGAACTCGGGCAGGCTCTCCCGGATCGCCCGTTCGTTGTAGCGGATGCCCGACCACGGAGGCTGGCCGGCCAGGAAAAACCACCGCAGCGCATCGGCACCATAGGTGTCGAAGATCACCGCCGGCTCCTTGTAGTTGCGCTTGCTCTTGCTCATCTTCTGCCCGTCCTCGCCGAGCATGTGGCCGAGGACGATGCAGGTCTTGAAGGGATGGGGATAGGCATGCTCCGCGTTCCCGAAGAGGAGCGTGCTGATCGCCAGCTGGCTGTAGAACCAGCCGCGGGTCTGGTCGATCGCCTCGGAGATGAAGTCGGCCGGGAATTGGGCCTTGAACTCCGCGTCGCCCGTATGCGGCCAGCCCCATTGGGCGAAGGGCATGGCACCGGAGTCGAACCAGCAGTCGATCACCTCGGGCACGCGGTGCATTCTCGCCCCCTCGGCAAAGGGCGAGTCGTAGGTGACGGCGTCGATGTAGGGTTTGTGCACCCGCAGGTCGTCGGGGAGCTTTGGGTTGGCGGCCTTCGCCGTGTCGAAGACGTCGGCTCCGGTCACGCCCGGCTTTGAGAGGAGCACGGCGTAGGAAGGCACCGCCTCGGCCTTGCCGGTGTGATCGCAGACCCAAATCGGCAGAGGCGTGCCCCAGTATCGCTCGCGGGACAGCGCCCAATCGACGTTGGTCTCGAGGAAGTTGCCGAATCGCCCGTCGCGGATGTGCTCCGGGATCCACTCGATCCGATCATTGTTGGCGAGCATCTGGTCGCGGAACTGGCTCGTGCGGATGAACCAACTTTGACGCGGATACTGGATCAGCGGGTCGGAATCGGCCCGCCAGCAGAACGGGTAATCGTGGACGTACTGCTCCTGATGGACGAGCAGGCCGCGGGAGCGCAGGTCACGGGCGATGTCGCGGTCGCAGTCCTTCACGAACCGGCCGCTCCCCATCGGGAAAGCATCCGTGAAGCTGCCGTCGGGAGCGACGGCATTGATGAGCGAGGGGCCCTGACCATCGACGAACCGTGATTGCTCGGCGACGAGGACCGTGTAGTCCACCTCGCCGAAGGCCGGCGCGATGTGAACGATGCCCGTGCCCGAATCGGTGGTGACGAAGTCGGCCGCGACCACGCGCCAGGCTGGGGACTGCTGTCCACCGCCCACGAGATCCCCGTCGTGCCAGCCCCCCTCCGTCCGGTAGGTGTCGAAGGGGGGAAGATAGTTCATCCCCACCAGATCGAGGCCGCGGAGCGTCTCGAGCGTCTCGAAGGAGATCTTCAACTTCTCGGCGAGCGTCCCGGCGAGCGACTCCGCCACGACGTACTCGCGGGCATCGGGCACGCCGGTCTCGCGGACGACGACGTACTCGAGATCGGCCCTCACGGCAGCGAACTGGTTCGAGGGGAGCGTCCAGGGCGTGGTCGTCCAGGCCA
>JBJTOU010000075.1:0-22974 GCA_046074725.1 Planctomycetia bacterium
CCTTTTGGATCGGGGTGCCGCTCCCCGCGGCTGCTCGGCCGATGGTGGGGGGGTGCTGGCGGGGAAAATCCAGGGGCTGGAGGCCCGCCGCGGCGCTGTCCAGCGCCGCCCGTGCGTCACAGGTACGTGTTGACCACGTTCTCGAACAGTTCCTGTCGGCCGCTGGAGCAGGCGCCGGCATCGCCGCGCTCGAGCATCCAGCGCTCGAGGCTGGCGAACGACTCGCTCCCCGCCTCGATGCGCCGTCCGAGGTCCCCCGACCAACTCGCGTAGCGCTCGTCGAGAAGGCGCTGGAGCCGGCCGTCGGCGCGCATCGCGGCGGCGATCTTCAGGCCGCGCGCGAAGGCGTCCATGCCGCCGATGTGGGCGTGGAAGAGATCGACCGGCTCGAAGCTCTCGCGGCGAACCTTCGCATCGAAGTTCACGCCACCCGGGGCCAACCCGCCGTACTTGAGGATCGAATACATGATCTGCGTCGTGAGGTAGATGTTCGTCGGGAATTGATCCGTATCCCAGCCCACGAGCGTGTCGCCGGTGTTGGCGTCGATCGATCCGAGGAAGCCCTGCATGCCCGCATATTCGAGTTCGTGCTGCATCTCGTGGCCGGCGAGCGTGGCGTGATTGGTCTCGATGTTCATCTTCACGTGCTTTTCCAGGCCGTAGGTCCGCAGGAAATTGATGCAGGTCGCGGAGTCGAAGTCGTATTGGTGCTTCATCGGCTCGCGGGGCTTCGGCTCGAAGTAGAACTGGCCCTTGAAGCCGATCTGCTTGGCGTAGTCGACCGCCATGTGCATGAACCGAGCGAGGTGATCGATCTCTCGCTTCATGTCGGTGTTCCAGAGGCACTGATACCCCTCGCGGCCACCCCAGAAGACGTAGCCCGCACCACCGAGCCGATGGGTCGCCTCGATCGCCTTCTTCACCTGCGCCGCGGCGTAGGCGAACGACTCGACGTTGGGGCTGGTGGCGGCGCCGTGCACGTACCGCGGGTTGCTGAAGAGGTTCGCGGTGCCCCAGAGCAGCTTCTTGCCGGTCCGTTGTTGCTGATGTTCCAGGCGATCGACGACGGCGTCGAAATGCTTGTTCGTTTCCGCGAGGGTGGCTCCCTCGGGAGCGACATCGCGATCATGGAAGCAGTAAAAGTCGCACCCGAGCTTCTCGAGAAACTCGAAGGCGACGTCGACGCGGCTGAGGGCCGCCTTCAGGGGGTCGCTCTCGGTCTCCCACGGACGGATCATCGTGCCGGGGCCGAAGGGATCGCTGCCAGTGCCGCGGAAGGAGTGCCAGTAGGACACCGCGAACCGGAAGTGGTCGCGCATCGGCTTGCCTTCGACGAGGGCGTCGGCATCGTAGTGCCGGAAGGCGAGCATGTTCTTCGTCGTGGGGCCCTCGTACCTGATCTTCCCGATGCCTGCGAATGCCTCTGCCATCGATCCGCTCCTGAACTGTAGGAAAACGCTTGGAAACGCGACGCTTTCGGCGGCCACCGGCCTGCCGGACGCTCGGTATACCCAGTCGCTGCCTCCCTGTCGCCACCTCCCGTTTCTTTCCGGCGGAAGGATGCCATTCGAGATAGACTGCGGCCCCCAGCGGTACATGAACCGACGCGAAGGGGCCTTGTGATGCAGGGATTCGATTCGACTGCCCAAACGCCCGGACACAGCGAGGCCGACTCCGGGCTCAGCTTCACCGGGCTGACCGAGTTCGGTGCCGCCGGCCTCGGGGCCGATGCCGACCCACTCGAGCCGGGCACGCGGTTCGGTGACGTGACGATCCTGCGGTTCATCGCCGCCGGTGGCATGGGGAGCGTCTACGAAGGGCTGCAGGGCATGCCCTGCCGGTCGGTGGCCCTCAAACTCATCCATCCCGGGTTGCTCACGCCGGCGGCTGCCAGATCGTTCGAGCACGAGGCCCACATCCTCGGACGGCTCACGCACCCATGCATCGCCCGGATCTATTCCGTCGGGATTCAGGAGGTTCGAGGTCGTTCGCTGCCCTACTTCGTGATGGAGTACGTCGAGGATGCCCGGCCCATCACGGAGTATGCCGCCCGCCTCGGTCTTTCGGTCCGCCGGAGGATCGAACTCTTCCACGAGGTCTGCCGCGCGGTCGCCCATGGCCATCGCAAGGGGGTGCTTCATCGCGATCTGAAGCCCGGTAACATTCTCGTCGATGCGACGGGTCAGCTGAAGGTGATCGATTTCGGCGTGGCCCGCAGCACCGACGGCGATCTGACGGTCGCCTCCATGCTGACCGATGCCGGGCGCATCGTCGGCACCTTGCAGTACATGAGCCCGGAGCAGTTCGACGGCGTCGCCGGTGATCTCGACGTGCGGTCCGATGTCTACTCGCTGGGCGTTGTTCTCTACGAACTCCTGACCGGCCGTCCCCCGTACGACGTCTCGCGTCGCACGATCTACGACGCGGCGAGGATTGCGAGGGAGCACGCCCCCCTCCCGCTCGCTGCAGTCGATCCGAAGCTCCGAGGCGACCTCTCCACGATCGTGGCGAAGTGTTTGGAAAAAGACCGCGGTCAACGGTATTCCAGCGCATCGGAACTCGAGGCCGATCTGGGCCTGCACCTCCGGGGAGAACCGATCACCGCCGCGCCGCCACGACTCATGGAATCAGTGGCTCGGGTGGCCCGTCGTCATCGTTTTGCCGCGACGGTGGTAACCGCCACCGTGCTCGCTGGGACGGTGGCCCTGATCGGGATCTCGCTGTTCGCGATCCGCGCCGAGCGGCAGCGTCGGGTGGCGAAGAATGAACACGCTCGGGCCGAAGCGGCCGTTGAGGTCGCCCGCGACCGGCTCTACATGGCCAATCTCCGATCCGCCGAGTTCTTTCTTCAGGAGGGTAACGTGCCGATGGCCCGGCGGGCCTGGGCCGAAAACGGTGAGATCGCGGGGGCTCCTTTGCCGCTCGAGATGCTCTGTCTCGGCGGGCGGCTCGACGATTCGCTCCTGGTGCTCGATCTGGGTGGAGGACCGGTCTGCGGCCTCTCCTACTACGAAGCGGGCGATCTCCTGATGGCCGAGGAAGCCATCGAGAACACGAACATCGGGGGACTGGCCTCTACCGCCATCCGCGGCAACTTCCGCTTCAGGGAGAATTCGCTGAAAACTCGCCAGCATCGCTTTCGGGTCGGCCCCGGACAGGTGTACGAACGGCTCGTCGGGGATGACATTCGAAAGGCTCCGCGGCAGGAGTCGGCACCGGAAGATTCGATCACGACGCTTGCTCGGACGGCGGATGGTCGGCGGATCGCAGTTCATCATCACGACGGCCGGGTGCACGTGGTCGGCCCGGGAGCTCGTGACGGCGCGACGGCGGTCGCGCTCGAAGGGATCCGGGGCTTGATGACACGGGTGGTGTTCACCTCCGGTGGTGATACGGTGACCCTCGTCAGGCCCGACGGGAGCTTTGGCATCTGGGATGCGGTCACCGGGAGGAATCTCGCTCGGTGTGGCGGCAAGGGAGCGGGAGCCATCGAGCTGTTTCACGTCAGCCCGAACGGAAGCCATGTCGTGGCCGTCGTCAACACGCGGGGTCCACGTCACGACGTTCTTCTCTTCGAGGCGGCTTCAGGAAGACGGATCGCGACCATCACGATCCCTCAGGGATTGGGCCCGGCCGATACGCAGGTGGTGTTCAGCCCCCAAGGAACACGGATGGCCACGGCCTCGCTTCAAGGCGACATCCAGCTGTGGAACGTCGCTGACGGCATGCTCGAGACCACGCTCGTCGGGCGCGATGCCGCCGTCACGGCGATCGCCTTCAATGCCCAGGGCAGCCGGCTTGCAAGCGGATCGATGAGCGGTCATGTGCGGCTCTGGAATGTCGGGACGTTGCAGCTTGAAAAAGAATTGATGGGGCATACCGGCGCCGTACGGTCGATCGCCTTTGATCCGGGTAGCGAGATTCTCGCTTCCGGAGGGGCCGATGGAACGGTAAGGATCTGGTCGGCCACGGCGGCTCGGTCGCTCGCCGTGGTGCCCGGTTCGCGGAAAGCGACGGCGGTCGCCTTCCGCCCCGATGGCCAGGAGTTTGCGGTGGCCTTGCCCGATGATGGCCGCATCGAACTGTGGGATCCGGCAACGGTGACGTTGCGGAGGCGGCTGGAGTCTGCTCCCGGCCACGTGGCCCACGTCTGTTACAGCCCTGATGGGAGCCTTGTTGCGGTTGCCTCCTCCGTACCGCAGGAGTCGGGTGACATCGGCATCTGGAGGTCGGATGGCGGTGCGCGTCTCGCCTCGTTCGGTCGTCACGATGGCGGTGTGCGATCCGTGGTTTTCGATGCCGACGGGTCGCACCTGCTGAGCACGTCCGGTGATGGAAAGGCCCACGTGTGGGATCCGCTGACGGGAACGGAAATCCTTTCGACCGATCGCAGAGATACCATCGCGTTCGGAAAGCCATCGGCGGTGTTCGGCCTCGGAGGGAAGCGATTGTCTTCCGTAGGATCGCGATTGGTCGATGTCGAATCTGGCCGCGTGGCAGCCAGGCTGCGCCCGATCGGGCAGGTGAGCTGCCAGGTCGCCAGTCCTGACGGCCGCATGGTCGCGGTTGGGATGGCCAGCGGTTTCGCCTACCTCGACGACTTTCTCTCCGGAGTCCGTTTCGCGTCGTTCATCGGCCACAGTCATGCCGTCTTGGCGATCGCCTTCAGCCCCGATGGCCGGCTGCTGGTCACGGGGGCGCTGGATGGCGAGGTCAGGCTCTGGAGTGTCTCGCGAGGCGAAGAGATCCGTGTGTTTCGCGGACACAACGGCCGCGTGGAGTGGGTCTGCTTCACGCCCGACGGCCGCCGCATCGTCACCGCTGCGGCCGACGGGACCGTGCATATCTGGAGCATCGATCTTGCAGAGGCGCTGTGCGTCCTCCCGGGCAGCCGGGAGTTTCCAAGCGCCGTTGCCATGAGCCCCGATGGTCAGCGGCTCGCGACCGTGACATCGTCCGGCTGCCGCATCTGGGGGATCTCCAACGCCGAGATCGTCAGGGCACGGCAGCCGCGGGAGGTTCGACCCGATGCCGTCCCTCCGCGAGCGCCCCGAGGAACGCCTCCAGGTCGGACAGATCCTGACGGCTCAGGCCCAGCGGGCGGAGGTGGGGCGATTTCGACGGAAAGAGCGGATCGTTCCGCTGGTAGACCTGCCGCTTGAGCGTGACCATGCCGGCGTTGTACATCGCCAGAACGCCAGGAAGTTCGAACAGGCCGTTGTGCATGAGCGGGCCTGTTCTGGTTACGTCGCGGAGGCTGGGGGTCCGAAACCGGCCGACATCGGCGGGGTCGCCGGTGACGTTGAAGCGACCGAGATCCTCGAGTCTGCGGCCGTAATAACTCAGGCCGAGATCGTGGAAGCGTCCGTCGGAAAAGAGCGGGCCGTGGTGGCAGTTCATGCAGCGGGCCTCGCGGCGGAACAGGTCGAGGCCGATCACTTCCGCGTCGGTGAGTGCCGTGTGGTCCCCTTCCACGAAACGATCGAAGCGGGAGTCGCCACCGATGATCGTCCGCTGGAAACAGGCCAGGGCCTGGACGATGCGATCGAACGAGAGTGCGTCGTCGCCGAAGGCCGCCTCAAATCGCTCACGGTAGCCCTCCGATCGCTCGAGCGAGGCCACGATGTCGTCGCAGTCGACGTGCATCTCCTGCGGCGTGAGCAGCACCCGCGCCGTCTGCTCCTCGATCGAGGCAGCCTGGCCGTCCCACGAGAGCGTGGACTGGAAGGCGACGTTGTTGATCGAGGGCGCGTTGCGGGCCAGCGGCGTGAGTGCATGGCCGAAACTGACCCTCCGACCGTCGGTCCAGGCGAGATCGGGGTCGTGGCAGGAGGTGCATGCCATCTGGCCGCTGCGAGAGAGCCGCGGGTCGAAGAAGAGCGTCCGACCGAGTTTCTCCTTGGCCACGCTATGCGGATTGGAGGTCGGGTGATGCACGAGAGGCAGCCGGCTGATCTCCCGCCATTCCACTCCCAGATCGACGTGTGGCGCGGGCCATTCCCGCGGCGAACGCTGATAGAGCCGCCTGAGTGTCGCCGCCCATGCGGTTCGTTCGGAAGAAGATCGAGTGGGAAGTGCCGCGGCCGTTGGGCGGCCCTCGCCGGCCGCGATGATCGTCCAGGCTGCGGCGGCGGTGAGTACGGCGGCCAAGAGTCCACACAATCGTTGGTTCATGGCATCACCCGGCGGGCCCCTGTCATGGAGCCGCCGCCTCCCCGCCTGCGATCGTGAGCATCGCGGCGACGACGTCGGCCGAGGCATCCTCGTTGATGAAGCGGCATGAGCCATCGACGAAGAGCAGCCCGGCTCCGCCCGAATGGAATCCATAGACCCCCTTCTCATTACACCCATTGATCATGCGAGGGCCGGGGTCCATGTATTGGTTGGCGGGAAGGGGCTGGGACTCGTCGAGACGGTATCCCCGGGCGTCGGTCTGGTTCGTGTTGGGCCAGCCGCACAGGGCGACGTATTTCGTGCTCGTCGCCAGGCCTGAGTCAGGAACCTTGCGTCCGAAATACCAGACCTGCGGGCGGCCGGCGCTCTCGAAAACGGCCACGCTCTTCGAGGTGCCGTCGAGGATGTCCTTCTCACCGCGTCCCATCTGGCCGGGTTTGATCGTCCCTGAGAAAAAACCATTGATGTTCGCAGGTTGGGGGTAGGAAACGTTCGACGGGGCGTTCCACTGTCGCGGCGAAGGGCCGGTTGATCCCGCATAGTCGGCGGCGATCGATCCCCATGTCGGTGAGCCGCTCGACTTGAATTTCGGGTCTGGGAGCGGCCCTCCGGGCATCGAAGGGCAGCTCATGAATTTCAGAGGGAACTGGACGGCGTCGCGATTCCTGATGTCGTTGCAGGCGACCGTGTAGTCGTAGATTGCCGCCAGAGGGTTCTCCTCCATATAGGGAAGAATCTGGGCCCCCCAATAATGTCGTGGTCCGCTCGAACCCGCCGACACATTCGTGGGAAAATAGCCGATGGAGACGTTGTAGTTGTGAAACCCGATTCCGATCTGACGCAGATTGTTCTGACACGAGATGCGGCGGGCGGCTTCGCGAGCCGACTGGATGGCGGGTAGGAGCAGCGCGATGATCGCGGCGATGATCCCGATGACGACGAGCACTTCAACGAGGCTAAACGCCCTTTTCGTGCCGCCTCCGACCGAAGCCAATCCATTCATCGTTGGCCTTCTCCCTGGATCAGCGGGGCCCCGACCGTGGGGTACGGTCCGCCGAGTCAGGGAGCCTATCGGGTGGCCTGAGAAGGGCAATCATCCCGGCATGGGGGGGGTGCCTTCGCCGGGGGGGCCACGGTTGGTCACGGTTGTGTCGTGACGCGGTTGAGAAGTCTGCGGCCCGCGTTTGGGAACCACTCGATGACGCCCGCGAGCAGTCCAACCTTCCTCGGCACGACCAGTTCGCATGCTCGGCGTCGGCATGCGGCGAGAATTTCATCCGCGAGCAGGTCGGGGTCGAGTTGACGCAGGCTCGTTGTTCCGCCTGGCACCGCTGCCTCGGGAGGCAGCCCGGCCGCCGTAGCCTCGGCGGCATAGCGAGCCGCCGCACGATCGGCAGCCGGGTCGTCGGGGGCGCGGCGGATGGGGCCTGGTGACACCAGCAGCACATGCCCGCCGCGGGCCGCCACTTCGAGCCGCACGGCATCGACGTACGCCGCCAGCGCCGACTTCGCCACGCTGTAGGGTCCCATGAACGGCATCACGATCTTGCCCGCAAGGCTCCCGATATAAACGAGGTGACCGTGGGCGGCTACGACGTCGTCCGCCACCGCCTGGGTGATCTCCACAGCCGAGAGCAGGTTGGCGTCGAGATACTCCTGCAGTGAAGCGACGGACATGCCGAGGACCGACGCCCGCCCCGATCGACCGACGCAGAAGAAGAGATCATCGACGCCGCCGAGCGTCCGGCGGGCTACGTCGGCCGCACGGTTTCCTTCACCGGGCCGGCCCAGGTCGGCGGTGATTCCGTGGATGGCTGCCGTCGCCTCGCCGGCCTGGTCCCAGGTCTCGAGGGCCCGGCGCACGCCGTCAGCCGATCGGCCGACGATCATCACCCGGGCCCCGGCACGGGTCAGGTGCCGCGCGAGCACGAGGCCGAAGCCGGCGGTGCCGCCGGCGACGATCACACGTCGCAGGGTCCAGGGCGACTCGGCCATCGATCACCTCGCTGAAGATTCAAGACAGGTTTCTGAAAAGGAGGATACACTGTCGGTCGTTTCAGCCATTGCACCGTTCGCCGCCCCCCAACTGCCTGCCCTCCCCCGCCTGGCTTCCGATGTCACGCAGCATCTCGACCCGTCCTCCCGGAGCGTTGGCGGCAGGCTCCGGCCATCCGGCATCCAAGACCGGCGCACCGATGGTCGTACGCACGAAAATCGTCGCCACGATCGGACCGGCCAGCCGGGAGGAGCCGGCCATCCGCGGGCTCGTCGAGGCCGGGGTA
The DNA here is from genome assembly GCA_046074725.1 of Planctomycetia bacterium. Taxonomy (GTDB): domain Bacteria; phylum Planctomycetota; class Planctomycetia; order Pirellulales; family UBA1268; genus CACORA01. The sequence goes on from JBJTOU010000075.1 coordinate 8,457, forward strand.
GACGTCTTCCGGCTCAACATGGCGCATGGTTCGATCGACGAGCACCAGCAGACGCTCGACCGGATCCGCCGCGTTTCGGAGGAGCTCGTGCGGCCCGTCGGGGTGCTCGTCGATCTCGCGGGGCCGAAGATCCGGCTGGGCGAACTGCCCGGCGGCGCCGTCGAGTGCGTCGAGGGAGCGTCGATCTGGTTTGTGCGTGGGGCTGAAAGCGATGTCGCCGACCGGTTCGTCACGACCTACGCTCCGCTCATCGACGAACTGGCCGTCGGCGACGCCGTGATGCTGGCCGACGGCACGATCAGCCTCGTCGTGGAGGAAAAGTCGCCCGATGCGGCGCGGTGTCGCATCGTGCAGGGGGGCGTGGTCCGCAGCCGGCAGGGCGTGAACCTTCCGGGCGTGAAGCTCTCGGTCGCGGCGATGAGCCAGGCCGACTGGCAGCATGCCGAGTGGGCCGCCGCCGCCGGGGCCGATTTCGTGAGTCTGTCGTTCGTCCGCAGCCCCGTCGAGGTGAAGCTGCTCAAGGAACTGCTTCGCACCCGCGGCTCGCAGGCCCGCGTCGTGGCGAAGATCGAGAAGCGCGAGGCGATTGAAAATCTCGACACGATCGTGGAGGCGGCCGACGCCGTGATGGTGGCCCGAGGCGACCTCGGCGTGGAGACCGACGTCGCCAGCATGCCGATGGTGCAGAAGCGGATCATCCGTGCCTGCCAGCGGTATCAGAAGCCGGTCATCGTCGCCACGCAGATGCTCGACAGCATGCAGCACGCCCGCCGGCCGACGCGGGCGGAGACGACCGACGTCGCCAACGCCATCCTCGACGGCTGCGACGCCTGCATGCTTTCCGGCGAGACGGCCATCGGCGAGCACCCGCGCCTGGTCGTGGAGATGATGCGTCGGATCGCGAGCGAGACGGAGAAGCAATATCTCGCCGACCGCTGGCGGTACATGGAGGGGCGGTTCATGGCCGAGCGAGGCTCGGCCGGGGTGCCTGTGCAGGAGTTCCTGCCGGCCCCCGAATTCCTGGTCGATGGCCTCCATCCGATCACCCAGGCGGTCGTCGATGGCGCCAGCCGGATTGCCGGCGAACTCGACGCCAAGCTGTTCGTCGTCGCCAGCCGAAGCGGCGTGACGGCGATCGCCCGCTCGAAGCGGCGGGGCGCGGTGCCGACCATCGGCCTCTCCGACAACGTCGCCGCGCTGCGGCAGATGGCGCTCTATTGGGGTGTCACGCCGGTGGCCGGTGTCGCCTCGCACGACATCAACCAGCTCCTCGAGCATGTGAGTGCCTGGGGACTGCGCGAGGAGCGACTGCAGCGCGGAGACCGCATCGTGCTCGTGGCGGGGATCGGGTTTGGAACCGGCGGCCACAACATGGCCCTTGTGCATGAGGTATGACGACGATGAAGAAGAAGTGTGTGTTGGCGTATTCGGGTGGATTGGACACGTCGGTCATCCTTGGCTGGCTCATCGAGCAGGGTTACGACGTCGTGGCCGTCTACGTCGATCTGGGGCAGCCGTGCGAGGATCGGGAGGCGATCCTCAAGAAGGCCCGCGACTGTGGCGCCATCAAGGCCGAGATCGTGGACGTGCGCGAGGAGCTGTGCCGTGACTTTGCGTTTCCCACGATGCAGTGGCAGGCCCGCTACGAGGGGACCTATCTGCTGGGCACGTCGATCGCCCGCCCGCTCATCAGCAAGGTTTGCGTCGAGATCGCCCACCGGGAAGGAGCGACGGTCTACGCCCACGGTGCCACCGGCAAGGGGAACGACCAGTGCCGGTTCCAACTCGCCGCCGAGGCCCTCGATCCGTCGATCACGGTGCTGGCCCCCTGGCGGATCGCGTCCTTCCGGAGCCGCTTTCCCGGCCGCAAGGAACTGATCGAGTTCTGCGAGCAGAAGAACATTCCCGTCAAGGCGTCAAAGGGGAAGCCCTACAGCTCCGACGAGAACTGCCTCCACACCAGCTACGAGGCCGGACTGCTCGAGGAGCTCACCACTGACGGCCTGGGGCTCGTCGACTTTGGCATGACGGTCTCCCCGCAGGCCGCGCCGAACGCGCCCGAGACTGTCACGATCGACTTCGAGGCGGGGATGCCGGTGCGGGTCAACGGCAGGTCGCTCGAGGCCCATGAGATCGTGCTGGCCCTCAACGAGATCGGCGGCCGCAACGGCATCGGCAGGACCGACATCGTCGAGAATCGTCTCGTCGGCATGAAGAGCCGCGGTGTCTACGAGGCGCCGGGCATGACGCTTCTCTATGAGGCCCATCGGCTGGTCGAGCAGATGACACTCGATCGCGACCTCGTGCATCTTCGTGATCGAGTGTCGCCGGAGGTGGCCGAGATGGTCTACTACGGCTTTTGGTATTGCGCGAAAATGGACGCCCTCATGGCCTTCATCCGCGAGGCCCAGAAGCCGGTGAGCGGCACCGTCACGCTCGACCTCTACAAGGGCAACATGCTCGTGAAGAGCCGAACGAGCGGCAACAGCCTCTACGATGCGGCGATCGCGTCGATGGAGGCCGGCGGCTCCTACAATCAGGACGATGCTGAGGGATTCCTCCGAATCCTCGGATTGCCGCTTCGGGTGCAGGGAGCGGCAAGGCCGAGGATCTGACGCCGAAACGTGGTCCTGACAGGAACGATACTGCCGCTCGCGATCGTGGCATGGCCGCTGCTGGCCAGGATCGACGCTCGCAGGCCGGCGTCGTGGATCGGGTTGGCCGTGGCCGCCGCGGCGCCGTGGGCGGGCACGGACATAGGAGCGATCGCCCTCGCGGCGGTTGCCGTCATCGCGGCGGTCGGTGCCCTGCCTGAAGGCCCGGGAAGGCGGCTTGGCGTCGCCTGGCTTCTCGAACGGGCGGCATGGCCGGCAGCCGGGGTGTCGGCGGGAGGCCTGGCGACCTTGCTCGTGCCGACGGCGTCGGGGCTGGTCGCCTTAGCGGCGGTTCTCGGCGTGGTCTTGGCCACGGTCACGGTGGTGGTCACGTCACGGCCGACGGCAAGTGCCGCCGACTCGGCGAGTGTGTCGCTTGCGATCGCGGCGATGTCGGCCGGCGCCGGCATGGTCACCCATTCCATGGCTGTCGCCGCGGCCACCTGGTTTCTGATGGCGGCCGGGGCGATGGGTTTCGTGCGATCTCGGTGGCCTGGCATGGGGACCGAAGGCCGTCTTCCCCGTGGCACTGGTGACATGAGTGGCGGCGGCCTCGTGTCGCAGTCGCCGGTGCGTCGTCTGCTCGGTCGGGTCGCGATGGCCACGATGGTGGCCGCGATGGCGGTATGGCTCGTGCTCGATCACGAACGGGCCGATCTGGCGGTGCTCGTTGGCATGGTCTGGATGGTGTGCCTGGCGGTGCCTGCCGGCTTTTTGCAGGAATGGTGCGGGCCGTCGTGGCGAGGGCTGCTCCGTTCGGCCGCCCATCAGCGCCGCGGAGTTCGATTCGGCGGCCTGACGGTCGGGATAGCGATGCCTAGCACGATCCGGCATGCGGCGGTTCTTGGATGGCCGGCCATCGTGGCCGCGGCAGTGGGCTTTGGAGGCCCGGCCGGTCCATGGCCCGGGCTCGGGGTCGCCGTTGGAATCGTGTCCGTGGCAGCCGGGATCATCGTGATCGATGCGATCGGCTCGACATGTGGAAGCTCGCAGGAGTCGTCATGGGCCGCCTGCATGATGATCGTCGCGGTGGCCTTGTTCGTGGCCTCGACGTACGGCGTTGCGTGGTTGCCCAGCCTGCCCCTCCTTCCAGGTCGGTGATGCCGGGATGCCCGATGTTGAGCAATCCACCGGTTCCTGTCACACTCGCCAGCCTGCGCACGTCATCGGCGCGCAGGCCTTCTCGGCAACGCCCAGTGAAGATGGGAAAGATTCCCGCCTGCATGTCGAGAAACCGTGCCACCTGATTCGATAGAAGGTGGACGCGCCGATCGGGCGGAGTCTGCCACCTCGACAAGGAGTGTTTCCGTGCTTGGACTGAACAGGATTCGATGGGCCGCCGGAGCGAGCTGGTCGAGATGGGCGGTGGCCTGCTGTGGGCTGACGCTGGCGTTCCTCTCGGTGGCCGCGTCGGCCGGATCCTTTCCTCCGAGCGAAGCGGTCTTCCCGGCCACGACCAAGGCCTGGCTGAGCATCCCCGACGGCCGTGGTTTTGGAGACGCGTTCAAGCGTTCGAAGTATGGCCAGCTGGTCGATGATCCAAACATGAAGCCCTTCGTCGAGAACTTCCGTAAGCAGCTCACCGAATCGAATGGGAAGCGTCTTGAGAACCTCGGCATCACGCCGCAGGATCTCGAGAACGTGCCCGGTGGCGAGATCGCCGCCGCCGCGATCGAGGTCGAAGACGGTCTTCTTGCGACGGTGCTGCTCGTCGATACCACCGGCCACGATGCCGAGGCCGACGCCCTGCTCGCCACGATCCGCCAGCGGCTGGTGGAGCGAAAGGCGACCAAGCTCTCCGTCCAGGGGATGCCGGAGCAGATCAGTGTCTACCAGTTGCCGCCCCCCGCTGACGCGGCGCTGCGTGAGGGCGCAGGCTCGCGCCAGCGGCGTGTGGCCGTCGCACGGGGGCCGGCAGTGCTCGTGGTCGGCGACCATGCCGCCACGGTGGCCGATGTCTTCGCCACGCTTTCCAAGGGGCGGGCCGACAGCCTCGCGTCGCTTCCCGGCTTCGTCGCCGTCACGAAACAGTGCGGCCCACGCGTTCCGTCGTCCGCCGCGCCGCTCCGTTGGTACATCGACCCGTTCGGCTTCGCGAAGGGCTACCAAAAGACCAACCCGCCCCGCGAGAAGCGGAAGGGCCCCGACTTCGTCGCCATCCTCGGCCGCCAGGGATTCGATGCCGTGAAGGCGGCCGGCGGATTCCTCGTCTTCGACGACGGGATTCATGAGATGCGTCACCACGCCATGATCTACGCGCCGCCGCTGGCCGGTCGCCAGCCGTTCGCGGCGGACCGCTTCGATGGCGCCGCCCGGATCCTGAACTTCCCCGATGCCAACACGGTGGCGCCTCCGCCGTGGGCCCCGCGCGACGTCTCCAGCTGGGTGTCGATGCTGTGGGATTTGCAGTCGGCGTTCGCCTCGATCGAATCGCTCGTCGACGACGTCGTCGGCGAGAAGGGTGTCTTCGACGACGTCATCGCCTCCCTCAAGGAGGATCCGGATGGCCCGCAGATCGACGTCGAAGAGGATCTCCTGAAGTGCCTGGGCAAGCGGCTGACCGTCGTCAGCGACTACGCCGAGCCGATCGACGTCGAGAGCGAGCGGCTCGTGATCGCCATCGAGGCGGTCGATCCGGAACGGGTCGCGAAGACGGTCGCGAAGAGCATGTCCACGGATCCCGACATGCAGAAGGTGGAATTCAACGGCCACGTCATCTGGGAGCTGATCGACCGTTCGATGGCCATCCCGCAACTCGAGGTCGAGACGCCCGGCGGCGCGATCGCGCATGCCGACCACGACGACGGAGACCACGATGCCCGTCGTCGCCGACAGCGGCTGCGCGAGCGGGAGGAGAAGCTCCTTCCGCACTCGGCGGTGACGGTCGCCAACGGCCATCTGCTCATCGCCTCGCACCGCGACTTCCTCGAACGGGTGCTTTCAACGTCGGGTGGTGCCGAGGCCCTCGCTGGCGCGGCCGACTACACCGCCGTGGCGGCGGAATTGCAGCGGCTTCTTCCGGGCAAGGCGGCGGTGCGGTCGTTCAACCGAGAGGACGAATCGATCCGTCCGGCCTACGAGATGCTCCGGCAGGGCTCGATGCCCAAGTCCAAGAGCATGCTCGGTCAGGTTCTCAACGGCCTCCTCGGCGACGGCAAGGAGGGAACGGTGCGGGAGCAGCGGATCGACGGCAGCACGCTGCCGGAATTTGAAGTGATCCGTGGCTATCTCGGCATGGGGGCGACCGGCCTCCAGACGCTTCCCGATGGCTGGTACATCACCGGCTTCTCGGTGGCCAAGGGAGCGGAGCCCGAGGTGGCCCGTCGTCCGTTGACACCAGTTGGCCGCTGATCACCCGCTCCAGAGACAGGCGGCCCCCGAGACGTCGGCGAAGAACCTCGCTGGGTCGCGGGATGTCCGCCGGTACGGTGCGAATTTCTCTTCTCATCGGGTGTTGCCAGACGGCACGGTCATCGCGACTCGACCTTCGCCCAGAAGGGATGCTGGCGGTCGCCGCGAAGCCGAAGATCCTCGAGCATCACGTCGAGGTCGGGCGCCATCTCACCGCGGAAGGCCTGCCGGCCGTTGATCGTCACCGTGACCGGCTGCTGGAAATTGAACAGTTCCGGCGAGAGCCAGACCATCACATTGCCCGCACCGCATCGCACCGCGACCGTGTTGCCCGGCGTCGTCTTCGCGTCGATCGCCAGCGGCATCGAGCCCTTCGGCGGCGGCCAGTCGTCGGGCAGCACGACCGTGCGGGCGGGCGGCAAAGACAACTCGACCCACCAAAAGAAATTGTCCCACGGCCGCAGCGACACCGCATCGATCTCAGACCGAAAAAACGAACGCCGCTTCCGCCCCATCCATTCGAAGATCCGAAGAATCTCGTCGGAAAAGTGCTCGTGGCCCCGGCCCCGGTATTCGACGTACGTGGCATCGAAGCCCTTGGCGAAGTAGCGGTCGAGATCCATCGTGTTGCGCTGAAAGCAGCCGGCGTCGAGCTCCCCATCGACGATGTAGATCGGGAGGGTCTCGGCGTTGCGCCAGTAGTGGGTGACGTATTTGCCCGCGGCGGGCGCGATTGCCACCAGTCCGGCCCAGAGATCGGGGTGCGCCAGGGCGATGTCCCAGGCGGCATCGCCCCCCATCGAATGGCCCGAGAGGAAGACGCGGTCGGTGTCGATTGAGAATCGCTTCGTCGCCTCGCGAACCGCATTGAGAACGGCCGCATGCTCACGGGCCGAATAGTCGTAGGCCCCCTGTCCCTCGCGGGTCCATACCGGAGCCACGACGATGAACCCGTGACGGCCGGCCTGGCCGAGATGACCGCCATCGGGGCCTGGCATCCCGGCCCACCACTCGATTTGGTTGAGCGGCGTTGACCAGGAGGCATGGAGCGTGACGACTGTAGGATAGTGCCGCAGCGGATCGTACTCCGGAGGCAACTGCACGAGGCAGGTGGTGGGCTCCTGGCCCTCGAGGCCGGGCACCGTGAGTTCGTGCAGGCCGGGGGCCTTGGCCGGCGGCGGTTCCACCGGGGGCCGCATCAAGCGGGCGACGGCGGCGAGCGTCTGGGCATCGAAGGCCTCCTCGTCGGCGAGCCTGTCGCGGATGGCGGCCCGGCCGGCACGGTCGCCGGCCATGATGAAATCGCGAAGCAGTCCACGAACGCGGGCGGCCGACAGGGCGAGCTTGAGATTGTCGGTGGCGGCGGCGGCCCCGAGCAGCCAGCCGGAAACACCGATCGCCACGCCGCGGTCGTCGGGCATGTCGGACTCGAGGCCCAGCCGCTCGAACGTCGCCAATCGTTCGAGGGTCGCAAACGTGAGTTCGCGCTGGATCTCGCCGACGACGCGTTCGGCGAGTTCCCGCTCGATTTCGTCCTCCAGGCGGCCGGCCCGCTCGGCCAGCGCCACGACGAGCCGCTGCGCCCGCGATTGGCCCGTGCGGTAGCGATCCCGCTCCTCGCGAACCGCTTCGAGGATTTCCCCGCTGGCATGCTCGACCGGGAATCCTTCGAGCAGCCGGATGGCGAGCCTGTCTTGCCCCGACCTGCCCCGCTGGCGGATCTCGTCGAGGATCCTCGCGTTCATCAGGTTCACGAGGCCATCACGCTCGGCGGCAAGCCCCGCCAGGTCGGGAAAATCAACCAGCACGCCGTCGAGTTCGCGTCTGGCGTCGTCGAACCGCTCGGCTTGAAGGTAGAGCCGCACGATGCCAAGCCGGGCGTCGGAATCGGTGCGATCGACATGCTTGTCGAGAATCGCGGCCAGCGCGTTCCGCGGGATCGACGACGTGGCGACCCGCATGTCGAGGATGTGCGGCCGCTCCATCGCGACGGTCTCGAGGCTCGTCCACCGCGGTGTGATCTGCGTGATGCCCTGGACGATGTCGAGCCGGCCGGAGGACGTCGCCAGGGAAAGCATGCGTCGGCCGAAACTGTCGAAGGGCGTCGTCTCCAGGATGCCCCCGACGCCGACGACCCGTCGGCCCTCGCTGGCGACCCGCTGCGGGATCGCGATCCGTTCCAGCGGCTGCGATGTCTGGCCCGGCTCGGCCTTCACCACCCTCCGCTTCGATACCATCGTCCGCGTGAGATCGTCGTCGCAGACGAGGATCGAGGTGCTGGTCGTGTCCGGAGACGCCGCCTTGGGATCGACGGCCACTCCCGGAAGCAGGACGAACCTCCCTTCCAGCACGCGGCCGTCGGCCATGTCCACGCGGTCGGCCGCCGATCGCCCCGCCACGACCGCCACGAGGAGGGCGGCCATGACGGCAGACCGGTGGTGCGCCGCCGACATCGATCGCATCGGGGATCGGACGGCGTGCGCTGTTGTCACGGTATCGGAGCCGGAATCCCTTGCCATCACGATCCACTCTACTGTCCCCGTGCTCTCCATGCCCAGCCGAGCATTCATGGCGTCGATTCACGGCATCGCTTGACCCCTCCATGCCCCTCGACGCACAATTTTGGAGGTTGGCGGCGGTTTGGACCGCCGCCCCGCAGGCCCGCGGCGCATCGCGTGGCAAGACCGCACCCGTGATGACGCGATGCGACCGACTGTCATCCGCATGCTCGTCTTGTCGATCGTAGCCTCCCTGCTCTTGCCGATCGTGATCGCGGTCGTGGTCGGTTTGGCCTCGCTCTTGGCTGCCCTCGGTGATGATGCAGCCGCACTCGTCTGCCGTCGGACGGCGCTCGCCGTCGGCGTGCTCTGGTTCGTGTCGGTGGTGGTGACGGCGGTCGCCAGCGGGGTCGTCGCCGTCGATTCGATCGGCCGCGATCCGGCCCATGATGAAAAGCCCGACGCCCGGTCATGAGGATCCTTGATGAGCCTGCCCAGGCATGGGAGATGGTTTTCTCGTCTGCCGCCCAGCGCAGGTCGGCTGCTTCGCTGCTGGGCGATCGTGATGCTTGTGATCCCCTCAGGCCGGGCGGCTGCGAAACCGGGCGAGGTGTCGTTTGCCACGCAGGTAGCGCCCGTGCTGATCGAGGCATGCCTCTCCTGCCACGGCGGCTTCGAGACCGAACAGGGCTTCAATCTCGCCACGTTCCCAGGACTGCTGCGGGGTGGCCGCAGCGGGGCCGCGATCGAGTCCGGAAAGTCGGCCGACAGCCTGCTCGTCAAGAAATTGCGGGGCATGGGCATCGACGGGCAGCGGATGCCGCTCGGCAGCGACCCTTTGGCAGACGACGTGATCGCCCGCATCGCGACATGGATCGACCAAGGCGCGAAGCTCGACGAAGCAACGGCGGGCGACAGCCTGCAGACCATCGCGGCGGCCGGACGGGCCAAGAGCCTGTCGGATGGCCACCTTGCCGCCGTGCGACGCGAAGCAGGCATCGCCTTCTGGCGGGAGTTTCTCCCTGACGAGACGCCAAAGGTCGTGACCGACGCCGCCGTCACGGTGGTCGGCAATCTGTCGGCCGCGCGGGTCGATGCGGTCGCGGCGGTCGCCGGCCCCGCATGGCGGATGCTCGGCGAGAAGCTGATCCTCGAAAAGACGGGCGGAAACGCCTCTCCGACGGGACCCGTCAAAGGCGGTGTCATCGTGTATGCGTTCGCCAGGCCCTACGATCTGTCCGAGTTCTGGCAGACGCGATACGCCACCGATCGGCCCCGCGGTGCAAACGCCGCGGCAGGCGTGTTTGGCGATGTCGTCTACGCCGCGATGGTCGTGGCGGACGATCAGGACGACGCCCCGGGCATGAAGAGCGATTTCGCGTTTACCGTCGCCGAGCAGCTCGGGGCGGCCGCGTTTGCCGCACGCGGAGCCCCGTCGTGGTTCGCCCAGGGGGCGGGCCGCACGCTCGCCGGCACGATCGCGCCGCGGGCGCCCCTCGCGCGCAACTGGCGGAAGAAGATTCCCGAGTCTGTGAAGACGGTCGGGAAGCCGGCGGCATTTTTTTCGGGCGCTTGCGACCCGGCGGCCGCGGCGATCGTTGCCGGCGGATTCTTGGAACGGCTCACGGCCAACGGCAAAAAACTCCCGGCCGTGATCGAGTCCCTCGATGCCGGGGCGGGATTCGACGAGGCGTTTCGAGAGGTGTTTCGCGAGGCTCCTCTGCCTCTCTTCGAGGCATGGGCCTCCCAGGAGGCCGCGAGGAACCGGCGGCGATAAGTTTTCCACCGCAATGCCGTGGCATCGTGGTATGCGGAGAGCTCGTTTCAAAAAAGACGGGGGTGCCTTGGACCCCGGGGCATGTGATCCGAGCGGATCGCGGCCGAAGCGGCGACCGACGGCTATACACGCGACCGGGACAATTGATCGGCCCCCAACGAGCCTCGTTAAGAGCTCACCGGCATGGGTCGAAGCATCACGCGCATGACAGAAAACTTATCGCCACAGGCTCCACGCTGCGGCACGTCCTCCCTGACTCATTCCCTGATCGTTCAATCCTCGATGTCGTCGCCGACCGGCTCCATGGTCTTGGTGTTGCGCTCCACTGCGATCACCACCGTCTGCCGCTCGACCCCTTCGGGCGAACTGGCCACGATCGGCAGCACCTGCCGCTTGTTGGGCATATCCACCCGCACACGAAATGTGCCGTCGGCCTGCACCTTCACCGGTTCGCCCTGGAGCGTGATGCACATGCCGGGCTGCGTGACGCCGTAGACGAGCATCTCGGCATCGACCTGCAGATCGACTCCGGTCGAGGTGGCCGCTCCCTCGGGCATCGGCAGATCGCCTCGGCCAGACGGTGGCGACATCGGCCGCTTGAGCCGCTCTTCGAAGAGCTCCTGCAGTTCGGTGGCGTTGTTTTCCGGCGAGAAGCCGCCGCTCATCGCGTAAATCTTCTCGCACTGATCGACGATGTCGCCCCAGTGGGCGTCGAGCGTGTCGCCCTGGCGGGCCGCCGGCGTTGAGACGGCGTTGCTGCGGGTGAGGCCGTGGAAACGGCCGGAGGCGGCTCGGTAGCCGATCTCTACGCGGCAGCGGAGCGGCTCGCGAACGTCGATGAACCAGTTTTTCACGCCGCCATGGATCTCGATCTCGCGAATGACACGTTCTGACGGGCAGGCCCGCACCCCGCTCTCCACCTCCAGCACCCGAAGCGTCGGCTTTGCGGTATGCCACTCCTGGCCGAGCGCGGCCTTGGCCCGCTCCACACTCCTGGGCGTGATTTCCCAAAAGGCATGCATCCAGTGGGGGCCGCGGACCATGAGCACCATCCGGTCACGGACGGGCCGCGGCGAACGGCCTCCCTCGGGGGGAGTGGAGAGGTTTTTTGCCCTGGCAAGCCGCTCACGGGCCTCGGCGATCCGCTGGGCCACAACGGCCGTCCTCGCGGCATCGCGGGCGACGGTGTCGCGGGATGGCAGCGTTGTGCAGGAATCAGGCTTGCCCGCCCGTGCCTTGCGGACGAGCGCCCGAATCAGTTCGTCTTTCCGCATCGCGTGCCATCCGGCCACGCCCTGCCTTTTGGCAAGACGGGCGAGATCCCGCACGGGCTTGTCGCGAAGGCTGGCCGTCGTCATGCACCCAACTCGCCGAAGTCGCTCGATCCTCAGGACACCCCTTCCACGGTATCCTCACACGACGGTGAAAGCAACTTTTTTCGACGGTTGAAGCGAGCAAAAACGGCTGTTTCCCGTCTTTTTTAAGGGTCTTTTTGGGGTCATTCCCCGCGGAGCCGAAGTCCTCGCTCAGACAGCTTTTCACGCACCTCGTTGAGGCTTGTAACGCCGAAATTCTTGCACTCCATCAGATCTTCGCCGGTCCGGCGGACCAGTTCGCCGATCGTGTTGATGCCGAGCTTCGTCATGCACTTGCGGGCGCGGACCGACAGGTTGAGATCGTTGATCGAGGCCGAGTAGATCTCCTGCTCGTCGGCCGAAGGCTCCTCGGGCACCGACACCGGCTCCTCGACGACGGTCTCCGTGGCGAGCATGCCGAGCGAAAGCCCCTTCGAGGCGAGCATGTCCTTGATCTCGGAGAGGCTCGTCTCGCCGAAGTTCTTGCTGGCGAGGATCTCCGCTTCGCTCGTGCGGGCGAGATCGCCGAGGGTGTGGATGCCCATCTTCGAGAGGCAGTTGCGGCTGCGGACCGACAGCTCGAAATCGCTGACGGGCAGGCCGAGCACCTGATCGATGCGATCCCGCTGCTTCTGCTCCTGCTCGTCGGCGCGGAGGCCATCCGACGCCGTGGAATCGCGGAGGAAGAGCCGGGCCCGCGGGTGGCTGGGAAACGCCTCGAGCACGCGGCGGTAGCACTGCTGGGCCTTGGTGAAGTCGTCCCGATCCTCGAAGAGCAGACCGAGGTTCACGAGGGCGCCGACCATCGGCGGATACCGCCGCAGCGACCGCTCGTAGCAGGACTGGGCTTCCTCGTCGTTGCCGAGCCGGTCGTTGAGCACGCCGAGCGCGAAGAGCGCCCGCGGATGGTCCGGATCGATCGAAAGGGCCTTTTCATAAGCCGCGCCTATCTCCTGCGTGGCCGCTCCGCGATCGGCAAGCACCTCGCCGCGGGCCGTCCAGTAGTCGGCCGAGTCGTTTCCGGCGGCCGCGGCCTCATCGATGACCTTCGCGGCTTCGTGGTTCTGGCCGATGGCCCGCAGCGACTGAGCGATGCCGGCCGCACAGGCCGCCGCGTCGTATCCGGCCTTCCTCGCGGCCTCGAAGCACTCGCGGGCTTTCTCGTGCGACTCGATGGCGGCATGAGCCAGGGCCTGGTGGAACAAGGCCAAAGCGCCACCATCGGCCGAACGCAGTGTCTCGATCGCCTCCTTCGCCCGGCCGAGCAGATATTGGCCGACGCCGAGGCGCACCGAGGTGGCCGGGCTGCGCTCCGCGACATTCTCCAGTTCGCGGACGGCCTCACGCAGGTCTCGATGCGCGGAGGATTCGGAGCCCAACGCGTGGAGCATGTCGCGGATTTCAGCAGGTCCGAACGGTCCCGTGCCGGTTACCAGATCGCGGATGTCAGGAGCAACTGCGGAAGCCATACGTGCACCACCTCATGTCGTTGGAATCAACCAAAAACGCCACTTGTTCGGACGGGACATCCGAAGAGCCAGCGGCGGGAGTCGAACCCGCAACCCCCGCATTACGAATGCGGTGCTCTGCCAATTGAAGCTACGCTGGCACGCGGTCGGCGGGGCCGAACGGGAACCCGCAACGGGGGCCCGAACAGCCGGAAACCCGCGGTTCCGAGCACCGAAAACTAGCGCACGGACACCCCTATCGTCAAGCCATGGATGGCTTTTTCGCGATGGAGGAATAAAAAAGCGGGGCCTCGGACCTGGTGAGAGCGTCCCACCAATGGGTGTGCGGGTCAGGGGCAAGGCGACCGAACACCCGAGAGAGTCAAAGGCCCCACTTTAGAACTGTCGCGGGATTGTGAGCCGGGGCGACGGTGCCCCGGCACGGCGGACTCGGGAACGCAGATGCCATGCCAAACACGGGCGGGATCGTGAATCGAGCGCCAAAAAAGGGTTTGACCCGGGGAAGATCTATGTTCATTGGTCCGACGCGGCCTCTATCGAGCTGGCATCGATGCATCGAGCCAGATCAATTTCGCGCGCGACTGCCGCAGAATGCAACGGCCGTGGCTGCCGCCAATCGCAGACATCCCGGGCGGATCTGGTTCAACTCGATATGATTCGTTCGCGGCCACGGGCGGTGGACCGCCCGGCCGCGATCCAGCGACGGACTGCCGCTGACCCTTGGAGCCGACACGAGTGAACCCGCGTCTCCCAGCCATGGTCGGGCCCCACCGCTGCGGTCCGGGGTTTCCGCTTCTGCTCATCGCCGGTCCCTGCGTGATCGAGAGCGAATCGCTCTGCATGAGGATCGCCGAACACTTGGCCACGCTCGCGACGTCGCTGCCGGTGCAGGTCGTCTTCAAGGCATCCTTCGACAAGGCCAACCGCACGAGCGGAGCATCCTTTCGAGGGCCCGGGGTCGAGGACGGGCTAGCCGTGCTCGAAAAAGTGCGAAACGCCACGGGGCTCCCGGTCACGACCGACGTGCACCTGCCGGCGCAGGCCAAGGCGGCGGGCCATGTGTGCGACCTGCTGCAGATCCCCGCTTTTCTCTGCCGTCAGACCGACCTCCTTCTGACCGCCGCGGCGACGGGCCGGGCCGTCAACGTGAAGAAGGGGCAATTCGTGGCGCCGGCCGACATGAAGCATGTCGTCGCCAAACTGCTCGCCGGCGGCTGCCGCGACGTGTTGCTCTGCGAACGCGGCACGTTCTTCGGCTACGGCCGGCTCGTCAACGACTTCGCCGGGCTGATCACCATGCGGTCGTTCGGCGTGCCGGTGATCTTCGATGCCACGCATTCGGTGCAGCAGCCGGCGAGCCTCGGTGAGGCGACCGGTGGAGACCGTCAACTCGTCGAGCCGCTCGCCCGCGCCG
>JBJTOU010000076.1:0-23815 GCA_046074725.1 Planctomycetia bacterium
CGTGCCGACGACCGAGAGCACGTTGCCCGTGATGTCGTGCCCCTGCCGCAGCACGTCCTTCGAAAAGAGCTTCCGCACTACCGCCACGAGTACGATCGAGGCGACAATGCCGCCGCAAATGATGACGAGCCCCGTCGTGAATCCGTGGAATACCATGCCCTTGCTCTCGCCTATTTCCGCGACCAGCCCGTGCCGTCGGGCCGGTCTTCAAGGACGATGCCGGCCTCAGTGAGCTTGGTTCGCACCAGGTCTGCCGTCGCGAAGTCCTTCGCCTTGCGGGCGTTGGCCCGGATCTCGATGACGAGATCCATCAGTTTCGCGACGAGGGCCTCGTCGGCACCCCCGGCCTTCGCCGCCGGCGGTTCGAGGAACAGGCCGAGCACGCCCGTGAGTTCGCGGAGCGTGAGCATCATCGCCTCGAGACGCGCGATCTCGGCGGCCGGCTTCTTGCTTTCCAGGGCGTGGTGGTCGATGAACTTGTTGACGACCCGGACGAAATCGAAGAGCGTCGCGATCGCGATCGCGGTGTTGAAGTCGTCGTCCATCGCCGCGAGAAACGTCTCCCGCAGGGCCTTCACGTCGTCGCCGGCGGCCGTGATGGCATCGTCGCCCGCACGACGGTCGCGGCAGGGGAGGGCATGGAACGATTTCCCGGTGATCCGCTCGGCACGGGCGAAGAGACGCTCGAAGGCTTCCATCGCGCGGGCGCTCTCGCCGAGCGGTTCCTCGCCGAAGTGGATCGGGCTGCGGTAGTGCGTGGAGAGCAACAGCATTCGAATCGACTGCGGCTGGTGCCGCGCGAGCAGATTCTTGAACGGTTCGGCGCCGGTCGATTTCGAGATCTTGGTCGCCACCTGCGCGGCGGCGTCGTCCGTCGCCGGAGCGGCTTCGCCGGAGGCCCGCGGCCGGCCTCCCACCTTGCCGGCGGCCCCCGCCGACTGCATCAGGCCGTTGTGCATCCAGAACGTGGCCATCGGGCAGTCATGAAGCGATTCGCTCTGGGCGATTTCGTTCTCATGGTGCGGGAAGACGAGATCGAGCCCGCCGCCGTGGATA
Source organism: Planctomycetia bacterium (assembly GCA_046074725.1). GTDB lineage: Bacteria > Planctomycetota > Planctomycetia > Pirellulales > UBA1268 > CACORA01. The sequence goes on from JBJTOU010000076.1 coordinate 1,057, forward strand.
TCGAAGTGGGGGCCGAGGATCGCCTTGCTCATCGCCGAGCATTCGATGTGCCAGCCCGGCCTTCCGGCGCCCCAGGGGCTCTCCCAGGAGGGCTCGCCCGCCTTCGCTGCCTTCCACAGCGCGAAGTCGGCGGCCGATCGCTTTCGCTCCGCCGTGGAGCCCCCTTCGCCCTGTGTCTGCTCGACGGAGCGATTGGTGAGCTTGCCGTAGTCGGCGTCTTTCGTGACGTCGAAGTAGACGTCGCCGTCACTGGCATACGCGGAGCCCTTGGCGATCAGTCCCTCGATGAAGGAGATGATCGTGCCGATGTGCTCCGTCGCCTTCGGCATCTCGTCGATGCTCTTCACGCCCAGGCAGGCAAGGTTCTCGAGATAGTCGGCCGTCATCTCCTCGGCAAGTTTGGCCATCGTCGTGCCGCGGGCCGTGCTCTCGGCGATGATCTTGTCATCGACGTCGGTGATGTTGACCACCCACGTCACCCGCCAGCCCGAGTATTCGAGATACCGTTTCACCGTGTCGAAGATCACGGGGCCGACCATGTGGCCGATGTGGCTCGGCTTGTAGACCGTGGGCCCGCAGAGATACATCCCAACGTGGCCGGGCTTCACCGTGACGAGCGGTGCCTTCTTCTTCGTCAGAGTGCTGTAGACCTCGATCGCAGGAAGGGTCGCCGTTGCCATCTCGTCTCGTCGCTCCAGGTCGGGAAATGCCACCGCGGGCTACCGCTCGATCAGCACGACGCATTCAGCGCCGATCGCCAGTTCCTCGCCGATCGGCCCAACTGATTCGCCCGTCTTGGCCTTGAGCCAGACGGCCGCCTCGTCGATGCCGAGCAGTTCCGCGATCCTTCGCCGGATCGCCGGTCGGTGAGGCAGGATTTTGGGCCGCTGGGCGAAAATCACGCAATCCAGATTCGTGATCCGCCAGCCGGCGGCCTGCAGGCGATCGGCCGCGGCCCGCAGCATCGAGCCGGAGTCGCGCCCCCGGTTGGCGGGGTCGGTGTCGGGAAACATTTCGCCGATGTCGCCAAGGCCCGCCGCGCCGAGCAGGGCGTCGGTGATCGCGTGGAGGAGGACATCGGCGTCACTGTGGCCGAGGGCGGTGCGGTCGTGGGGAATCCGCACCCCGCCGAGGACGAGTCCGTCGCCGGGGCCGAGACGGTGGGTATCGTGGCCGAGTCCGACGCGGAACATGCCATAGGTCTCCCGAGAGTGACGCCGTTTTTACCTATACTCGACCCATGCACAACACCGATGTCGTCCACGATGCCAGGCTCGCCGCCGATCCTGCGATCCGCGTGGCAGGGCTCGCCAAAGAATACCGGGTGTACGACAAGCCGGAGGGGCTCATGGCGAGCATCCGGAGCCTTTTCCGCCGAACCAGCCGCACCGTCGAGGCGCTGCGCGGCGTCGATCTGACGGTGCAGCAGGGCGAATTCGTGGCCCTGCTCGGGCCGAACGGGGCCGGGAAGACCACGTTTCTCAAACTCCTTTCGGGCATCATCACGCCGTCGCGGGGCACGGCCCACGTGCTCGGCCACGTGCCCTGGGAGCGGGCCGACGACTTCCGCCGCCGATTCGCACTCGTGATGGGCCAGCGGAATCAGCTCTGGTGGGATCTGCCCGCCGCCGAAAGCTTCCGGCTCCACCAGACCATCTACCGGATCGATCCGGCCCGCTTCGCCCGCACCCGCGACGAACTCGTAGAAATGCTCGGCGTGCAAAAACTGATCCTGCAGCCGGTGCGGGAGCTTTCGCTCGGCGAGCGGATGAAACTCGAACTCGTAGCCGCCCTCCTCCACGAACCGGAGGTGCTCTTCCTCGACGAGCCCACGATCGGCCTCGACGTGGTCGCCCAGCACACGATCCACGAGTTCCTCCGCCACGTTCAGGCCGAGCGACGGACGACCGTGATCCTCACGACCCACTACATGAAGGACGTGGCCGCGCTCTGCGAGCGGGTGGTGGTGATCACGCACGGCGACATCCTTTACGACGGCTCCCTGGCCGAGATCGTCGATCGCTTTACCACGCACAAGATCGTCACCCTCGACCTCGACGAGGCCCCCGAGCCGGGCCGCATGGAGCGGTTCGGCTTCCCGTGCGAGATCCGCGGGCCGCAGGTGGTGCTGCGGATCGACCGCGGCCGGATCGCCGACGTGCTGCCCGAAATCCTGCGCGGTGCGGGCGTGCGCGACGTCTCCGTGGAGGACGTGCCGCTCGAGGAAATCGTGGCCGGATTGTTCCGCGCGGGATCGACGCGGCCGGCCGCGGCTGCGGGGGCGGCACCATGACCGTGCCGCACACCTCCGCCGCCAGCCCCGGCCCGCCTGCCGCGCGGCTTCGCACCTGGTGGACGATGCTTGCCATCTGCCTCGAGGAGCGGCTCGCCTACCGCGGCGACTTCATCCTCGGCACCGTGATGCGGTTCCTGCCGATCGTGACGCAGGTCTTCCTCTGGACGGCCGTCTTCGCCGCCACGAGCCGCCCCGATATCGCCGGCTATTCTCGGAACGACATCGTCGCCTACTACCTCCTCACGATGGTGACGCGGGCCTTTTCCAGCATGCCCGGACTCGCCGGCGGCATCGCCCGCGGTATCCGCGATGGCTCGGTCAAGAAATACCTCGTCCAGCCGGTGGACTACGTGTCGTTCCTGCTGGCGGCCCGGATCGCCCACAAACTCGTCTACTATCTCGTGGCCATCCTGCCATTCACGGCCGTCTTCTGGGTCTGCCGTGGCTATTTTCCACCGCCCCCCGACGCGGCGACGATCGCCGCCTTCGTCGTCTCGCTCCTGATGTCATTTCTGCTCGGCTTCTTCATGGAGTCTGCGCTGGGGATGCTCGGTTTTTGGTTCCTCGAAGTGTCGAGCATCATCTTCGCCTACATGCTCGTGCAGTACCTGCTCTCCGGCCACATGTTCCCGATCGACATGCTCGCCGGCATTCCGACGGGGCTGGCCGGCATCGACGTGGCCGATGTCGTCCGCTGGCTCCCCTTCGAATACACCGCCTACTTCCCAGCGGCGGTGTGGCTTGGCAAGGTCGGTGGCGCCGATCTCGCCCGGTCGCTTGCGATCGAGGCGGCGTGGGTCGTGGTGATGGCGGCGGTCTGCCGGATCGTCTGGTGGCGCGGCACGCGGCGGTGGAGCGCGTTCGGAGGGTGACATGATCCGGTATCTCTCCATCGTCGCGACCTTCGCCCGGGCCTGTCTCGTGCGCGACATGACGTTTCGGGCCAATTTCCTGCTCGAGTGCGTGACGAGCCTCGGCTGGATGTCGATGAATCTCGCCTTCTACCTGCTCGTCTTTCAATTCACGCCCGAGATCGGCAAGGGGACGGGCTGGTCGCGGGAGCCGTTCTTTGCTTTCGTGGCCACGGGGCTGATCATCAACTCGATCGTGCAGGCCCTCTTCATGCCGAGCGCCGAGGAACTCACCGAGATGGTCCGCACCGGCGGGCTCGACGCGGTGCTCGTGCGGCCCCTCGACGCCCAGTTCCTGCTCTCGATGCACCGCGTCGATTTTTCGTCGTTCGCCAACGGCCTCGTGGGGATCGGCCTCCTCGGCTGGTCTCTCTCCAGCATGGACCATGCGCCGCCTCCCGTCGCCTGGCTCCTCTATTCCCTGCTTCTGCTGTGCGGCGTGGCGATCCTCTACTCGCTCGTGATCATGCTCGCCGCCGCGACGATCCTCATGGGCCGCAACCAGAGCCTCTACGACTTCTGGTTTTATCTCACCAACTTTTCCCGCTATCCCGCCGAGATCTACGCCGGCCCCTTTGGAGGCCCGCTCCGCGCCCTCTGCACGTTCGTGATCCCGATCCTGCTGGTCGTCAACGTGCCTGCCCGCGTGATCGCCCAGCCGCTCGTCGGCGAATCCTGGTGGCCGGTTGCCGGCACGATCGTCGCCGCGGTCGCATCGTTCGTCGCATCCCGCCTCGTCTTCCAGTCCGCCCTGCGCCGCTATCGCACCGCCTCGAGCTGACTCGCGCGGCATGGGGAACCCCGACCCGCACGAGACCTGCTGCCGGGCGCGGCTCCGCGCACGCATGTGATCTGATGGACAACTCGAACTGCGAACCGTACAACCTCGAAGGATGGAACGTTCCCAGCGAATGCCACCACACTGAATCATGATCCTCGACACACTCAGCAACTCGCGGCACTACCAGGTGCTTTCGCCCCGATTGGAAGAAGCGTTCGCCTTCCTGCGGCAGGTGACCGATGCGGCCACGGTTGGACGGCACGAGATCGCCGGGGACGACGTCTACGCGCTCGTCCAACAGCAGAGAACCATGCCTGTCATGGATCGCCAGTACGAGGCTCACCGGAAGTACGTCGACATCCAATACATCATCCGCGGGCGCGAGATCATGTATTGGGCTCCGCTGGAACTCTTGACGAACGTCACCAAGCCCTATGATGCGGAACACGACGCGGCGCTGTTCGGCCTCGTGCCCGAGGGTGTGCCGATTCCTGTGCGAGCAGGGCAGTTTGTCATCTTTTTCCCCGACGATGGTCACGTCCCTCTGTGTGCTTGGGATGAACCCGACGATGTGTTGAAAGTCGTCGTCAAAGTGCGGGTCTGAGGCGCCGTCACCACGGAGAGCCCCGGCCCGACGCCGCCCCAGTTCAGGATGAATCACGATGCCACTGCAGCTTGCCTTTAGTTCCAACGCCTACCTCAACGTGCCCGTCGAGGAGGCGATCGCGCGAATCGCGGGCTTCGGGTATCGCGGCATCGAACTGCTCGCCGACGTGCCCCATGCATGGCCGGCGGGGCTGCTCGAGGTCCAGAAGGAGGCGATCTGCCGGGCGATCCGCGGGAGCGGGCTCACCATCTCCAATATCAATGCCTTCATGATGAACGCGATCGCAGACCCGCGGCAGCCCTACTGGCATCCAGGGTGGACCGATCCCGATCCGCACTACCGGGCCATCCGCCGCGAGCATACGAAGCGGGCGCTGAAGCTCGCCGCGGATCTGGGGGCGACGAGCATCTCCACCGAGCCGGGGGGCGAAATCCAGTCGGGACAGTCGCGTCAGGAGGCCACCGACATTTTCTACGACGAGATCATGCCCTGCCTCGACGTCGCCGCCGAGGTGGGCGTGACCTTGCTCATCGAGCCGGAGCCGGGACTGCTGATCGAGACATTCGGGCAATACCTGGAGTTCGCCGAGCGGATCAAGCATCCGGCGATGGGGCTGAATTTCGACATCGGCCATGCCTACTGCGTCGCCGAGGATCCGGCGACGTGGGCCCCGATGATGAAGGCCCATACGAAGCATTACCACGTCGAGGACATCGCGGCGACGCGGGTGCATCACCATCTCGTCCCTGGCGAGGGAGCGATCGATTTCGTCGGCGTGTTCCAGGCCATCGCCGCCTCCACACCCGACATGTGGATCACCGTCGAACTCTATCCCTACCGCGACCGGCCCGACGAGGCGGCGTCCGCCGCCCGTGCGCACCTGCTCGCCGCGGCCGCATCGGCGGGCATATCCCTCGCGTAGGCTTCGATCATGGTCGCGACGTTTCTGGCCTGGCTGCGTCTTCTGCGGATCCCGAATCATGCGACGGCCGTCGCCGACGTGCTGGCCGGATTTCTCGTCTGTTCCGGCCCGCGACCACTCGACTGGCCGCCCGCCGCCTGCTGGCTGGCGATCGCGGCATCGCTCTGTTTCTACGCCTCCGGCATGGTGCTCAACGACGTCTTCGACGTCGAAGCGGATCGGGATGAGAGGCCCGATCGCCCGCTTCCCTCGGGCGAAATCCAGGCGGCGACCGCCTCGCGTGTCGGCCACGCCCTGCTCATGCTCGGCGCCATCGTGGCATCGGCCACGGCCTTCGTGGCGCGAGCCCCCGGGCCGGCGCCGGTCGGTGTGGCCCTCACGGCCGCCGTGTGGCTCTACGACCGCCGTGCCAAGGCGACGGCCTGGGGGCCCGTGTTGATGGGGGGATGTCGCAGCCTCAATTGGCTCCTCGGCATGACCGCTGCCGGCGGTCCGCACGGAGCCCATGAATGGCTCGTGCCGGTCGGTATGGGGCTCTTCGTGGCCGGCATCACGCTTTTCGCCCGCGACGAGGCGGGCCGGAGCCGTTCGGGCATCCTCACGCTGGCCACGCTCGTGATGGCGGCGGGGCTCGTGGTGGCCGGGGCGTATCCCTGGATCGCCTCGCAGATCGGCACCGCAGACCACTGGAATGTCGGCGGACCGTGGCTGACCCCCGGCCGGATCTCGACGTGGCTGCTGCTGTGGGGCATCCTCGGATGCTCGGTCCTCGCACGCAACATCATGGCCATCGCCGATCCCGCGCCGGGCCGCGTGCAGGGGGCCGTGGGTAACGCGATCCGTTCGATCATCACGCTCGATGCCGCGATCGTGTTGGCCGCGTGCGGTGAGCCGTGGGCGATCGTCGTGCTCTTCCTTCTCGGCCTGTTTCTCCTCGGACGCCGCTTGGCCAGCCCGACATGATGCAGATCGGCTACGGCACCAACAGCCTCGGCGACATCGATCCGCTCGTCGCGGTGCCGATGCTCCGTGACCTCGGCTATCGCTCGCTTGCGGTCACGCTCGACCGCCACCTCCTGAACCCCTTCGCGGGCGAACTCGATGCCGAGGCGGCCCGATGGAAGGCCGCGCTCGACGCGAGCGGGATGGCCTGCGTCATCGAGACCGGCGCCAGGTACCTGCTCGATCCCCGGCACAAGCATGAGCCGACACTCGTCTCGTCCGACCCGGCGGCCCGGGCACGGCGTGTCGATTTTCTCCGGCGGGCGATCGACATCGCCGCCCGGCTCGACGCCGGCTGCGTGTCGCTCTGGTCGGGAGTGGCTCGCGACTTCTCCGACGAGGAATCGCTCTGGCGGCGGCTGGCCGACGGGCTCGGGCCGGTGCTCGATCACGCGGCGGCCCGGGGCCTTGCACTCGGCTTCGAGCCGGAGCCCGGCATGTTCATCGACTCGCTCGCTCGCTGCGAGGCGCTGGTCGAACGGTGCGGCCGGCCCGACCATCTTCGGCTCACCCTCGACGTCGGCCATCTGACCTGCATGGGAGAGCGGCCGGCTAACGACCTCCTCGGGCCGTGGCTCGGCCGGATCGTCAACGTCCACATCGACGACATGCTCGCCTGCCGACACGAGCATCTGCCACTTGGTGCCGGCGACGTCGACTTCCGGGAGGTCTTCGCGGCCTTGGCCACGGCGGGCTACGAGGGCGGCCTGCATGTCGAACTGCCGCGGCAGTCGCATCGATGGTTCGGCATGGCCCGCGAATCGGCCGCATTCCTCACGCGGCATCTTGCGGAGGCACCCCGCAGTCCAAGACCGTGATGGCGAGGCCGGCATGAAGCAGCGGCGCGAGCACCCCCTGCATCGATCGCGTGTCGGGCTGCTCGTCGATCGTCTCCGACACGAGCTGACCGTTGAAATCTCTGCTGCGGTACTGGATGCCGCTGTTGCCTGCGGTGATCCTGCATCGCATCGGGAGTTCGAGCTGACAATCAGCGTGATGACGCCGTGTCCGGGAGACGGTTGGCGTCGAGCAAATCCCGCTGCAGGCCGAGCATCGGCAGGAACTGGGTGAGGCCGATCACGCGGACGCCAAGCCGACGTGCTTCATCGAGCTGCTTCTTGCGGCGGATTTGGTCTTTCTCCTTCCAGCCACTTTTCTTGTCATCCATGACGGTCTGCGGAGGGCCGGCATCGATCAGCATCGTCGTCAGCGGGGTGACGGCATCCTCGACCCGGCCTCCAACCCCTTCGATCAGCGCCGTCAGGCGATCGACGTCCGCCGCGGCATCGCGGTCGATCTGGACGAACCCGACGATCACCGAGGTGAACTGTGTGCCAGCCTCCCAGAGGCTCGTGGCCACTCCGTCGCCGCCGAGGATCGGGTTGCCGAGGGAGTCTTCGCGGATCCGAGCCCGGGCCAGTGTCGGGCTCTCGACGGTCATCACCTCGACCACCCCTTTTTTCGACGAGATCTGGGGCGTCGGATCGTCCGGGCCATAGACGTAGAACATCAGTCCCGGCCGCATCCCGCGGGTCGAGCGGCAGAGCATCAGCACCGAGCGATCGGACTGGTCAACCGAGACGACGCGGCCGTCGAACCCGTCGATTCGGTCGTCGGGCGGAACGGCCTCGGTAATCGTCTTTTGGAGCGACGGGTCGGCGACTCGGAGCTTGGCCAAAAGCGCGTTGGCCTGATTGATCGCTCGCTCCCGCTCCCGGAGTTCTTCGAGCATCGTCCCGACCCGTTCCTCGGCCCCCTGGGTCTTGAAGCGGTCGATGCGTCGGCTCGAGACCATGTCTTCGGCCCGCGCCACGGCCTGCTCGATCGCCTCGAGTTGTGTCGCCTGCGCGAGGGCTTTTTGATACTTGTCGTTGAGGTCGTTCTTTTCCTGCTCGTTCTTGCGGCGGAATTCGTCGAAGCCGCTCTTCGCGTCGCCGGCATCCTTCTTCGCCTGGTCGGCCTGCTTCTTGAACTCCTCGACGCTTTCATCGCGCACGGCGATGTCTCGCTTGAGCGCCGCGATCTGGTTCTCCTTCTCGGCGAGCAGGGTCTTGAGCTGGCCGTCTTTCTCACGGATCGATTTCTGCAGCCACTCGGCGAGCCGTTCGTAGGTCTTGGGATCCTCGTCGAAGTCGCCGAACCGCTCGCTGAACCACGTCGCGATCGACTCGCCCGGTTTGGTCGGATCGGTCATCGCGATGCCGATGGCTTCGAGGAGCAGTTTTTTGTCGGTCTCCGCAGTTGTGAGCTTGGCCTGCGTGTCGGTGAGCGATTTCGTGACGTCAGTCGCCCGCTTGAACTCGTCTGCCCGTCCCTTGTAGCCGAGGTACGTGGTGACGGAGAGGATGAACGAGAGCGTCACGAAGACGATCAACGCGATGATCAACGCCTGCGATGCGGTGCTGCGGGATGCTGCCATGGCTCCTCCCTCTTCGGCCGCGCCGCCTGACGGAATGCACGGACCTGCCGATTATACGGGGGATGCCGTTCCGGGGGGTCACCGCATGCGGCCGAGGAACTTTGCCACCGCCTCCTCCATCGAGGCGTCGGCGGGACCGAAAGCGGCTGAAAATTCGTCGATCCGCCGGCCGGCGGAGTCGTCATCGAAGGGCTGTTTGGCTGCGAGGATGTCCAGATATTCGACGAAACGCTCCTTCTTCGTCTGGATCAGGTAGGCCGTCAGTGCCCAGGCCTGCGCATAGGCGTCGGTGGCCGCGTCGGGCCGTCGGAATGCCTCGTCGTCCCGTAGGAGGCTCGGGATCCAGCCGGGGGTCGATGCCGCGAAAAACTGCTTCTTGCGGGGCTCGTTCACGCCGCCGATTTTTCGCCAGCCGCGGTCACTCGAGAGGTCGGGGGCCTCGAAGTAGGTGGCCAGCCCCTCGCAGACCCACAGCGGCACCGGGGCCAGTCGCCGGTGCATGCCGGAGTTGAACGCCATCTGGTGGGTCGCCTCGTGGATGAGCGTGGCCACGAGCCCCGCGGCCTCCGGGCGGGCGAGCACGTCGAGCGTCGGCCTCGATGCCCCCGGTCGGGGCGCCCGCAGGGTGTCGCTGCCGGTGAGGTCGAAAGTCGTCACCCGGTTGCTCAGCATGTTGTAGTAGCCGACGACTCGATCGGTGGCCGCGCCGAGATCACGGGCGGCATGCTCCTCGTAGCGATGACGTTCGGCGAAAATCACGACCACGAGCGGCCGCGAGGCCGGCACGAGTTCGAATCCTGCGCGGGTCCAGAAGTTCGTGAATCCGTCGTGCAGCCGTTCGAAGAGTGATGCGGCCCACTGGGCATACTGGCGCGACGTGTCGAAGCAGATGACATAGTGTTTCGTGACGAGGAGATCGAATCCCGGAGGCAGTTCGCCGAGGATCCGGCGGCCCAGTTCCCGGGGCGTCTCCGGTTCCCCGGCAGGGGCGCACGGTGTCCGCGACACGATCACATCGGGCTGGATCACGTCGAGACGGCCGTCCGCCTGCTCGAGGAGAAGACCACCGTCGGCGGCCTCCACCCGGACGACCCCCTCGATCGATCGCGGTCTGCCCTCGGGGGACGAGATCTCAACCCGCACCGTTTCCGGTTCCTCGGCAACGGCTGGGCGGCAGAAGGCCACACCGGCAGCCACGATGGCCCACGCAAGGGGACGATGGAACACGTTCATGGCCTTCATGCGACCACGTTTCACGGTTGCGGAAAAGGGCAAAGGCCGATGGAGGTTTTCCCCGGGGCGGGGCGGGGGTGCCCCTGCCACGCCTCCGGACGTTCGCTGCAGCCCTCCGGGCCTGCGCTCACTGCATGTCCGCTTCGCTTCGCCATCCATGACTTCGCTCGCTTCCATAGCCCGGCCACGTGGCAGGGGCACCCCCTTCCGGAGCCTCGCACGCTCGAAAAACCCTGAAGAACCACATTTCTGATGAGCCAGGGGCAAATGGGTGAGGCAACCGGGGAATGGGTGGGGCTGGGCGGTCAGGGAGTTGGTCTGGTCCGGCGTTCCCGTCGTCGCTACCGTCCCGCCCATGATGCAGGGCCCAGGACTTCCGTTCGGCGTTCGGTCACGGCTTCTCATCGCGATCCCCATGGCCTGGATCGCATGCGGTGGGTGCGCGCAGTCGGCGGCCTGGAAGATGCCGGCGATGCCGTGGCAGCACGGCGGCAAGACCGACCGCGACCAGGAAAAATATGGCCAGACCGCCGACGAGCGGATGAAGGCGCTCACCGAACGGGCGAAGGCGGCGCAGTCGCAGGGAGGGGAGGCCGAGGCGGTATTCACGACCGAACTGGCGACCATGATGCTCGCGGAGCACGATCCGCGGGTCCGGGCCGAGATCATCACGATCGCCGCAGGCTTTTCCACTCCCTCGGCGATGGCGCTGTGCCGCGGGGGCATGGAGGATCCCGATGATCGCGTGCGGATGGCGGCCTGCGATGTGTGGGGCGAACGCGGTGGCGACGAAGCCGTGAATCTCCTCTCGCACCGCTATCAGACAGACACTGAGATCGACGTGCGGCTCCGGGCGATTCGGAGGCTCGGGGCGGTCAAGGACAAGGCTGCGATTCGCGTTCTTGCCAAGGCGCTGGAGGATCCCGATCCGGCCGTTCAATATCGCGCCGTCGCCTCGCTCAAGCAGGTGAGCGGCCGTGATCTCGGCGACGACGTGAACCGCTGGCGTGCCTGGGCGGCCGACCCGGAGTCGGAACCGAACTGGTCGGTCGCGGAAACGCTCCGCAAGATCTTCTGACGGGCCACCTCAGGCCCTTTCCGCGGATCCTGGCAAGACATTCCGGCTACGGAGGTAGGGCAGTCTGTCGGGAGTTTGGGTCCGCCAGTTCGTCCGATCGGGGAGCGGCTCGCAATCCGGCCGATACGAGCCGCACGGTCCTGTGTCACTCAGTATCTGCAGCATGACGAAACCCTCACCGACCGACCGCCCCGAAAAGCCTCACGATAGGGCCACGACTCCCCTGCTGCGGCGCATCGGCCGGGCCACGGCGTCGGGGGTCGTTCTCGCGGTCGCGCTCGTCGTGGTGCTCGTGATGCCAACGGCCCCTGCCGCGCCCCCGGCGAAGCCGCCGCAGCAGCCACGCCGGTTTTTCGAGGCCTTCATTCCGCGGTCGGCCCCGCCTCCACGGTTTATCCCGCTTCCGGAGCCGCCGCCGGCGGTTGCGGAGCCATCCGAGAAGAAAACGTCGAAGGGCATGGAACACGTGCCCTCCTGGTCGGAGGCATCGGCGTTCACCTCATCGGTGGCCGTCGCAGTTCAAAAGGCTGCACGCGATGCGGTCTCCCCGGGCGTTCCACAGAAGAAGCCGGCCATCAACGGCCCATCCAATCCGTATGCGGTGAAGAAGCCGAGTGGACCGCCCCCACCGAAGACGCGGCGGCTCATGGCGCTGCGAACGCAGATTGCCCGCACGCTCGCCACCTACCAGCGCCGGCCGCTCAACACCGCCCAGCATTCGCCGTGGGAAGTGATGCACGGGTTCATCGCGTTTGGCATTCCCACGAACGTTCGCGTCGGCGGACCCGGCGGGGATCTCGTCAACGCGATCGGCTGGATGAACATGGGCGGCCGCTGCCATGGCCAGGTGATGCTGGTCGCCTCGGGAGACCGGCTCACCGCGCTGCAGGGCGTCGGCGTGCAGGGCCACTCCGCCCAGTACCTTGCGATCCTCGCCCAGTGTCGCGTCTCGAAAAATTCACCGATCACGGTGCAGTCGAAGACCTTCACGCTCGCCGATCTGATCGAGGAGGAAAAGCTCGCATGCCGCTCCGGCACGGAGCTGACCTTCGCCCTCATCGCGATGGCCCACTATCTGCCATCCGATGCGACATGGACGAGTCGTGAAGGTGAAAAATGGTCGCTGCCACGGCTGGTCGAAGAGGAGATCGCCCAGCCCGTCCGCGGGGCCGCCTGCGGCGGCACGCACCGGCTCTTTGGCCTTTCCTACGGTTGCCAGAGGAGGCTGAAGGCCACCGGGGCGCTGGACGGCGTCTACCTGCGGGCAGACAAATACGTCCGCGACTACCAGAACCTCGCCCTCAAGAAGCTCCAGAACCGCGACGGCTCGTTCAGCACGGAGTGGTTCAAGTATCCGGCCGATCGGGAAGACGACATCGATCGGAAGGTGCAGACAACGGGCCACATCCTCGAATGGCTCGTCTCGTCGCTCGACCAGGAGAGGCTCTACGAGTCGAGAGTGGTCGCCGCGGCCGAGTTTCTCGCAGCGGCGCTCGCCAGCGAGCCATCCCGTGAGTGGAAGATCGGTCCGCTCGGGCATGCCCTCCACGCGCTCACCATCTACCAGGAGCGGGTCTGGGGGGTCGTCCTGCCCGGTGGCATCGCCGCCTACCATGGCCCGATGAAGGCGGGGGCCCCGGTCTCCGTGGCCGACCGTCCCTCCAAGGCGCCGGGTACAAGGATCAGCCGCTGAACCGGCCAAGCGGCCCGCGATCGCTGCTTGAAACCGCACTCGATCGACCGTAGTCTTCGCCGACGGATCGCGTTGACCGTGTCGCTCGGGTGCGACGCCGCCGGATCCGCCGACGGAGCGGCCTGATGACCTCCTCCGGGCTCTTGCCCCAGCTCGAGCATCTCTTGCAGGCGGCCGTGCAGCTGCGGTCCGCCGCGGGCGCCGATGCGCTCATGCTGCTGGCCGACCGGCCGCTCGACTGGGAGCAGATCCGTGGGGTGATCGGCGACGTGCCGACGCTCGTGGCGGCCGACGACGAGGGCGATCTCGCCGGCGCCGCCTCGCGCGGTTTCACGGAGGTGCTTCTCGACATCGGCGACCTGCCCGTCCACGAGCGGCTCGCGCAGGCGTTGCTGGAGTGCGTGGCCGACGAGAAGATCACGCCCGATGCGCAGATCGTCGCGATCTACAGCGGCTTCGAGGCTGGCACGATCGACTCGGTGAGCCTCTTGCGTCTGGAGGAACATCTCGGCCAGCTCACCGCCCGCGACCTCCGCAATCTCGAGACAAAGGTGCCGCTCGAAACGCTCAAACTCGTCGTCGATCTCGCCGTGGAGATCGGTCGCGAGGGCCGCGAGGGGAAGCCCGTCGGCACGCTCTTCGTGGTCGGCGACACCCGCAAGGTGATGCAGTCGAGCCACTCGACCGGATTCGATCCGGTGCGGGGCTATGGTCGCTCGGAGCGAAAGTTGAACGACCCGCGTGTCCGCGAGGGGCTCAAAGAGATCGCGCAACTCGACGGCGCCTTCGTGGTCGGCGCCGACGGCACGGTGGAGGCCGCCGCCCGCTACATCGACGCCTCTGCGGAGAACGTGTCGGTGTCGAAGGGGCTCGGGGCCCGCCATTGGGCCGCCGCCGCCATCACCCGTCGAACGAAGAGCGTGGCCGTGGCGGTGAGCGAGACGAATGGCACCGTTCGGATCTTCCAGAATGGCGAGGTCGTGCTTCGCATCGAGCCGTTCCGCCGCGCGATGAAATGGAAGGATTTCGAGTACGAGCCACCGGGGGCAGATTGAGCCGTGGCAGCCCCACCAGACCTCCGCGGCGCGACCGTCTGGGCCATCGACACGCTGTCGCGGGTGTATCAGCTCTTCCATGCCCTGCCGGAAATGTCGTCGCCCGACGGCACGCCCGTGTCGGCCGTCTACGGCCTGACCCGCGACCTGCTCGACATCATCGGGAAGAAGAAGCCCGACTACCTGCTGGCGGCGATCGACGCGCCCGGGCCGACGTTTCGCCATGAGGCGTTCGCCGACTACAAGGCGACGCGGGCCGAGATGCCGGCCGATCTCGTGCCGCAGATCCCGCTCGTGCGGCGGCTCTACGAGATCATGGGAATCCCGTGCCTGGAACTGGCCGGCTACGAGGCGGACGACCTTCTTGCCACCGTGGCCGTGCAGACGGTGTCGCTCGGGGGAGCATGCGTGCTGGCCACGTCCGACAAGGATGCCCGCCAACTGCTCGGCGACCATGTGCGGCTCTTGAACCTGCGCACCAACGAGCTCTACGGCCCCGAGCATCTCATGGCCGATTGGGGTGTGCGCCCCGATCAGATCGTCGATTTTCTCGCGATCGTCGGCGATGCGGTCGACAACGTTCCCGGCATACCCGGGATCGGACCGAAGACGGCCACCGAATTGATCGCGAAGTATGGCACGCTCGACGACCTTCTCGCGCATGCCGACGAGGTGTCGGGGAAAAAGCGCAAGGAAAATCTCGTCGCCCATGCCGACACGGCCAGGGCCGGCCGGGCCCTGATCCGCCTCGACACGGCGGTTCCGGTCGAGATTCCGTGGGAGGCCGCTCGACTCCATGCTCCCGACGCCGATCGGCTCGCCGATTTCCTCAGAAGCCTCGGCTTCAAGAGCCTGGTCGGGAAGGTGGTCGGCGAGGGAGCGGCGCAGCGTGCCGCCGGCGCGACCATGCCGGCACCCTCTCGCGGTGCCGCCCGCACGCTCTTCGACCTCGATGCCGACGAGGCCGAGCCCGTGCCCGTCGGGGGCGGCGGCATCATCGCCGTGTCGCCGGCCGAGATCATCGTCAGCGACGAAGCCGCGGCCTCCTTCATCGACACGGCCCGCAAGGCACCGCCGCTGTCCGTCTGCTTCGTCGCCGCGCCGGACGGCACGATCACGACGCCTCCCACGGCGCTGGTGCTGGCGGCCGCCGACCGGGCCGTCGTCATCGGGGCCGCTGTCGTCGGGACGAGCCGTGCGATCCGGGAGGCCCTGGCAGATCCCGGGCTTCCCAAGGTGGCGCACGACATCAAGCGGCAGTCGGTGGCCGCGCGTGCGGCGGGGCTCACGCTGGCTGGCGGATCGTTCGACACGCTGCTGGCCGGCTATCTGCTCGATGCCGGCGAACGGGCGATGGGGCCGGCCGACATCGCCCGGCGTCACGGGCTTTCGATCAGCCTGCCTGAGGCCGATGGTGGCCAGCCCTTCGATCCGGCCAGGCTCGACGCGGCCGTCGATGCGGTGTCGGCCACGCTCGTCTGCCGGGCGGTGCAGGGGCTGCACCAGCCGCTCGCGGCACGGCTGCGGGAACAGGGGCTTCACGATCTCTTTCAGGATGTCGAGATGCCGCTGGCCACGCTGCTCGGCGAGATGGAGTGCCGCGGCGTGAGGATCGATTGCGGTGTGCTCGCCACGCTCTCGGCCCAGTATGCTCGCACGCTCCAGTCGCTCGAGCAGGAGATTCACTCGCTTGCCGGCCATCCCTTTGCCATCGCCTCGCCGCTGCAGGTCCGGGCGGTGCTGTTCGACGAGCTGAAACTGCCCGTCGTGAAGCGGACGAAGACCGGCCCCAGTACCGATGCCGAGGTGCTCGAGGAATTGGCGCCGCTCCATCCGCTCCCGGCGAAGCTGCTCGAGCACCGCAAGTTCTCGAAGCTCAAGAGCACCTATGTCGATGCGCTGCCGGCGCTCGTCAACCCGTCCACCGGCCGGATCCACACGTCGTTCAACCAGACCGTGACGGCGACCGGCCGGCTCAGCTCCAGCGACCCGAACCTGCAAAACATCCCGACCCGGACGGCCGAGGGGCAGCAGATCCGGGCCGCCTTCCTTCCGCGTGAGGAGGGCTGGAGGTTCGTGAGCGCCGACTACTCCCAGATCGAACTGCGGATCCTCGCCCATCTTTCGGGTGACACGGCCATGCGGGAAGCCTTCGCATCGGGTGAGGATATCCACACGCGGACGGCGGCGGCCGTCTTCGGCGTGGCGGCGGCCGAGGTCACGCCCGCGATGCGGCGGACCTCCAAGGCCGTGAACTTCGGCATCCTCTACGGGCAAAGCGGGTTCGGTCTCGCCAAGACGCTCGGCATCCCGCAGGCCGAGGCGACCGCCTTCATCGCCGCCTACTTCCGCACGTTCGCCGGCGCGGAGGCCTTCATGGACGAGATCCTCGACCGTTGCCGTCGCGATGGCCACGTGAGCACGATGCTCGGCCGGCGCCGGACGATCAGCGGCGTTCGCGATCGGGCGGGCCGGCGGTCTTCTGGCGGAGGCTTCGCGCTTTCCATGCCGGAACGGACGGCCGTCAACACGGTGGTGCAGGGATCAGCGGCCGACCTCATCAAGCTCGCGATGCTGCGGGTGGACCGCCGGATCAGGCGGGAAGTGCCGGAATCGGCGATCGTGCTGCAGATCCACGACGAGCTCGTGCTCGAGGCGCCGGCCGCGGCGGCCGACGTTCTCTGCCGGATCGTGCCGGAGGAGATGCGAGGGGCGATGCGGCTGGAGGTACCGCTCGAGGTATCGGTGCATGCCGGCGGCACGTGGGCTGAATGTGAGAAGGGGTGAGATGATCGTCGTCGGGTTGGTGGGAAAGATCGGGGCCGGGAAATCGACCGTGGCCCGGCGGCTGGCCGAGCACGGTGCCGAGGTGATCGACGCCGATCGCATCGCCCGCGCGGTCCTCGACGAGCCCGGTGCCCGCGACGAGGTCGTCGTGCGGTTCGGGCCCGAGGTGGTCGGTGCCGATGGCAGGGTGCGTCGCGACTGGCTCGCGGCCAGGGTTTTTGGTCCCACGCCTGCCCATGCCGAGGCGCTCGAGGCCTTGGAGGCGATCGTGCATCCGAGGGTTCGCACCCGGATCGAAGCGGCCCTCGCCGCAGTCCGGACCCGGGAGGCGGAGGGTGGCGTGCCGACCGTCGTGGTGCTCGACATCCCGCTCCTGGTGCAGGCCGGGTGGGCGGCCGAGTGCGACCGGCTGATCCACGTCGAGTGCGAGGATGCCGAGCGACGCCGCAGGCTTGCCGCGCGGAATCTGACGGCGGCCGAGCAGGAGGCCCGCGATGCGGCCTGGCAGCGGCGGTTCCGTCCGGAACAGGTTCCGCCCTTCAAAACCGACACCGTGGATGCCTCGGGCGACTTGGCATATACTCTCAGTCACGTTGACCGTGTGTGGCAGACGCTCGTTCGTCGCGCATCGCCCGGCTGACGCCCCTCCCGCCCCATTTCTCCTCCTTCCGTTCACGAGCCGCGCACGGCCCCCGCGCCGACTGCAGGCGCCCCGAGGTAATGCATGTCCCCCTCCGACCCGGAGCCACTGTCCGAAGACCTCGACAAGGATCCGCTGTCGCTGGCCGAGGAGATCGCCGCCGAGGTCAAGGACGGCGTTGACATCGCCGACCGCTACGAGTCGCTCAAGAAGGGCGACACCTACATCACAGAGCTTCAGAAGCTCTCGATGCCGGAGCTCATCGAGCTGGCCCGCAAGGAGAACCTCGGCGATGTGACGGGAGCGAAGCGGCAGGACATCGTGTTCCGAATTCTCAAGGAGCGGGTGAAGCTCAACGGGCTCATGTTCGGCGAGGGAACGCTCGAGATCCTTCCCGATGGGTTCGGCTTCCTCCGCAACGCGGACTCCCACTATCTCTCCTGCCCCGACGACATCTACGTCTCGCCGAGCCAGATCCGCCGGTTCGGCCTCCGCAATGGCATGAGCGTGGCGGGGCAGATCCGGCCACCGAAGGAGACGGAACGGTATTTCGCGCTCTTGCGAGTCGAGGCGATCAATGGAGAGGATCCGTCCAAGCTTTCCACCCGAATGTTCTTCGACGAGCTCACGCCGCTCCATCCTGATGAGCGGATCGTCCTCGAAACGACGCCGGACGAGATCGCGATGCGGGTCGTGGACCTGATCGTACCGATCGGCTTCGGCCAGCGCGGTCTGATCGTGAGCCCGCCCCGTGCCGGCAAGACGATCCTGCTCCAGAAGATGGCCAAGGCGGTGCTCGCGAACTATCCCGACGCCTACGTCTTCATGCTGCTCATCGACGAGCGGCCGGAGGAGGTCACCGACATGGAGCGGCAGGTGAAGGGGCCCTCGTGCGAGGTGATCAGCTCGACCTTCGACGAGAATGCCAGCCGGCACGTGCAGGTGGCCGACATGGTGATCGAGAAGGCGAAGCGGCTCGTCGAATACGGCCGCGACGTCGTGATCTTCCTCGATTCGATCACGCGTCTGGCCAGGGCCTGGAATTCGGAAGTGCCCAACTCGGGCAAGATCCTCTCCGGTGGCGTCGATTCGGGCGCCCTGCAGCGGCCCAAGCGGTTCTTTGGAAGCGCCCGCAAGGTGGAGGAGGGGGGGTCGCTCACGATCATCGCCACGGCCCTCATCGACACCGGCAGCCGGATGGACGACGTGATCTTCGAGGAGTTCAAGGGGACGGGCAACAACGAGATCGTGCTCGACCGAAGGCTGGTGGACAAGCGGATCTATCCCGCCATCGACATCAACCGCTCCGGCACCCGCCGCGAGGAGATGCTGCTGGAGCCCGATGAATCGAAGCGGGTGACGGTGCTTCGCAGGGCCTTGAGCGACAAGAATCCGGTCGATGCGATGGAACTGCTCATCAACCGCCTGGCAAAGACCGCATCGAACAGCGAATTCCTCATGAGCCTGAAGGCGACATGATGTCGGCCGCCGCAACGCCGTCTCGATCCTCCGCGCCGCAGCCGGCGCGGCTGCCTGCCGGGGTGCGGGTGGCGGCCGTCGTCTCCCGCTACAACGAGCCGGTCACCCGGCGGATGCTCGAAGGGGCCTCGCATGCCCTCGCGGCCGCCGGGCTTCCCGACGGCGCGATCGACGTGGCCTGGGTGCCGGGCGCCTTCGAGCTGCCGCTGGCCGCCGACCGGATGGCAGCCACGGGACGGTATGCCGCCGTGCTCTGCCTGGGCGCGATCATCAAGGGGGAAACCTCGCACGATCGCCACATCGCCTCGGCGGTCGCCTCCGGCATCGAACAGGTCGGCCGCGGCCACGGGCTGCCGGTGCTCTTCGGCGTGCTCACCTGCGACACGCTCGCCCAGGCCATGGCCCGTGCGGGGGGCACCGCGGCCGACGGATTTGCCGGCAACAAAGGCGTGGAATGCGCCACGGCCGCGGTCGAGATGATCGGCGTGCTTCGAACCCTGTCCGCGGCGGATTCCCGACCATGAGCCTTCGCTCCCGCGCCCGTGAGATCGCCATGCAGGCGCTCTACCAGATCGAGATGCATCCGGGGGCCGATGCCGCCGGCATTGAGCGGTTCCTCGTCGGCCGGCTCCGCCAGCCGGCCCTCGTGCGGTTCGCCAAGGAACTGGTCGATGGCGTGCGGGCGAACCTGACCGAGATCGATGCCGCCCTCGATGCTCGCGCCGAGAACTGGCGGGTGTCGCGAATGGCGGCCACCGATCGGACGATCCTTCGGCTGGCGGTCTTCGAGATGCGGCATACCGACACCCCCGCCCCGGTCGCCGTGGATCAGGCGATCGAGCTGGCGAAGCGGTATGGCAGCGGGTCGTCGGGCCGCTTCGTGGCCGGCATTCTCGGCCGCATGCTCGCCGATCGCGAGACGACCCGCACGGAATAGGACGATCCGATGGCCACGTTTTTTGAGCGACTCAAGGCGGGGCTCGCCAAGACGGCGCAGGTACTCCAGACCGACGTCCGCGACCTGCTGAAGCGGGAAGGTCGGCTCGTGGACGAGGGGTTCCTCGAAGAACTCCGCGGGGCGCTCATCCGCACCGACATGGGGCCATCCGCCGCGGAGGCGATCGTCGTCGATGTCCGTGAGCGGCTGCGGGCCCGCGTGGTCGATCCGCAGGTCGTGGTCGATTCGATCCGTCGTCAGCTGCTTGCGCGGCTGGAGGCGACATCGGCGGCGCTGGCAGCGGCCGCAACCGGCCCGACGGTGATCCTCGTCACCGGCGTGAATGGCTCTGGCAAGACGACCTCGATCGCGAAGCTGGCGAGCCGTTTCGTGAAGGAGGGCAAGCGGGTCGTCCTCGGGGCCGGCGACACGTTTCGCGCCGCGGCGGTCGAGCAGCTCTCGATGTGGGCGGGCCGGATCGGGGCCGAGATCATCCGAGGCGAGCCCGGCAGCGATCCGGCGAGCGTGGCCCACCGCGCCGTGGCCCGGGCCGTGGAGGCTGGCTTCGACGTCTGCATCATCGATACGGCCGGCCGGCTCCAGACGCAGTCGAATCTCATGCAGGAACTCGGCAAGATCCGCCGCGTGATCGCCAAGCAGATTCCGAAGGCGCCGCATGAGACGCTCCTGGTGATCGATGCCACGGCTGGGCAGAACGCCCTCTCGCAGGCGAAAGGCTTCAAGGAGGCGGCGGACTGCACCGGGATCGTGCTGGCCAAGCTCGATGGGTCGGCCCGCGGTGGTGTGATCGTGCCGGTGACCGAGCAGTTCGGGCTGCCCGTGAAACTCGTCGGCTTGGGCGAGGGTGCGGACGACCTGCAGCCTTTCGACCCACCGCAGTTCGTCGAGGCCCTGCTCGAGGGCACGTTCGCATAGGCCCTGCCCACCCCGCAGGGTTTGCCAATTTCGGTGTCACGATCGTGACGAGTTTGCGGGGCGGGCTCGGTCGGGCCGGGGATTCCGCGGGGACGGGTCGATACCAGCCAGTGGGCGGGGGAATGTGATGCAGGCGCGGCCGGCGGACCGCGCGTTCGTATTCATCCCTTGGTGTGCGACGCCTTCGTGGCCACGGATGTCGTGGTCCGGGCACCAGCCCTTTCATGACTGGGAGATGACAACGATGAGATTCCGTCCTCCGGCGGTGGTGTTGGGCCTAGTGGCCGCCACCGCGATTGCCGCGGAGCCCCAGGCTCCGTCACCCATCGACACGAGACTCTACGACTCCTACGCCCAGACCGCGCCCGTCGTGCCAAACGTGCCTCAGGAGGAGGCCTACGAAATGCGGGCTTTGCCTCCGCAGGAAGCGGCCCAGGAGGCATCCGCCGAGGAAGGACCGAACCGGTATCTCGAGCGCGAGTTGCTCACGTCGCGCGGCATCAAGACGTATGGCTGGATCGACGTCGGGATCGGGGCCAACAACTGGGGCAGCCCGTTCAACGGCCCGATCACGTTCAATGACCGCAACTGGCAAGGGCAGATGAACCAGCTCTACCTCGTCAACGAAAAGCTGGTCGATACCTCCAACGGCCTCGACTGGGGTGGTCGCGTCGATCTGCTCTACGGCACCGACTACATCTACACCACGGCGCGTGGTCTCGATGGCTACCTTAACAACCAGGTCAACTACGGCGGCATCCCGGGCTCTCCGAGCTGGGTGTCGACCATGGACTACGGTCTTGCAATGCCGCAGCTCTACGGCGAGCTCGGGTACGGCAACCATGTCGTGAGGGCTGGGCACTTCTACACGATCATCGGGTACGAAGTGGTGCCGGCGATCGGCAACTTCTTCTACACCCACGCCTACACGATGCAGTATGGCGAGCCGTTCACCCACACCGGCATCCTCGACACTTGGAAGCCGAACGACCAGTTGACCGTGTATGCCGGTATCACCAATGGCTGGGACAACTTCAGCGATCCGATCACCAGCGTGCCGATCGCGAACACTGGCTACCAGGGTTGGAACAGCAATGCGGCCTTCCTCGGCGGCGTGTCGTTCAAGAGTTCGGACGAGAAGCAGGCCCTCACCATCACCACGTCGAGCGGCAACGAGCCGATCCTCGGGGCGGGTGGCGCGGGCGTGAACTACGTCGGCAACCGGTCGATCATCAGCACGGTCTACACGAACGAGCTGAGCGACAAGGTGACCTACGTGTTCCAGAACGACAATGGCTGGCAGTTCAACGCGGGTGACTACGCGATTCCGCTGGCGAGCGGACATGGCCAGAGCGGCACGGCCCAGTGGTACGGGATCAACCAGTACATGTTCTACAACTTCAATGAGAAGTGGGTGGGTGGCATGCGGCTGGAATGGTTCCGCGACAACAGCGGCTATCGCGTATTCAACCCGATCCGCAACTACTGGGCCGGTCGGGGATACGGCACGGGATACCAGGGCAACTTCTGGCAGGCCACGTGGGGCCTGAACTACAAGCCCAATCGCAACGTTATCATCCGTCCTGAACTTCGGTACGACTGGTACACGCCGGACCAGGCCGGTGGTGCGCTGCCCTTCGGCCGGAACTTCGACCAGTACGGCCAGTTCTACGGCGGCTGCGACGCGATCTGGCAGTTCTAGTTTTACGGCTGCCGGGCCATCCATGGCCCCGGCAGCCTGAGGCCCGGCGGAGGGAACGCCAAGGGTTCCCTCGCCGGGCAGGGCGGCCTTCCGGGCCGCCGGGATTCCAGCATCCATGGCCCCGGCAGCCTGAGGCCCGGCGGAGGGAACGCCAAGGGTTCCCTCGCCGGGCAGAGGCGGCCATCCGGGCCGCCGGGATTCCAGCATGCATGGCCCCGGCAGCCTGAGGCTCGGCGGAGGGAACGCCAAGGGTTCCCTCGCCGGGCAGAGGCGGCCATCCG
>JBJTOU010000077.1:0-8140 GCA_046074725.1 Planctomycetia bacterium
TGGGAGACGCGCGCGGCCACGACCGGCGGCGACCGCCGCGCCCCGCACGGCACGGCCTTCCTCGTCCGCCAGGCGGAGCCCGTCGCGGGCGACCCGCCCGGCGCCACCCGCACGTGGATCTTCACCGAGACGGGCGACCTCGTCCTCGCGCGGCTCTCCCCGGAGCACTACGAGGAACTCGGCCGCATGCCGCTGCTCGAGCCCACGAACGAGTGCTTCGGCCGCGAGGTGGTCTGGAGCCACCCGGCCTTCGCCGGCGGCCGCATCTTCGCCCGCAACGACCGCGAACTGGTCTGCGTCTCCGCCACGGAAGGCGAATAGGTTCCAGGAAGCCCCAAGCGCCAGCGCGGGGAATGCGGGTTTCCAACCCGCGGGGCCATCGCGGTGCCTCTCGGCCTTCCACCCGCATACCCGTCGCTCGCGCTCCGGGCTTTGTGGTCACGGGCTTGGCCGAACGGCTCTCCTGATCCGCGGCCGTCAACGCCAGCTGGCCGCGTACAGCGCCGTCATCATCCTTCGACAGGCGTCCGTGAGCGGCACGCCGCGGCGGGCCATCATCCGTTCCATGTGGACGAGCGCCGCGTCGAGCCGATATCCGAGCGTGCCGCCGGGCCGGACCCAGCGGAACGACGGGATCTCGCGGGGGGCGTAGCCGGGCCCGAACACGAGCGAACACACGCCGCACACGGTGCCGGTGTCGAGCATCGCATCGATGCCGGTCTTGCAGTGGTCGCCCATGATCGTGCCGACGAACTGCCGGCCGGAGTCGACGACCCCGCCGGTCGCCCAGTCGAGCAGCCGCACGGGACCGTAGGTCATCTTGAGGTTTGAAGTCGTCGTATTCGCACCGAGGTTCACCCACTGGCCGAAGACGGAGTTGCCCACGAAGCCCTCGTGGGCCTTGTTCGCGAAGGAGTGAAACACGGCGTTGGCCACCTCGCCGCCGACCTTGCACCCCGGCCCGACGACCGTCGCGCCGTAGATCTGCGCACCCATCCTCACGGTCGCGTGCGCGCCGACGGCGAGCGGGCCCCGCACGAGCGCCCCGGCCATCACCCGCGCGCCCTCGTCGAGCAGGATCGGGCCCTCATCGGCCACGAGGACGGCCCCCGGCTCGACGACCGCCGACGGATGCATGAAGAGCCGCTCGGGCCGGTCCACGTGGGCCGCGGGGCTCAAGCCAGGCCCGGCCCCGGCCTGCCAGCCGAGGGCCGCCGCGTCGGCCGCGATTCCAACGCCGGCGAGCAGGAACACGTCACAAGGGAACCGCAACTGACTGAGGTCCTTCTCTGGCACCGGTGTACCGGCATCGCGCGGCTCCGGCGCGCCCATCGCAAGCCACGCCGCGGTCTCGTCGGCGTCCGCCCACGCCGCGACGACGTCGTCATCGTGCCGCACGTGGCCCCCGGCGTGGCCCCCGGCGTGGCCCGCGATGGCGGCCACGAGCGCGGGCGACGGCAGGTAGCGGGCATTGAGCCACAGCGTCTGCGTCGGACCGGGATCGCACCGCGGGAACACGCCCGCAAGGTGCGGCCGCAGCGGGCCGGAGGCGTCGCGCGCCCCGAGCGCCCGCATCCACTTCTCGCGAATCGTGAGCAGCCCCACGCGCAGGTCGTGCGCCGGCCGCGTCAGCGTCAGCGGCTGCAGGTGATCGGCACGGGTGTCCTCGAACAGGATCAGCGGCGGCGGGGCGGGCATCGTGCGGGCTTCTCCGCATCCGCGGATCGCGCGGCTCGGAAGAGCCGCCGGATCGCTAGAGTGACGATATGCCTCGCGCCGGTGGCGCGGGCAGGGTCACACGCGAACCAGCGGCCATGTGCGGCATCGTCGGGTACGTCGGTCATCGGGACTGTCTGGAGATCCTGCTCGGGGGCCTCACGCGCCTGGAGTACCGGGGCTACGACTCGGCCGGGATCGCGATCCTCGACGGGGGCCTGGCGGTGGCGAAATGCGCGGGCCGGGTCGGCGACCTCGCCGCGCAGCTGGCCGCCGCACCGCTTCACGGCACCGTCGGCATCGGCCACACCCGCTGGGCCACGCACGGCGCACCGACCGACGCCAACGCCCATCCCCACGTCGGCGCCGCCGGCACCGTGGCACTCGTGCACAACGGCATCATCGAAAACTATGCCGCCCTCAAGACGATGCTCGAGGCGAAGGGCCACTCGTTCCGCAGCCAGACCGACTCCGAGGTCGTGGTGCACTTGATCGAGGAGATCGCCGCGGCCGACCCGGCCCTGCCCTTCGAGCGGGCGGTGCGGCTGGCCCTCTCGGGGGTCGTCGGCACCTACGGCCTGGCGATCCTCAACCGTGCCGAACCCGACATCCTGTACGTGGCACGAAAAGGCTCGCCGCTGGTCGTCGGTGTCGGCGACGGGGAGACGTTCGTGGCCTCCGACGCGGCCGCGATCCTGGAGCACACGAACCGGGTGGTCTACCTCGACGACGGCGAACTGGCAATGTTGCGACGCGACGGCTTCGAGGTCCGCACGATCGACGACGTGCCGCTGACGAAGCAGATCCACGAGCTGTCGCTCTCGCTCGACGCCATCGAGAAGGGCGGCTTCCCCCACTTCATGCTCAAGGAGATCCACGAGCAGCCCCGCGCGGTCGCCGACTGCCTCCGCGGCCGGCTCGACGCGACGACGCACACGATCCAGCTCGGCGGCCTGGCGGGCGTGATGGACCGCCTCGCCACCGCGCCGAAGCTCACGATCGCGGCCTGCGGCACGAGCTGGCACTCCGGGCTCGTGGGTGAATACCTCCTCGAGCAGCTGGCCCGGATCCCCGTGGAGGTCGAGTATGCCTCCGAATTCCGCTACCGCGACCCGATCATCGACGAGCGCGACGTGCTGCTCGCCATCTCGCAGAGCGGCGAGACGGCCGACACGATCGCGGCGCTCCGCGAGGCCACGTCGCGGGGCGCTCTCGCGGTGGGGATCTGCAACGTCGTGGGCTCGACCCTGTCGCGGGAGACCGATGCGGGCATCTTCACCCACGCCGGACCGGAGATCGGCGTGGCCTCCACGAAGGCCTTCACGACGCAGGTGGTCGTGCTCGCGCTCGTGGCGCTGGCCCTGGGCCGCCGCCGCGGCACGCTGCCGCCGGAACGGGCGGCAGCGATCATCGACGCGCTGGCCGCGATCCCCGACGCGATGCGGGAGATCCTTGCGCATGATGACACGATCCGCACGCTGGCGGACCGCTTCATCGACGCTCCGAACTTCCTCTACCTGGGCCGCACCTTCAATTTCCCGGTGGCGCTCGAGGGGGCGCTCAAGCTCAAGGAGATCTCCTACATCCACGCGGAGGGCTATCCCGCTGCGGAGATGAAGCACGGGCCGATCGCCCTCGTCGACCGGCAGATGCCGGTGGTCGTGATCGCCACGACGCAGCACACGAACGACAAGACACTCTCCACCATCGAGGAGGTGAGGGCCCGTGGCGGTCGGATCATCGCCGTGACCACGCCGGGACGGGACGACATCCGGCGGCTGGCCGAGTTCGTGATCGAGGTGCCGGCCACGGAGGACTGCCTGGCCCCGCTCCTGTCCGTCATTCCGCTGCAGCTTCTCGCCTACCACATCGCGGTGAACCGCGGCTGCGACGTGGACCGGCCGCGAAATCTCGCCAAGAGCGTGACGGTCGAGTGAGCGGCCCGGTCGCACCACGGGCATGGCAGCAGAAAACCCGCCGCCCGCAGCCGCCGGCGGCGACGTTGTCCCGTCGCGTGGGACCGGGTACGCTACGAGCCTCTCCCACGTGCGAGTCGATCGATCGGACGCACATTTCGGGGCGTAGCTCAGCCTGGCTAGAGCGCTACGTTCGGGACGTAGAGGTCGCTGGTTCGAATCCAGTCGCCCCGACTCGGTTGGTTTTCCACTCTCCCGTCTGCCGCAGAGAATGCGGCTTCTTCCGGGAGTTGCGCGGTTCGGGTTTTTCGGACTGCCGTTCCATGCCCCCCAGGTCCGCGCCCTGCTGCGCCGGATTCTGCGCGCTTTCGGTCGTCCCGAGTGCGCGCATCGAATGCGCGCACTCGGGATCGGCCCACTCGGCGGCGTCGGCCGCAGCCCCGTCGGCGACGCTCGGAACGATGCGGGTCTCGCCCGGCTCGGCGGCGGCCCGGCAACGCTCCAGGATCGAGAGCAACTCGCCGCAAACGGGAACGAGCCGCTCGGCGTGATGGCCACCGTGGTGCTTCGTCTTTTCGCTCGTCACCCGCAGGAACATCTGGCGCTTCTCGCCGGTCGCCCTGGGAGCCAGGTCACTCCACCGCAGGCCGACCAACTCGCTCGGCCCGCGGAAGCTGCTTCTGCCCCGGGCCTGCGACGTCGAGGACGTGGTCACGGGCCAACCGTTCGCCCGGCAGGCCCGCGAGATCAACGTGGGGCTTCAGTCGCCCGAGACACGCGTGTTTCGCATGCTGCCGCCGGCGGCCACGTAGCTGTTCAAGGCTGCCGCCGACGCCTGGCCACCGGCGAGGTGCTCTACATCCGCCACGTGACCGGCGCGAAGACCCCCTGACTACTGGATCATCTCGAAATCAGCCAGCTCCCAGGAGCGGTCAAAGTAGCCCTGGGTCGGGCCATAGAGGCGGAAGTAGCTGAACCAGCCTTTGCCGGGAAGCGTCTTGATCCAGTTGCTCTCAGGCACGCCGGCGGGAGCCACAGGGCCGAACGTGAGGTCCACGGAGCCGTCGGCGTTGGTGACGATGGCGTCACGCGACGAACGATCCGGCGGAACGCCCGTGTCCACGAAGCAGCGGGTCTCGTTGTCGTATGCGGTGACAGACCAGAACTGCGCCACGGGCACGCCCTTCGGCACGGTGAGACGATAGGTCTTGCCACCGTCGAGCCAGCGGCCCTGGCTGTCCTTCGCGGCCTCGAGGTAGACCTGCCCGACGCCGACGACGCGGCCCATCATGCCCACGGACACGCCGACGGCTTCATAGAACCAGCTCGAGCGCTCGTCCAGCTGCGTGTGGTGCGGAGCCTCCTGATTGGTCTCCTTGAGAAACAGCGAGATCTCCCAGTTCCTGCCCGGCCAGACTTTCGCACCCTCGAACCGCTTCCGGTAGGCGATCGCCCGGGCCATCACCTCCCCGGTCTGCGCGGCGTCGATGAGGATCTGTCTCTGACGCTCGGTCGGGGTGAATGGTTTGCCCTTCTCGATTCCCAGCGGCTGGAGCATTCCCATCATGATTCGGTCACGCTCGTGGACCGGCTCCTCCTGGATAATCTTCGAGAGGCCTTCCCAGTAGGCGAGGCACCGCGGTTGTTCGCCGCTCCATGGGCGACCCGCCGGCGAGATGTGACGGGTGGGGGCTGGGCTTCCGCGCTGGCTGTAGGGATAGATCTTCAACCCTTCGATGAGCAGCTTGGCTCGGGCCGGATCGGGATCGAGCACGCGGTGGGCGGACCAGACGTTCACCGTAGGCGAGCGGAAGACGAAGTAGCCTTCCGGCTCGAGTTTCGGGTCGTCGGGGCCGAGGATCAGATACCTGCCGCCCGCGCCCTTGTCCGGTCCGGTCTGTCCCGAATCGGTGATGGGCCGTTGCCAGAAATCGGTGAAGCCGCCTGCGGTGGGGCCGGCGGGAACCTCGAACACCAGCGGGCCGGTCTCTTTCAGGTTTGGAAACGCCATGATGTATGGCGTCGTGGCGTTGGCCGTGAGGAGGCCGAGCTTGTCCTGAAACGTGAGGTAGTCGACGTAGTCGAGTTTGCCGGCTCCGAACCTGGTGAGGTGCTCGTTTTGCCACTACTGCATCGCCATGATCGGCAGGGCCCAAAGGTAGGCCTGGCAGCCCCGCTGGAAGTCGATGTCATCGAAGACTTTCGCGACGGTGGCATCGGTGGGGTAGCCGGCCTGCAGCTCGAGCGGGCCAAGCCTGGATGCGACGCTTCCGTTGGTGGGCAGGAGCTGCGCATGTGCCGCGGGGACCGCCAGCACGGAGAGGATCAGGGGGGCGAGGACGAGTGCCCCGCGGATGCATGGCGTGGGCGTGGTCATCATGGAAAGCCATTTTCTTTCGATAGGATTACCCTGCCTAAGCCGCGCGGCCGCCTCAAAACGGCACGTCGTCGTTGCCGGCCTCGGCCAGCTCGTCGTTTGGATCGATGGCGTCGTCGGAGTTGTCGCTAGCCCGGCCGCTCCCAGACAGCTTTTTGAACGAGCCACCGCGTCGCAGCCATCCTTCACGAACTCGACGGGAATGAAGTTGGTGAACGTGCCTTTGGACTGCTCGAGCACCACCAGGCGCTTGCGAAAACCCTTCTGCCCGAAGGTCTTGGTCTCTTCGATCAGGTGGACGACGCCACGGACGGTTGGATCTTTCATGGAGGTAAGGACACCGCGCACAACATCAGCCGACAGGGTCCACCCGAACGGAGCGATTGCGGCCAAGGGCGGCCCGCTCCTGCCAGCGGAGCACGAGGATCGTGACGATCGTCGCCACCGTGATCTGCGTGGCGAGCGCGGCGATCGGAATCCAGATGGCGGGGTCGTAGGCGCCGAGGTTCTGCCAGTGCACGGGCACCCCGTCTCCCTCGCTGCGGCAGCCGCGATGCGCCCAGTAGAGCGGCGAGAAGAACTTCGCCAGCACGGCGAGCACGCCCCCGCGGATCGGCAGGATCGTGGCCCCGAGCAGGATCTGGGGCGTGATCAAGAGCGGCACCGCGAGCACGCCCTTGTCGGTCGAGCGGACGCAGGCCGAGACGATCAGGCCGATCGCCGCGCAGGCCACGGCGGCGAGCCAATTGCAGGTGGCGGAGACGATGGCGCTCCGCCGGTAGATCTCCGCGGGGCTCTCTCCACCGATCGCCTCGCGGACGAGGAACCCCAGTTCGACCGTGGTCCTGAAAATCGCGACCTGCACCGCGAGCACGACGGCCAGCGCCGCGATCTTCGCGGTCACGTAGGCGGCGAACTGCAGGCCGTGCCGCCGCTCGAGGTCGAGCATCGGCCGCTCCTTGACGATCTCCCGGAATCCGGTCACGAACCCGAGGATGACCATGCAGATGCTCATCAGCGAGAGCCACTTGAACGTGCCGCCGGGATCGATGATCTCGCGATCCGGCGCGACACGGAGCGTGTCGGTGAGGGCATGGCGGATGAGACGCTCGGTCGACGGCTCACGCAGATGGGCGAGCAGCTTTGGCTGGCTGTCGAGGAACACGCGGATCTGGCCGGGAATGCTCGCATCCTGCTCGGCGACCGAGTCGGTGGCGATCGCCGTCGCCACCTCCCCCCACACGTCCGCCAGCACCTCCTTTTCGCCGGGGTCGAGGAATCGCGTCGTCATGAGCGGATTCTTGAAACGCATGTCGGCGAAACCGGCCAACACCGCCCCAGCGAGCGCGAGCGGCAGGAGCAGAGACATCGCGATGCCCACGCGGTCGTGGACGGCCGTCTCGAGTTCCCGGCAGAAAAACGTGGTGAACTGGTTGAAGAAGCCGGGAATCGAGACCGCCGCAAGCGCGACCACCCGCTCCGGTGCGTTGTCGCGGGGCGTCTCGTCCGCCGGCCGAGCCTCCGCCAGGACGCGGTCTTCGGCGAGCCGTTCCCGCCAGCGGGCCGACCAGAAGCCGGGCGGCTTGTCCTCGATGGCCACGTAGACGTCGGCGAGCCGATGCACTCCGAAGTGGCCGAGGGCCTCCACGCGCGACCCGAACCACACCACCTCGCCATGGCCGAGGATCAGGAGCTTGTCGGCCTGGTCGACGTTGTCGAGGTGGTGCGTGACGGCGATCACGGTGGTGCCGGCGCTGGCACGGTCGGCAAGCAGCGTCATGATGCGGGCTTCGGTGGCCGGATCGAGACTGGAGGTC
This sequence comes from Planctomycetia bacterium, assembly GCA_046074725.1. Lineage (GTDB taxonomy): Bacteria > Planctomycetota > Planctomycetia > Pirellulales > UBA1268 > CACORA01. The sequence goes on from JBJTOU010000077.1 coordinate 7,827, forward strand.
GCCTCGTCGATCAAAAGCAGGCCCGGGGCGGCGAGCATCTCGGCGGCCAGGCTCGCGCGCTTCGTCTCGCCACCGGACAGGCTGCCGATCGATTGGAGCCGAACGTTTTCGAGGCCGACCTCGGCGACCACCCGATCGACCGCATCCCGCCGTTCGGCATCCGACGCTCCTGCCGGCAGCCTCACCTCCGACGCGTAGTGGAGTGCCCGCTCCACAGGGAGCGCCGGTGGATTGACATCCCGCTGCGGCACATAGCCGATCGCGCCGCGGAGAGCGTCGGCCTCTACGAACACGTCGTGCCCGCCCACCAGCAG
>JBJTOU010000078.1:0-12172 GCA_046074725.1 Planctomycetia bacterium
TGGGCGGCGGCGAGCATCGAGGTGGCGGGGAGGGTGCCGAGGGCGGCGGGGGGCAGACGGCCGAGGAGTTCGCCGCCGGCCGCGAGCACGAGCGCCGCCCGGGCACGTGCCGAAGCGAGCGTGTAAGGCGCAAGCGAGCGGACTCGCTCCTGAATGTGGGCGGTGACGGCCGGCTCGCCGCTGACGATCACCATTGCCTGCGAGTGAAACGATTCGAGCGTGACCGACACACCGCCCGTGACCCGCCGCGTCTTGAGCGGCCGCAGGCCGGTGGGGCCGACCTCCCACGCTTTGTGGGCCTCGGGCATGCCGGGCACGAGGATCGTGAGGGGGGTCGCGTCGTCTGGGATGTCGCCGTGGTAGTGGCGGGCCACGATTTGGGATCCCTGCACGCATCGCCAGGCGAGCACGAGCCTCGCCCGGGCTGCCTCGAGCACCGCCGTCTGCACCTCCGGATCGCTCGACTGCCCGATGGAGGCGAATCGTCCGGCCGCCCCCCAGGGCTCGGCGAGCATGAGCCGCATGTTCATGGCCTGCGCCGCCACGGCTCGCGTACGGGATTCGGAGTCGCTGCTGTCGATCCGCCGTGACGACGAGAAGAGGATGCCCCGCACGCCGGCGGCGAGGGCCGCCGTCGCGGCCAGCGAGAGGCTTTCGGGATCGACGGCCAGCCCGGTGCCGCCGATGCCCGCCAGGGAGGCCGCCTGTCGCGCCGTCTGCGGATCGATTTCGGTCGAGAGCATCGCCAGAAGCGGCGTGCCGGGCCGCATGAGCCTTGGCCGCTCACGGAGCCATGTCTGGTAGTCGAGCAGTTCGAGGCTCGTGCCGAGCACGGTCCGACGTGCCACGAGCATGTCGGCATGCCGGGAGATCGCGCGGAGTCCTGAATCGGCTGCGGCGATGAGCGGTCGGCCGGCCCGCTGATCGCAGGCGCGGACCCGCCGCCCGCGCTCGGCGAGCGCTTCCTCGTGCTCGGCCGTGAAGCCGCTCCCCATGTCCCACATGAGCACGCGGTCCCAGTTGGATGAAAAGATCGGCAGCGAGTCGGGATCGCGGACATCGACTTCGGGCAGGGCGGGGGGCGGGCAGACGATCCAGAGATTGGCCCGTCGAGCCTCCTCGATCAGTTCGCCCGACGCCGGCTCACGCAGCCGCACGCAGTTGAACCCGAGGCCGGCGATGCGTTCGAGTGGCTCGCCATTGTGGTCGATTGCCCGAGGAAAGAAGGGGAGCCCCGCCACCTCGAACACGCCGCGATTGAGACCGCTTGGCGGATCGGCGGAGGGCTGGCTCGGAGCATGCATCGGCTCGGCGGCTGGCGCCGTGGCGGCGCTCTCGATCACTCCTTCGACGAGCAGGTCGTCGATGAAGACCTCGTATCGGCCGGGCGAGGAATAGAGTTCGAGCACGACATGCGTCGCGACGGCTCCCTCGAGGCTGCCCTGCGGCCCGTGCTGGGCCCGCAGGGCCGGCAGCTGTCGCAAGAGTGTCGCGGGCACGTCGCCGACCACGAGCCGTTGCCAGCGATCGATGTCGTTGGTGCTCATGCCAGGAATCAGCACTTCGACGGGCCGGCCGGTTTTGGCTTCCTGGAATGCCGGGAGCATCACCCGCACGGCGATGCGGATGTCGGGACGGTTGGCACGCACCCAGATGGACGCCCGCAGTTCGTCGATCACCGCAGCCCTGCCGATCGGCACCTGCACGGTGAGCGTCGTGCCGGCCGTGGCGTCGATGACGAATCGTTCACTCGCCGGGCCCCGTCGCGGCAGGTGGCTGCTCCGCTCGTGGGCGATCACCCGCGGGCTGGCGTCGGAGTCGCCAGGTGCCCAGGTCGGGTGAGGCCCGTCGCAGCCGTCGTCGATCGTGGCCGCGATCCCGACGGTCGCGCAGGCGATCCAGGCGAGGCAGGCCAGCGCCCGCATGGGCGTGCGCAGGAAATCCGCGGCTGTGGAATGGAAGGGGAGCATGGCGGGCCACCGACACCGGAACTCGAGGCGGCTTGTAGCAGCCCCTCCGGCACGGGCTCCAGACCACCGTGCCGTTTTTTGCCGATTTTGCCCAGTCTTTGCAGGATTTCCCTCTTGCGGCAGCCTCGCCATCCTGGACATTGCATGATGGTAGAGCGAGCCATGAGCACCCTGATTCCCACCACCGCCGAAGAAGCCGCCACGCGGCTTCTGGATCTGGACCTGATCGACCCGATCAGCCTGAACAAGGTCTGGGCCGATTTGGGGGGAACGAACGTCCCGCTCGAGACGATGTGCCAGGCCCTGCTTCGGCGCGAATTGCTGACGCGTTACCAGGTCGAGCGGATGCTCAAGGGCGAGCGATACGGCTTCTTCTACGGCCGTGCGAAGGTGCTCTATCAGGTCGGGGCCGGGTCGTTTGCCCGCGTGTATCGGGCGGTCGATCGGGTCAATGGCTCGATCGTCGCGGTGAAGGTGCTCCGCAATCGATATTCCAACGATCCCGGCCGCCGCGCCGCGTTCCAGCGCGAGGGCGCGACAGGCCGTCTCCTCGAGCATCCCAATATCGTGAGGATCGAGGATGTGGGGCAGGAGCATGGGTTCAGCTTCATCACGATGGAGTTCGTCGAGGGGCAGAACCTCCGCGAGCTGATCCGCTTGCGCGGGGCGCTCGACGTGCCGCGGGCGCTCGAGCTGATGAAGCAAATCGCGACGGGCCTGGAGTTTGCCCATGGCAAGGGCGTGACACATCGCGACATGAAGGCGTCGAACGTGCTCGTGTCGTCGTCGGGCGTCGCGAAGCTCGTGGACTTCGGTCTTGCCGGCGTGGCCGGCGCGACCGACAAGTCGCTGGCCACCGCGATGCCCCGCACGCTCGACTACGCCACGCTCGAGAAGGTCTCGAAAACCCAAAACGACGCCGTGAAGTGCGACATCTACTTCCTCGGCACGCTGGCCTACCTCGCCCTCGCCGGTGTTCCGGCATTGGGGGAATCCCGTGATCGTGCCGTCCGCGCCGATCCGCAGCGTTATCTTTCGGTGGTTCCGCTCAACGAGGCGGCGCCACGAGTGCCTCGGGAGGTGGTGCAGGTGGTGGCGAAGATGATGCACCTCGACGCGTCCGAGCGGATGCAGACCTCCAGCGACGCACGGCGGGCCATCGAGGCGCTGCTGTCGCAGATGGGAAGCGCGTCACCGGAGCCGGGAGGCCCCCGCGAGCCGTCGGCGGCCACGCCGGTGGCTGCCTCCGCGGCATCGTCTCTCCAGGTTTCAGTGGCCAAACCGGAGGAGCCGTCGCATGCCGCGAGGCCCGTCATGGCCTCGGGGCCGCGATCGCAGCCGACGGTCATGCTCGTCGAAAAGTCGCGAAAGTCGCAGGAGAGCCTCCGCCGGTTCCTGGAAAAAATCGGCTATCGTGTGCTCCTCACGGAGAGTCCGCAGCGGGCAATCACCCGTTTTGAATCCCAGCCCCTCCCGGCTGATTGCCTCGTCATCAGTGCGCAGGAACTGGCCGACGAGGCGGTGGCGGCGTTCAACAGGCTCACGAGCGACCGCTTCCTCAACGAAATCCCCGCGATCCTGATCGCCGGCACGAATCAAAAAGAGGTCCTCGAGGCCGCGAACTTCGACGACCGCCGCCGCCTGCTGCAGATTCCGATCAGCTCGGAAAAAATGGTATCCTTACTCGAGTCCCTGATTCCCTCGACCGCGTCCGGTTCCCCGGCAGCCGTTCGGTAAGCCCGATCGGATGGTGTTTCCGAGGCTCCTCCTTCCGCCGGCCGGCCCCAGTGTCTGCATCCCTCCCCTCCCATATCGTTCCGAAGGTCGTCATCGTCGGGCGGCCCAACGTCGGCAAGTCGAGCCTCTTCAACTGGCTCGTCGAGAAGCGGATCGCGATCGAGGATCCGACCGCCGGCGTCACCCGCGACCGTCTCGTGCAGCGAGTCGATCTGGATGGCCGGATCGTGGACCTGGTCGATACCGGCGGCATGGGCTTCGACGACCCCGACGGCCTCACGGAGCAGATCGATCGGCAGATCGCGGCCGGGCTGGCCGAGGCGGCGGTGATCGTGTTCGTCGTGGAGGTTCGAAGCGGCCTCCTGCCGGCCGATCGGGAAGTGGCCAAGCGGGTGCGCAAGGCCGGGCCGCCGGTGCTCCTGGTCGCCAACAAGGCCGATGATCCGAAGTTCGACATCCACGCCCACGAGTTCGATGCCCTCGGCTTCGGCGAGCCGCTGGCGGTGAGCGTCCGGCAAAACCGCAACCGTTCCGACCTGCTCGATGCGATCGTGGAGCATCTTCCCGAGGCCTGGCCGGAGGAGCCGGAGGCGGCGGTCCTGCCGGAAATGAAGCTCGCGATCGTCGGCCGCCGCAACGTCGGCAAGAGCACGTTCGTCAATTCGCTGGCCCACGAGGAGCGGGTGATCACCAGCCCCGTCGCCGGCACGACCCGCGACAGCGTGGACGTCAGATTCGAGGTCGATGGCCACTCGTTTTTGGCGATCGACACGCCCGGCCTTCGGCGCACCAAGAGCCGCACGACCGACATCGATTTTTATTCCACGCACCGGGCGCAGCGGAGCATCCGTCGGGCCGATGTGGTGCTGCTTTTCTTCGATGCCGCCGAGCCGATCGGCAAGGTCGATAAGCAGCTGGCCGAGGAAATCGTGGAGGGGGGCAAGCCGGTCGTGCTCGTCGTCAACAAGTGGGATCTCTATGCGGCCGACGTGCGGAAGAAGGAGTGGACGGAGTATCTCCGCGACACCTTCCGCACGATGCCCTGGGCGCCGGTGAAATTCGTGACGGCGACATCGGGACGCAACGTGAAGGCCGTCGTGGACGTGGCGCAGCGGCTGTTTCGCCAGAGCCATGACCGGGTTCCGACGGGCCGGCTCAATGCGATCCTTCGCAGGGCGATCGAACAGAACCAGCCGCCGGCCGATACCCGCGGCCGTCCGGTGCGGATTTTCTATGCGACCCAGGCCGAGACGGCCCCGCCCACGATCATGCTCTCGACGAGCGCGCCTCGGAGCGTTTCGGAGCCCTACCGCCGCTACCTTCTCGGTGTGCTCCGGAAGGAGACTCCCTTTCGCGAGGTGCCGATCAAGCTCGTCGTCCGCGGCCGCTCCGCCGGCGAGGCTGATGCCTGAGCCGGGGGCTCCGAGAGTCTGCTATTCTGGAACGCATGGTCGCCGACGTTTTTTCCACGATCCTCGTCCGGGATGGCATCCTCAGCGACGAGCAGCTCGCCGATGCGGTGAAAGCCGCGGCGGTATCGGGCAAGAAGCTCCACGACGAGGTGATGCGGCTCGGCTATGCCAAGGGGGATGTGCTGATGCGGGCCCTCGCCAAGGCCCATCGCGTTCCCTTCATGGATGTGGCCGGGATGGAAGTGCCGCAGGATGTGATCGACCGGCTGCCCGAGAGCGTGGCCCGGGAAAACACGATCTTCCCCGTCGAGCGGGAGGGAGATGCCATCCGGATCGTGACGAGCGATCCCACCGATCTCGACATCGTGGAAAAGCTCCGATTCATCCTCAACATGAATGTCGATCTGGCCGTGTCGTCCCGCGAGCAGATCGTGGAGGCGATCAATCGCCACTACGGAATGAACGACGGCGAGAGCGGCGACTCGATGCTGCAGGAGTTCACCAACACGCAGATCGACTTCACCGAAACGACCGTGGAGGAGCAGGCGCGGCAGGCCGCGATGGAAGATAGCTCCGACGCCCCGGTCGTGAAGCTCGTGCAGCTGATCATCTCCGAGGCCGTCGAGTTGCGGGCCAGCGACATCCACATCGAGCCCTTCGAGGATCGGATCCGGGTGCGCTATCGGATCGATGGCCGGCTGGTGGAGCGCGATAGCCCCCCCCGCCGCCTCCTGGGCGCGATCCTCTCCCGCATCAAGATTCTCTCCAGGCTCGATATCGCCGAGCGGCGCCGGCCGCAGGACGGCCGAATCCAGATCACAGCCGGCGATGACAAGTCCTACGATCTTCGCGTGAGCGTGCTCCCCACCAACCATGGCCAGTCGGTGGTGATGCGGATCCTCAACAAGGACAACATCAAGGTCGGTGTGCGGCAGCTCGGACTTTCCGAAAATGATTTCCGGCAGTTCAAGAACCTGATCCGCCGGCCCAACGGCATCATCCTCGTCACGGGGCCGACGGGCTCGGGCAAGACGACCACCCTCTACGCCTCGCTCAACGAGCTCAACAAGCCCGACACGAAGATCATCACGGCGGAGGATCCGGTGGAGTATTACCTCACCGGCATCAACCAGGTGGAGATCAAGCACCAGATCGGCCTCGACTTCGCCCGTGTCATCAAGGCGATGCTGCGGCAGGCGCCGAATGTCATCCTCGTCGGAGAAATGCGCGACACCGAAACGGCCCAGATGGGGATTCAGGCTTCGCTCACGGGGCATCTCGTCTTCAGCACGCTTCATACCAACGACGCCCCCAGCGCCGTCACGCGGATGATCGACATGGGGGTTCCGGCCTACCTCGTGGCCTCCAGCGTGATCGCCGTGGTGGCCCAGCGATTGGTTCGGCTCAACTGTCCGAAGTGCAAGCAGCCCTTCCGGCCGACCGACGTCCAGCTCGAAGCGGCTGGGATCACGGAAGAGCAGTTGAAGACGGCCAACTTCATGATGGGCCGGGGCTGCACCTTTTGCCAGCGGAAGGGCTACAAGGGCCGTCAGGGCATCTTCGAATTGATGGTCATGAATGGCAGGATTCGCGAGCTGGCCTTCCAGGGGGCCCCCACGCAGGAGATTCGCCAGGCGGCCGTGGCGGGGGGGATGTCGGTGATGTTCAAGGACGGCATCCGCAAGGCCCTGGAAGGTCTCACGACGATCGACGAGGTCTTCCGCGTGGCCAAGAAGGTCGAGGAGTAAGGCTCCTCAGGGGTCCGAGGCGGGCCGCTGCATTTTTCGGGATTTTTCCGCCGAATGAGTCCATAATGGCAGTGGAGACGTTCGTCGGATCCGATCGTTCCTGTTTTTTGGGGTTTCACGCATGAGCACGGCTGCTCCCTCACCGATTGTCGCGCAGGTCGAGAAGCTTCTGAAGGTGGCCGCTGACAACAAGGCCACGGAGCTGCGGCTTGCCGGCGGTGCCTCGCCGATGCTGCGGATCAATGACAAGCTCGTGCCGCTGAAGACCCGTCCGATCCCGGCCGAAGAGGTGCTGGCGATGACGACGGCGATCCTGCCCCCCGGGGGCATTCCGACGTCGTTCGAGTATGAGTCGTCGTTTGGCTTGTATGCCGTCGCCCTTCACGACGTACAGGGCACGAAGGTGCTCGTCCTGCGGCAGGCCCAACGGTCCGCCGAGGCGGCCCCTCTCCCCCCGGCGGTTTCCGGTGGCGACATGCCCCTGGAGCTCGACATGCCGGAGGAAGAAAAGCCGGCGGCCGCGACCGCCCCGGCCGAGGCGGCCGGCGGCGAGACCTTCGCGATGCCCAAGGCGGCCGAAGGCACGGTGCTCATCGACAAGCTGCTCACGGCCGCCGTGAAGAATGGCGTCAGCGACATCCACATCACGGCCGGCCTGCCGCCGGTCTTCCGCATCGACGGCCACATGCGGCCGCAGAAGACGAAGGTTCTCACGGGCGACGATACCAACGGCCTCATGAAGGCGATCACGCCCGAGCGGTGCCAATTGGAGCTTGCCGAGAAGGGTGGCTCCGACTTCGGCTTCGCCTTCGGCGACATGGCTCGCTTCCGCGTGAGCGTGTTCAAGCAGCGTGGCACGGTCGCGATGGTGCTGCGGCAGATCCCCAACAAGCTGCTCACGCCCGAGCAGCTCGGCGTGCCCCAGGTCGTGAAAAGCATGGTGGAGCGGCCCCGAGGCCTCTTTCTCGTGACGGGCCCCACGGGCTCCGGCAAGTCCACCACGCTCGCCGCCCTGATCGACTATCTCAACGCATCGTTCGAGCACCACATCATCACGATCGAAGACCCGATCGAGTTCTATCACAAGTCGAAGAAGAGCACGGTCAACCAGCGCGAGATCGGCACCGACGTGTCGAGCTTCTCGGAGGCGCTTCGCCGAGCCCTCCGGCAAGACCCCGACATCATCCTCGTGGGCGAGCTTCGCGACCTGGAGACGATCGAGGCGGCCATTTCCGCGGCCGAGACGGGCCACGTGGTCTTCGGCACCCTCCACACGACGGGCGCCCAGGGCACGGTCAATCGCATCATCGACGCCTTCCCGACCAGCCAGCAGGAGCAGGTCCGCACGCAGCTTTCGACGGCGATCATCGTGGTCGTCTCGCAGACGCTTCTTCCGAAGATCGGCGGCGGCCGTGTGGCGGCCTACGAGATCCTCGTGTGCACGTCGGCCATCGGCAACCTGATCCGCGAGAACAAGACCTTCCGCATCAACTCTGCGATCCAGACGGGCGCGAAGCTCGGCATGCAGCTGCTCGACGACCATCTCTTCCGGCTCTGGCACGAGCGGAAGGTGAGCGAGGAAAACGTGCTGGCCAAGTGTGCCAATCCCGCCGACCTGGCCGCCCGGATCGAGAATGCGAAGCAGGGCATCTTCGAATCTCCCGAGGAGCAGGCCCGCAAGGGCGGTTAGGAGTAGTCCATGGCCATCAAAAAGATCGGCAAGATCCTGCTCGACCTCGGGCTCGTGGACGACGAGCAGCTCGAGAACATGCTCGAAGAGCAGAAGACCCGCGATGGGCAGCTGCTCGGCAGGATCGGCGTGCAGCTGGGCTACTACTCGGAGGAACAGCTCGGGGAGGCGCTCGCCGAGCAATGGAATACGGTCTTCGTCACCATCGAGGATCGCAAGATCGACCGCGAGGTGAAGGACCTCGTGAGCAACGCGATGGCCCAGCTCTACCGGATCGTGCCGCTGGAGCGAAATGGCGACGTGCTCACGATCGCCAGCTACGAGCCGCAGAAGCTCCATATCGCCGACGAGCTGAAGGTGCTCGTCGGCCTCGATGTCCGCGTGGTGGTGGCCACCGAGCCCGACATCGCGAAGGTCATCAAGAAGCAGTATGAAGATGAAGACAGCATCGTCGGCCTGATCGAGCAGGCCGATAGCGATAGCGACCTCATCTCCGCGGCGAGCATCGCGCCCGAGAAGATGGATATCGCCGGCGTGGAGGCCTTGGCCGAGAGCGCGCCCGTCCGGAAGCTCTTGAACATGGTCCTCCTGATGGCGGTGAAGGAAAACGCCAGCGACATCCACTTCGAGCCCTTTCAAGACAAGTTTCGGATCCGGATCAAGGCGGATGGCGTGCTCCAGGAGATCCCGGATCCGTCGCCGCATCTGGCCTTCCCGATCACCACCCGCATCAAGGTGCTCTCGAACCTCGACATCGCCGAGCGGCGGCTGCCGCAGGACGGCCGCATCGAGCTGATGGCGGGGGGCAATCCGATCGAGTTTCGGGTGAGCGTGCTCCCCACGCTCTTTGGCGAGAGCGTTGTGATGCGGGTGCTCGACCGGGGCGTGGTGTCGCTCAATCTCGAGAAGCTGGGGATGGATGCGGGGATCCTTTCGAAGTTCCGCGAGATGATCAAGCGGCCCAACGGCATCATCCTCGTGACGGGCCCCACGGGCTCGGGCAAGACGACCACGCTCTATTCCGCCCTCTCCGAGCTCAACGACCCCGAGGAGAAGCTGATCACCACGGAGGATCCGGTGGAGTACGACATCGAGGGCATCGTGCAGGTGCCGATCGATTCGGAGATCGGCGTGACGTTCGCGGCGGCCCTTCGGGCGATCCTCCGTCAGGATCCCGACCGCATCCTCGTCGGTGAGATCCGCGACACGGAAACGGCCGAGATCGCGGTGCAGGCCGCCCTCACCGGCCACATGGTCTTTTCGACGCTGCATACCAACGACGCCCCCTCCACGGTCACGCGGCTCCGCGACATGGGCGTGCCGCCGTTTCTGATCACGGCCACGGTGGAGGCGATCATGGCCCAGCGGCTCGTCCGCCGGATCTGCGGCAACTGCAAGGAGGAGATCCAGCCCGATGCCGACATGCTCCACGATCTGGAGCTGACCAGCGACGAGATCATCGACAAGAAGTTTTATCGGGGCCGCGGCTGCGATGTCTGCAAGGGGACGGGCTACAAGGGCCGTCTTGGGCTCTACGAGTTCCTCGTGATGAACGACGAGATCCGGGAACTCGTGGCCCGCAATGCCTCCACCGAGGAGATCCGGGAGGTGGCTCGCAAGCACGGCATGATCACGCTCCGCGATTCCGGCATGGCAAACATGTTCATGGGCAATACGACGGCCGACGAAGTGATCCGCGAAACCATCCTCGAAGCCTGAGCCCGCTCCGATGCCAACCTTCCAATTCGAAGCCATCGACGCGACGACCGGCAAGGAAGTTCGCGACGTCATCGACGCCGCGACCGAGGCCGAAGCCCAGACGACGATCCGTCAGATGGGCTACCTGGTCACGAAGATCAAGGTGGCCAAGAAGGGCAAGGCGGGGGCGGCAGCCCAGAAGAAGCCCAGCCGTGGCTTCAGCTTTGGCAAGGCGAAATCGAAGGATGTGGCCCTCTTCACACGGCAGCTTTCGATCCTGCAGGATGCCGGCCTTCCGATCATGCGGAGCCTCAAGGTGCTCGCAGAGATGCAAAAGCCCGGGCCGCTCAAGTATGCCCTGATGGATGTCACCGACGAGATCGAGGGTGGGGCCACGCTTTCGGAGGCGATGAGCAAAAGTCCGAAGGCGTTCGACCGGCTCTATTGCAACATGATCCGCGCGGGCGAGACGGCCGGTGCGCTCGAGGTGATCCTCCGCCGTCTTTCGGAATTCATGGAGCGGGCCCAATCACTCAAGCGGAAGGTGAAGGGGGCGATGGTCTACCCGATCGTCGTGGTGAGCGTGGCCGTCGGCATCCTCACGTTCATCATGCTGAAGATCGTGCCGCAGTTCAAAAAGATGTTCGACGATTTCGGGACCGATCTCCCGGGCATGACGCAGATTCTCATCGACATCTCCAATTGGGTGGCATCGTATTGGTGGTCGATCCCTTTGATTCCGTTCGGGTTTCGGATCTTCCTCAAGCTGCTCTGCAAGATTCCGTATTTTCGGATGGGCTGGGATCTCTTTTCGCTGAAGGTGGTCGTGTTCGGTCAGCTCGTGGAGAAGAACATCATGAGCCGCAGCGCCCGCACGCTCGGCACGCTCTTGGCTTCGGGCGTGCCGATCCTCGAGGCGATCAACATCACGAAGGAGACCTCGGGCAACATGATGTTCGAGCGGCTCTTCACGAAGGTGTCGGAAGCGATTCGGGATGGCGAAGCGATCGCGAAGCCGCTGAAGACCTATTCCGTGCCGCCGCTGAATTTCGGGGCTGCTTTCTTCTGGACGCTGCTCTTGCCCGGGGCCGGCGCGCTGCTCTATCTCACGAAATACAAGAAGCCTGTCGTAGACGATCTCGTGATCAACATGGTGGACGTGGGCGAGGAGTCGGGCGAACTCGACACGATGCTCTACAAGGTGGCCGACGTGTATGACGAGGAAGTGGCGGTGCTCACGGAGAGCCTGACGAGCCTGATGGAGCCCTTGCTGATCGTGTTCCTGGGCGGTGCCGTGGGCTTCATCGTGATCGCCCTCTTCCTGCCGCTGATCAAACTGATCCAGACGCTGACGTGAGAATCATGAAAAACGCATTCGAAAAGCGAGCCGGCTTCACGATCGTGGAATTGCTCGTGGTGATCGGCATCCTTGCGATGCTGACGGCGATCCTGACGCCGGTGGTGTTCCAGGCCCGAGCCTCGGCCAAAAATGCGGCCATCAAGGCCGAGATCGACATGCTTCACATGGCGATCATGAACTATAAGAACGAGTACGGAAGTTTTCCGCCGTGTAACGTCCTAACAATTAACGGTTCGGACGCAGCCTCCAAGCATTTGCAACGCATATTCCCGCGGTGCTCAACGGTGGCAACCGAGTTCAGCACTGTGCTCTCTGGAAAAAACCCGTCATTCATCACCCCCGGTAATAGTTTGGCCTTCTGGCTCTCTGGCTATACGGCCAATCCAATGCTTCCCTTGACTGGGGGCACCCGGCGGAAATTGTTCGACATGGATCCAACGCGATTGGACGCATCGACGGGGCTGTATTGGCCATCTGGAAAAAGTGGCAGTCCGTACATCTATATCGACTCATCAAGCTATTTGGTGTCCGGAACGACTCAGTATTTTAGTCAAACC
>JBJTOU010000079.1:0-24345 GCA_046074725.1 Planctomycetia bacterium
AAGATCGCCGCGGCGTGGCTCGGGGCGTGGAAGTTTTTGAGGTCGAGGCCGTAGTCCCACGCCTGTTCATAGTCGAGCCGCTCGAACTTCTTCGCGCCCACCTTGAACTCGATCGGGATCACGCACTCTGGGAGCACGAGCACCGCATCGACCCGCCGGCCGAGCCGCGGGATATCGAACTCGAGGTGGATCCACGGGGCGGGGGCGGCGGCATCCACTCCAGCCAGGAGATCCTCGAAGGCCGCGCGGAGCACGGGTAACTGCAGGTGCCACGCGGAGAGCTGCTCTGGGGCGAGCGTGTAGCCCTTGGGGGCGGCGAGCGGCGCGTAGGCCTCCTCGTCGCTCGCGGCGAGAAACTCGCTCACAGAAGCGGCGTAGAAGGCGGCGTTGGTGCGTGGGCCCGACATTGGCGACGAGCCTACCAAATCGGGGGGACAACCTTGGTCCGGGGCGGGTTGACAAAATACGGTACGCGTGTACACTTCTTGGCATGAACGGCCGCTCCGCCGCGGAAACCAATCGTGCCAAGCGTCTACCTCGAAACCACGATCCCGTCGTACCTGGTCGCCCGCGTCTCGCCGGACGGCGAACTGGCCGCCAGGCAGACGATCACGAGGGCGTGGTGGGAAAACCATCGGCATCGATACGAGTTGGTGACGTCAGAAACCGTCCTTGAAGAAGCGAACGTGGGAGACGCCAGCCAAAGCAGGCTTAGGCTCGGCAGCCTTGAGGGGGTGCGGATTCTCGGGCCGAGCGAGGAAGTAGAATTCATCGGTGGTGAGTTGGTGCGGAAAGGCTGGCTTCCGACCGGGGCGATGCTGGACGCGTACCACATCGCCTATGCGTCGGTGTACCTGATAGACTTTTTGCTAACCTGGAACTGCACCCATCTCGCCAACGAAGCAACGCGCCGTCCGATCGAGCGCTGGTTACGAAAGTTGGACAAGCACATACCCGTCATCTGCACACCGACAGATTTGATGGAGCAAAGCGATGGCTACTGAACCATGTTCCAACGAGCAGGACGACCCGATCGTGGCAGAGGTGCGTGCCGCGCGACAGCACCTCCTCGAACAATACGGCGGCATCGAGGGATACCTGCGTCACGTCCGGGAGGTGCATGCCCAGCGATTGGAGCGAGAGCGGGAAGAGGCCGAACGGCGCGAGGCGGCTGAGCTCGGTAAGTCGGCCTAGACCTGCGGTACACCCAGGTCGGTGAGGTACTGGCTCACCCCCTCGTAAAACCCCGGGCTCCGCGTCTTGTCGCGTTTCGCCCCCGGCGGGACGAAGATCACCATCCCCTGTCGGGCGCGCGTGAGCAACACGTCAAAAAGGTGCCAGCCACCATTTTCGTAGGGTTCAGCGATGTGGTTGCATCACTCATGGTTGTTGAATTCCGCGATTGCCCCGGCCCCGTCCGGGCAATGATCGCCAACCACGCCAGCGATTTGTTGCGACGGCTGCTCTCCGACGTGCGGCTGCTCGGCTCATAACCGCTGCGCATGGCGACGCTGCCGGGGGCATGGCTCAGACCGTCAATCGGCCGGCCGGGCCCCCGGCTCTGGTCGTTTCCTCTACTGCTGCATCGACCTGAGCACGGGCGCTGGTCGGATTCAGACGGCGGCGAATTTCTTGAAAATCGCATGCGTTGTTGAAGTTCGTCGTGGTGGCGAATCCGACCCATCGGGCGGGCCGCGGGCCCGCGGCGGTCACAACCTCGGCACGCAGGCCAAGCGGATCATCGAGAGGGCGGGCGTGAAGCCGTGGCCGAAACTCTTCGTCAACATGCGGGGCAGCTGCTCCGACGATCTCGAGCGGCGGGGCATTCCGGAAAAGGCGATCAACGCATGGATCGGAAACACGGCCCGCATGCGGCAGCGGCACTACCACTCGGTGCGGCCGGAAGACTGGGCGGCGGTCACCGGAATTCCGGCTCCAATTCCGGCTCCACCAACGCCGGTCAGCGGCCATCAGGAGCCATCAACCCTTCACGACGCCCGCGAAAAATCGCTTGACGTCGCGAAGGACGCGGAAACTCAGTACCCCCGACAGGGATCGAACCTGTGACCTACGGTTTAGGAAACCGTCGCTCTAGCCACTGAGCTACGGGGGCGAAGGGCAGTGCGCCATGGCTCTCGCCCGCTCCGCACGCGAAAAAATAGATGCGTTGGGACTGGCGGACGCCACCTCTGGCAGCATACGCCTGCGGGAGGGCCGCAACAAGAACGCGGCCACACATCCGCCCGTCATCGTCCGATCATGACGGTCCCTCCGGGCGACCATTCCGATTGTGACGGCCGAGTCGGGTGGCGGAATTCGCGACAGATGCGGACGCCACGGCCCCCGCTCCGTTTCGCGATCACGACCTGTTAGAGTTCTCGCATGAGTCGACCCGAGCCCGTGGACCACCCCCTCTCGATCTGGATCGTCAACCCGCTCGACGACATCCCGGGCGAGTACTTCCCCGCACAGCGCGCCTGGTCCCTCGCCCGGCTCCTCGCCGCTCGCGGCCACGATGTCACCTGGTGGTCGGCCACCTGGAGCCACCGCCGCAAGGCGATCCGCACCGCACCACTCGACGTGCGCGACGACGAAGGGTTCGGCGTCAGGCTCGTGGCCGTGCGACGGTATGACCGCGAGATGTCGCTGGCTCGGTTTGCCAGCCACCGCGACTTCGGACGAACCTTCGAACGGCTTGCGAACGAATCGATCGCCTCGGGCCAGCTCGAACGGCCCGACATCATCCTCGCCAGCATGCCCCCCATCGACGGGCCCGAGGCCGCAGCACGGCTCGCCAAACGGCTCGACGCCGAATTCGTCGTTGATCTGCTCGATGTCTGGCCCGAAGCCCTGGGGCCCTGGCTTCCAAAATCGCCCCTCATCCGCGGAATCGTCAGGCCCTTCCTGCTCGGCTCCATGCAGCGTCGCCGAGATGCCGCCATCACCGCCGCCGACGCCATCGCCGCCCCGTCGCAGGCCGTGCTCGACGCCATGCCCGTCGCCGCAGGCGCGGACGTGCCGAAGCATCTCTGCCCACTCGGAGCGTATCCACAGCAGTTTCCGGCCCCGCCCAGGGTCCTCAATCACGTGCCAGCGCCCGAGGGCCTCCAACTGCCCCAGCGACACGCCGCGGGCAACGGCCAGGCGCTCGAGTGCGTGCATGCCGGAACGCTTGGAGCCGACGAGGATATCGATACGCTCGTCGCGGCGGCCCGGCAGCTCTCGGCCTCCGGAACGCACGCGACGATTCATGTGGTCGGAGACGGACAGCGCCAAGCCCTGCTCCGCGCCTCGGCCGCCTCCCTCGCCGGTCCCTGCCGGGTCGTGATGCACGGTGCACTGCACCGCGAGGCCTATGTGGATCTGCTTTCACGGTGCGACGCTGGGCTCGTGCTCACGAGGCCCGAATCGGCGACATCTATTCCTTACGAAGCCTCCGACTACGCCGCAGCCGGGCTCGCTGTCGTGAGCGGATTACCTGCCGACCTGGATCGGGCCATCGTCGAACAGGGGGCCGGCATGCGATATGCCCCGGGCGATCCGGCCTCGCTCGCCGGGGCCATCAAAACACTTGCGAACGATCGTCAGGGGCTCCTTGCCCGCCGCCAAGCCGCCCGGCGCTTTGCCGAGACCACGCTCGATCGGGAAAAGCTCATGAACGCCTTCGCCGATTGGCTCGAGAGCCTGCGGGCTGCGTAGCGGCGAGGGCTACTTCACGGTGGTGACCACGGGCGGCCACCACGAGCAGAGATACCAGGCTCGCGGCGTCGAGAGTTCCGCGACAGCCTCGATCATCGTCATCTGGCGGGATCCCGGCGCGCTGCCTCCGAGCAACTCGTCGAGCAGGCCGCGGGGTTTGGAGTATTTCACGACGCGGGCCGTCTCCTTCGTGAGCCCGGCCAGTTCGACCGCCCGTGCCACCGCATCCTCGATGAAGCCGATCCGATCGACCAGGCCCGAGTCCTGGGCCTGCTGGGCGGTGAAGATCTGGCCCGTTGTCACGGCGGCAAGCTTCTCATCGTCGATCTTCGGCCGGCCCTGCTTCACGATTTCCTTGAATCGGCTGAACATCTCATCCACGAGTTCCTGCAGGATCTTCCGCTCCCGCTTTTCGATCTCCGGCGTGCGATCCCGCGTGGGGCTGAGCATCTGCTTGAGCGGGCCGCTTGCGATCGAGTCGTCCTCGATATCGAGCTTCTTCACCAGCTTGGAGATGTCGAAGTGCGGGATGATCACGCCGATCGACCCGGTGAGCGTCGCCGGCTCGGCGAAGATCACGTCGTCTCGGCCGCCGTTGGCCATCGCGATGTAGTAGCCGCCGCTGGCCGCGATGCCCCCCATGCTCACCACCACGGGAAGATCCCGGGCTTTGGCCAACTCACTGATGCGGTAATGGATCTCGTCGCTCCCGCTCACCGTGCCCCCTGGGGAATCGATCCGCAGGACGATCGCCTTCACATCATCATCCTCGGCGATCCGGTCGAGCTGGGAACGCGTGAAGCCGCCTCCCCCCATGATCGGGCCCGAGATGTCGACCACGGCTACTTTCGACGTCGCGGCCTTCGACAGCGAGTGATACTGCTCGACGACCTTCGCATCCTTCTGGAAATACTGGGCGTTGGCCCCGATGCTCGCCAACGCCACGATCACGGCGATGCCGGCGATGAGCCACGCCAGACGACCGCCCCAGCGGCCCAACAGCGAGCCCTGCTCGAGGATCACACGTGTCGGCGGCTGATGGGAATCGGATTCCATGAATGCGTCTCCTGGGAAGTGATCTGGAAGTATTCTACGCGATCGGCGCGGCGGCGTGGCGATCATCGCCCATCGTTGCGGTGGCAGTTTTTCGCGGAGCCCGCTACCTTTTCCGTTGTTCCACACGGATGGTGAGCCACGAGAGGAGAGTGACGGCGTGTTCGTTTGTGTCAGCACTGAATGTTTTCCCGAGATGCCGCTCGACAAGGCCATGGAACGGCTCGCGGAGCTGGAGTTCACGGCCGTCGAACTCGACATCCACGAGCAGGGCGGGCACCTCACGCCGCAGCAGGTGGCGGCCGACCCGGAGGCGGCGATCTCCGCCTGCAGCGACCTGCAGCGGCTCCGGCCGGTGGCGGTTTCGTTCTCAGCCGCCGAGTCGCCGGCCACCTACGACCTCTTCACGGCCGCGTGCCGGCTGGCCAAGTCACTCGGGGTCGTGACGATGGTCGTCGATGCCTCCGAACTGGGCACGCCCTTCAATGGCGAGATCGAGCGGCTGCGAAAGCTCGTCGGCATCGCCTCGGGCCTCGGTGCCGTGGTGGCGGTGAAGACCATGGCGGGTCGGATGACACAAGACGCCGAGACGACCGCGTCGCTATGTCGCAACGTGCCGGGACTCGGCGTGACGCTCGACCCGAGCCAGTTCATCTTCGGCCACAAGAAGCAGGCCACGTGGGAGCCGATCTTGAAATACGTGTCGCACGTCCATCTGCGCGACACAAAGCCCGATGCGATGCAGGTGAGGATCGGGCAGGGCAACGTCGAATACGGAAAGATCGTCAGCCAGCTCGAGCGGGTGGGCTACAAGCGGGCGCTCTGCGCCCACATGCCGCCGATGGACACCGTCGATCAGGTCGGCGAACTCCGCAAGATGCGATTGCTGTTGGAGAGCCTGCTGTAGTCGTGCCGGCCTCGGGCCGGGGGCACGCATCGCGACTACTTGCGGATCGTGCCAGAGGCTTCGGCGCGGCTGGCTAATTCGGAGTATTCGTTCGACGACGCCTCGTCACCCTGCTCGGCATACATCGTCGAGAGATTGCCGTAGGGCACCGCGAGCGCCTGCTCCGTCATCTGCCTCTTGTCAACGGCCTCGACCATCAGATCGACACCCTTGCGGCTGATCGCCACGGCGTCGTCGCGACGGTTCGTCTGCCAATATGAAATCGCCATGCTCACGAGCGATTCACCGAGCTGGCCCAGCTGGCCATCGCGGGCGAACACGTGATTGCCGTCCCACAGCGGCAGTGCCTTGTCGAACCAGGTCACGGCGGCGGCATGATCGCCACGCTGGAGGCCGTGGAGGACACCGATTCGAAACATCAGGTCGCCGACGTTCTTCCGCTCCAGTGCCGTCAGTTGGCGGAACTCGGCGCCGCGCTCGATGTAGGCGGCCGTGAGAATGCTGTTGTCGAGCATGTCGTCGGCATCGCCCCGCTTCTGGGCGGCCACGAGCGCGTCGGAGAGGGCCTGGCCCGTCTCCCAATCGATCTGGCGACGCCGCCACGGGTCGGTCTCCGTGCCGTCAAGCGATGCACGCACCTGCAAGAGCCGCTTCACCCATGGCAGCGGATCGAGCGAATCACCCGAGCCGGCGGCGACGGTGAGTGCGCCGCGGCACAGTTGCAATTCCAGGGCGAACTTTTCCTCTCCCTCGGCGGCCGCCTCGTCGACGATCGCCTGGCTCCGATCGATCCATTTTGGAATGACCCGCGACTTCTGCTGCCAGGTGCCCTTCGAGATCGCCTGGGCCGTGCCGAGGTGGGCGTCGAGCAGCACGTCGCGGGCAGCCTTCTGCACCGAGGCGGAGGTATTGGTCACGAGCGGGCTTGATGTGCGGATCGCGTTGCCGAAGTGCTCCACGGCCTTCTGATAGTCGGGCGTGGCGGCCGCCATTTCGATGCGGCCGAGCATCCGCTCGGCCTGGGCCACCACCAGCGGCGATGCGCCGGGCTGCTTCAGGACCGCATCGACCTTCTCGCGGGCCGCGTCGATCTGCTCGAGCGTGACGAGCACTCCGGCATGCTTGAGCCGCGTCCAGATGTCGGCCGGATCGGTCGCCTCAGCCTGACGGGCCAGCGCCAGGGCATCAGCCCACTTGCCCTGCTCGCACCGGAGCGCGAGCAAAAGTCGCAGGGCGCGGAGATGCGTCGGATCGATCTCGACGGCATAGTGCAGGTCGGCCGTGGCGAGGGCGGTGTTGGTGGTGAGCTCGGCTTCGGCGCGAAGCACGAACGACTCCGGATCGAGCGGCTCGAGGATCACGGCCTGGGCCGCCTGCGTGCCGGGCTTCAGGCTGAAAATGACGCCCCGCTCCGGAAAGACTTCACCGATCGACACGCCGCTTTCGTCGAAGACCGAAACGGTGCGAAGGTCGGAAATCTCCAGCTGCTTGGAGAGCTCGGCTACCGAGGTTGGCTCCGCGAGATGGATCACGACCGAGCCGACGATGTCGCCCTCGAGCATCACCTCGATGCGATCGAAGGGCTCCACCTTCCACGACAGGCCGTTGGTGCCGTCCTCACGCGAGAAGGGCTCGCCCTTTCCCCATGTCGCCTCGATCTCGTCGCGGGTGGTCGTGCCGGGCAGCACGCCTCGGAAGCTCGCGGGATCGATGGCAAGGGTGGGCGTTTCGTCCGAAGAAGCCTTGATCGGGCGGGCGACCGGCGCGGGCTCATTCGGCTCTGGCTCCGTGAACGGCTCGGCCTCGAGGGGCGATTCGGTGATGTCGGTGGCGATGTTTTCCGGGGCATTGGGCACGGCGGCCGGCGATTCGGAGGGCTCAGATTGTGTCGGCGCGGTGGCATCCGATGGCGCGAGCACGCTCGCTTCGGGACCGAGCTGCGGACGCTGCTTCCCTGCAGTCGCCACGTCGATCGCATCGTCGGGCTTCGGCCCCACCGATTCGCCCGGGACGAGGTCGGTCCATCCGGCTGTCAGAAGGGCATTGGCATCGACCGACGACGTGTCACGCGATCGCACAAGCGCGCGACCAGGTTTGCCCTCAGCGGACGAGGGAGGCGTGGACGGAATCGCCAGTTCGACGTCGTGCTTTGCGTCGATCCCGGCCGTGGCAATCACCGCCGGGTCGGCCGTGATCGTTGCCGGAGCCTGTGGGGCGACGGGAGATGCGGCGGTGGCCTGCGGAGTCGCCGCCGGCACCTTGGAGCCGCGATCGTCGAACGACTCGATCCACGTCGGCAGCCGCATGAGCGTGCGCGGTGCCGACTCGGCACGGGCTTCGTCGGAGGCCGTAAACCGAGAGCATCCGAGACCGGTCGCTCCCAGGATGGTTCCATACCCGACGGCTCCGATCACGAACAGCCTCGAGCATCGATGCGTGGTCACGACAGAGTCTCCTTGCTCCCTTGAATCAGGGGACTGGCCCGTCGGCCTACCCTGAATTGACGCGGGACACTAGGCTTCCCGGGCGCGTCGATCCAGAGCAAATGCAGCCCTTTTCACAGGGCGCGTGGCTTGCCCAGGTTGCCCCTCCCTTCCGCTCATGAGCCCTTCCCCCGTCGAGCACGTGGTCATCGTGGGCGGCGGGATCGCCGGTCTCGCGGCGGCCGAGCAGCTGCTGCGGCATGGCCATGACCATGTTGCCCATCGGCAGTCGCCGAGGGTGACGATCATCGAGCCATCAGGCCGCCCGGGGGGCGTGGTCGCAAGCGTGCGGCAGGACGGATGGCTGATCGAACGGTCGGCCGACAGCTTCCTCGCAGCTCGGCCCGAGGGGATCGACCTCGTCACTCGGCTCGGGCTCGCCCATGAACTCATCGGCGTCGAGCCGCGAGTGCGGCGGGCCCTGATCCTTCATCGCGGTCGCATGGTGCCGGTGCCAGCCGGATTCCGGCTCCTCGCCCCGGGTCGCGTGGCCTCGCTGCTCACCACGCCGCTGCTATCGTGGAGAGGCAAGCTCAGGCTGTTCTGCGAGCCATTCATTCCGAGGGGCCGCGCTGCGGACGAATCGCTCGAACAGTTCGCCGTGAGACGGTTGGGACGCGAAGCCTTCGAGCGGCTCGTGCAGCCGCTGGTGGCCGGCATCTGGACGGCCGACCCCGCCAGGCTCAGCATGGCGGCGGCGTGCCCCGATTTTCTCGCGATGGAGCGACACGCGGGGAGCCTCTTCGCGGGGGAAATCGCCCGAATTCGAAATGCCCCCACGGGCCAGGAAGCATCGGGCGCACGCTACGGGCAATTCGTCAGCCTCGCCTCCGGCATGGAGACGCTTCCGCGCCGGCTCGCGGAGCATGTGGAGGCTTTCGGCGCGCGGCTCGTGGCGGATCGGGCCTTGGCCGTGCGACGGGTTGGCCAACGCTGGCAGGTGGAGCTTGCAGGGCAGGCCCCGCTCGATGCCGACGCCGTGATCATCGCCGTGCCGGCACCAGCCGCCTCCCTTCTGATGGCCGATGCCGACCCGACGCTGGCCGATGCACTCCGTGCCATCGACTATGCAGGTTCAGCTGTCGTCTCGCTCGGGTTCGCCCGAAATGCCGTGGCCCATCCGCTCGATGCCGCCGGCGTGGTCGTGCCACGGTGTGAGGGGCGAGGCATCCTCGCGATCAGTTTCTTGAGCGAGAAGTTTCCGGGCCGGGCGCCCGAGGGGCATGTGCTCTTTCGGGTGTTCGTCGGAGGGGCGCTCGACCCCGAGGCAGCCTCGCTCGACGACGTCGCCCTGCTTTCGCGGGTGCGACGCGATGCCGACGCCCTGCTCGGGATCCGTGGCGAGCCCCGGATCGTCCAGATCGACCGATGGCATGCGGCGATGCCGCAGTATCACCTCGGCCATGTCGAGCGAGTGGCCACGATCAAGGCACTGGCCCGTGCGCTTCCACGGCTGGCACTGGCGGGCGCCGCCTACCAGGGCGTGGGCATCCCGCAGGTGATCGCCTCGGGCCAAGAGGCCGCGAAGGCTATTTCTTAGCCGGAGCCGCCTTTTGGCCGGCCTCGGCACCTTCCTCCGCCTTCGCCTTCTTCTTTTTCTTCATCGACATCTTGAAGACGCGGACCTTCGGGAGGCCCAGCGGGCTGCGACCATTCTGCCAGCGCTCCTGCTCCTGGAGTTTGGCGATCCGCTCGGCCCGGCTCAGAACGCCTCGGGCGCTGGCGGAACCTTTTCGAACGCGGAGGCTTTTGTCCATGGTCATCGGAGAACTCCTCGGGCGGGCCGGTAGCGGGTCAGCGGAAGACCCAACACAGTACGATCCCTCGACGCCCGCTTCAAGGGAGCCCTCGATGCCCCGGAGATCAGGCCTCAACGGCTGCAAACATCCTCAGGAACGCCTCGGCCGACGCGGGGCGTTTTGCCGGGTCGGCCTCGATGCAGGCATGGATCGCGGCAGCCAGCTGGTCGGGAATATCCGGCCATGCGGCGCGGATATCGGTCGGCGGTGAATCGTGCGACAGGGCCGCTCGGCCCGTTGAGCCGCGCGGCCACGGGAGATCGAGCGTGCCGATCTCGAAGGCGGTGACCCCGAGCGAGAAGAGGTCGAGCCGCTTGTCGAGCGGCCGCCGACGGACCACCTCGGGAGACATGTAGTTGGGCGTGCCGACCCGGTTGCCCGGCTGGAGGAAGGCCGGCTTGTCGGGCACCGAGAGCCCGAAATCGAAGAGCATCAGCCGGTCGTCCGGAGTGACGAGGAAGTTGCGGGCGCAGATATCACGATGAACGAATCCGGCCGCATGCACCGAGCCGACCGCCGTGGCCGCCTGACGGATGAACCTGATTCGCCGGGCCGGCTCGATGGGCTTGCGCGAGGAGATGAGCACGTGGAGCAGGCGGCCCTCGACGAATTCCTCCACGATGAAAAGGCCGCCCTCGAGCGTCGTGCCCCAGTCGAGCGTCGTGACGATATTCGATCCCTTGATGGCCGCGCCGATCTCGCCTTCGTTGGGCTTGCCGAGCCGTCGGTATCGCCGTTCAATCGGCTCCATCTTCGACATATCGACCAGCTTGACGCCGACGATCTCACCCGATTGCCGATCGCGGGCCTTGTAGAACTTCGACATCGTCCCCGAGGAGCTCTCGTGGAGCTGCTCGTAGCGACGCCACAGGTCGACCTTCGCCCGGCGGCCGCCGAAGAACGGGAACCAATCACCAAGCCCCATGTCAGGCGTTCTTCAGGGACGCGAGTTCGGCATGGGCCGCCGCCAGCTCCCGCTCGAGCCGCGGCACGTCGGCAGGGTCGTCAGGCTGCTTCTTCGCCCCCGCGAGCTGCTGCTGCAGCTTGGCGATCTTCTGATGGAGCACCTCCATCCGCTTCTTCTCTTTTTTGTCCATCATGATGCTCCGGCGAAACGCGTGGCTCGTGTCAGGGGGCCTGCTCGGACGCGGCCGTAGGCTCCGCCGAGGTCTCGGCTCCGGGCAGGATCAGCCCACCTTCCTGACCGCGAAACCGTGACCCGGCTTGGCCGTCCTGGTATCGCGATGACGGGGCATCGATCTCGATATCGACCTCTTCCATCAGCACGGCATTCCCAATCGGCTTGTTTTGGCCGGTGTGGAGCTGCCGCATCCAGCCGGAGAGGAACACCACGCCCACCGCCATGCCGATCGTGACGGTGAGCCAGGTCGCCCGGTTGTCGCGGATCCACTGCGTGCCCTGGCCGCGGCCGACGAGACCGCTGGCGAAGTAGAAGATGGCCATCGCCAGCAGAAACTTCGCCCCGAAGAGGGCGTGGTAGCTCGTCTGCCGCATCCACTGCCCGCCGGCCCAGCCCTGCTCCTTCACCATCGCATTGAAGATCAGGAAGTTGGCCAAGCCGCTGACCAAGAGGAGCGTGATGGCCCCGATCACCCACGGCAGCCATCGCCGCCGGATCGACTCGTGGATCCGATCGCGGGTCGCCCCGTCGAAATCGGCCAGAGCCGGCAGGAGGCCGAACCGGGCGAAGACGAGGCCTCCCACGGCGACGAGTGCGGCGAGAATGTGGGCCCAGCGAAGGACAAGCGTGATCGGATCCATAGGGTCGGGGCACTCCAGAGACACGTGGGAGCCACGCGGGAACGAACGAGCCTCGATCGTACCCGATGTGGGGGAGGTTCCCAAGCGGTTTCCGGCCGGGTGGCAGGCCAAGGGGGCGGTCGGATCGGATAGAGTTGCCTGTATGGACGGCATCGACTTCGACACGTTCGACGACGACCTGGCGGGATCGCTCGCCGGCGTACGGCTCCACGACCGCTGGATGCGGCTGGCCCTCGACGAGGCCCATGCCGCGGCCGACGAGGACGAAGTGCCGGTGGGCGCGGTCATCGTGGCGGCCGGCCGTGTCATCGCCAGCGCCCACAACCAGCGGGAGCAGCTTGCCGACCCGACAGCCCATGCCGAGATGATCGCGCTGACTCAGGCGGCCGCCCAGCTCGGCTCCTGGCGGCTGGAGGGCTGCACGCTCTACGTGACGCTCGAGCCCTGCCCGATGTGCGCCGGGGCGATCCTCCAGGCACGCGTGCCGACGGTGGTGTGGGGCGCGGCCGACCCGAAGGCCGGGGCCGTCGAGTCGCTCTACCGGCTCTTCGAGGATTCCCGCCTCAATCACCGCGTCGAACATGTCGGCGGCGTGATGGCCGACGAATGCGGCCGCGTGCTGACGGAGTTCTTCCGCAAGAAGCGGTCGTAGCCGGCGGCAGGGCTTCGGCTACCGACGCTGCGCGATCGGGACGAATTCGCGGATCGTCTCGCCGGTGTAGACCTGCCGCGGACGGCAGATCTTCTTCGTGGGCGAATGATGCATCTCGATCCAGTGGGCGATCCAGCCGGCGAGCCGGCCCATCGCAAAGAGCACCGTGAACATCTGCACCGGAATCCCCATCGCCCGATAGATCACGCCGGAGTAGAAATCGACGTTGGGATAGAGCTTCCGCTCGATGAAGTAGTCGTCGGCCAGGGCGGCCTGCTCGAGCTGCTGCGCGATGTCGAAGATCGGATCGTGCCGCGCAATCTTCGCCAGCAGCTTGTCGCAGGTCGCCTTGATGAGCTTGGCCCGGGGGTCGTAGTTCTTGTAGACGCGATGGCCGAAGCCCATGAGGCGAAATCCGGAATCCTTCTTCTTGGCCAGATCGACGTATTTCTTGACGTTGCCTCCGTCGGCCACGATCCGCTCGAGCATCTCCACGCAGGCCTGATTGGCGCCACCGTGGAGGGGGCCCCAGAGGGCCGAGACACCGGCCGAAATGCTGGCGAAAAGATTGGCATCGCTCGAGCCCACCATGCGGACGGTCGATGTGGAGCAGTTTTGCTCGTGGTCGGCATGGACGATCAGCAGCATGTCGAGGGCGTCTGCGAAGTCGGGGTCGACATGGTATTCCTCGCACGGCACGGCAAACATCATGTGGAGGAAGTTTTCGCAGTAGCCGAGATCGTTCTGCGGATACATCAGCGGCTGCCCCATCGACTTCTTGTGGCTGTAGGCCGCGATCGTGGGCAGTTTGGCCAGCAGCCGGTGCACGCTCACCTCGACCTGCCGCGGGTCGCGGACATCGAGCGAATCCTGGTAGAAGGTGGACAGTGCGCCGACGACGCTCCCCACGATCGCCATCGGGTGGGCATCGCGAGGAAAGCCGTTGTAGAAGCTCCGCATGTCCTCGTGGATCATCGTGTGGTGCGAGAGCGACGTGCGGAAGGTGTCGAGCTCGGCCGAGGTGGGAAGCGAGCCGTAGATGAGCAGGTAGGCCACCTCGACGAAGTCGGCTTTCGCGGCCAATTCCTCGATCGGATAGCCGCGGTAGCGGAGGATGCCCTTCTCGCCGTCGAGGAACGTGATCGTGCTGGTCGTCGATCCGGTGTTGACGTAGCCCTCGTCGAGCGTGATCGCCCCGATCGCGCCACGGAGCTTCCCGATGTCGAGGGCCCGTTCCCCTTCGGTGCCGACGATCACGGGCAGGTCGGTGGAGCGACCGTCGATCTCGAGGCGAGCCACGCCGGCGGCCTTCGTGCCCGGCCACGGCGGGGCGGCGGGCTTGTCGGGAGCGGCTCCGGTCTTGGAAGTCGATGCACTCACGGTGCTGGTCTCCTGGTGCGACCCGCCGGATCGCATGCGGTGGGGAAAGGGCCTCGAGCCAAGCGGTCAAAGAACCGCCCGAGGCAGGGAGTTTAGCCCGCGCGCAGCATGGCGGCAACGACGGGCCGAGACGCCCGACGAGCCATCACTTCTTCTTCGTGGACGTGTCTGCCAGGGAAGCCTGCAGCGACGCGAAGGCAGCCATTTGGGCCGCGGTGAGGCCATCGTCGTTGAGGATGGTGCCGGTTCCCCTGGCTGTGCCGATCACCGCGCCGGACGCCCGCGACAGATCGACGAAGAACGTCTCGTTGGCTTCGACGAGTGAATCGTTTCGAACCGCGACGGAGACATTCAGGGTTGTCACACCCGGATTGAATGTGAGCGTCCCGCTCGTGGCCGTGTAGTCGCCCGTCCTCCCCGCGACGGCTGTGCCGTTGGAAGTCGCGAACCGAACCGTCACCTTCGTCGAGACGGCCTGGGAGAGCGTGACGACGAAGATGAACGAGCCCGTATTTTCCAAGGCCGACACCGAGCTGATCGAGAGCGTGGGCGTGACGGGGGGCGGCTGCGGATCGTCGTTGGTGATCGTGCCGGTGGCGGAAGCCGTCTGGACGCGGGCGTTGGACGAGGCACCCGAGAGGGCGATCGAGAACGTTTCGTTCGGTTCGTAGGTCGTGTCGCCGATCACATCGACCAGGATCGTCTTCGATGTCTCGCCGGGGGCGAACGAGAGCGGGCCGCTTTGGGCCACATAGTCGCTGCCCGAGGTGGCCGTGCCGTTGGCCGTCGCATAGTTGACCGTCACCGTGCCAGCCGATGCAGCCGACAGCGTGACGGTGAAGGTGAGCTGCGTGGTGCCGCTGTCCCCCTCGGCCACCGAGCCACCCGTGATCGAGATGCCGATCGGCGGCGTGACATTGAGCGCCCCGGCGACATCGAGCCGACCACCGGTGACAGTCTTGCCGGCCAACGACGCAGTGGGACGCGCGGAGGAGAGAATCGCATCGCGGATGGCCGCCGCCGAGGCATTCGGATAGGCCGATGCGTAGAGGGCGACGGATCCTGTGACGTGCGGCGTGGCCATCGACGTACCGCTGTAAGAGCCGTAGGTATTTCCCGGTAGCGTGGACCAGATTCCCGATCCCGGTGCGCCGATATCGACGGTCGTCGCGCCGAAGTTGGAATACGACGCCAAGCCACCGGTCGATGTCAACGCCGCCACGGCGATCACCGACTCGTATGAAGCGGCAGGCTGGCCCGTTGCAGACTGGAGTGTCGAGTAGTTCGAGGGATAGTTGGCGACCGAGTCGTTGGAGTCGCCGATTCCGTCGCTGCCACCATTGCCCGCCGCCGCGACGAACAGGATGTTCGCATTGGCCGAGCGGATGATGGCGCCATGCAACGCCGACGAATACCCGCCGCCGCCCCAGGAGTTGTTCGACGCGACGATGTTGACGCCATACCGTGTCTTGAGGTCGGTCAGGTAGTCGAGGGCGCTGACGGCGTCGCTGGTGTAGCCGCCGGTTGACCCGAGGAACTTGGCCGAGATCATCGTGACATTCCAGTTCACGCCCGCGACACCGACGCCGTTGCCCCCCACGCCGCCGATCGTGCCGGCCACGTGGGTGCCGTGATCGTCGCCGGTGCCGTCGTAGACGGTGTTGTCTTTGGAGAAAAAGTCCCAGCCGTTGATGTCGTCGATGTAGCCGTTACCGTCGTTGTCGATGCCGTCGCCGGCGGTCTCGAGGGGATTCACCCAGATGTTGGCCTTCAGGTCGGGATGAGTGATATCGATCCCCTCGTCCACGATCCCGACGACGACCGAGTTCGAACCGGTAAAGCCGGCGTCCCAGGCCTTCTCGGCCTGGCTGCCAAATTGGTTGGTGGTGCCCGAGGGACCGGAGGCGGCCGGGGCATCGTCTCCATACATGCCCCAGAGGCGGCTGCTCGTGGTGTAATACGGATCGTTGCTCACCGCCGATGCTGACACTTTCCAGTTCGGTTCGGCGAAGACGACACCGGGCTGGTTGCTCAAACTCTTGACGGCCTGCTCGACGCCGATGCCCTTGCCGAGCGCGACTCGCTGCAGGACACCCTCGCCAGCCCGCCGCATGGCCGCGGTGTGGATCACCTCGGCGGCACGACCCTTGACCAGTCCGTGGGCGGCATCGATCACCGCGTCGGGGGCGTCGGCCGCAAACTGGACGAGCACCTCGCCGTCTGCGAAGTCGGCGGCCATCATCCGCCGGTCCTCAAGCGATTCAAACACGGCCGAATTCAGAAGGCTCCGGCTCGTTTTCGGCTGACGGCGCGGATGGTTTCGGTTTCGCATGAAGTCGCTCCTTCGGGATTTCGACCAAAAATAATTCGTTTCCGGCGTCGGAGCAAGAGAATTGGGGCCAGAATGTGGCATTCGGCGGCACGAACGATGCGGTTTCAGCGGTTTTTCTCGTCATCATCGGCATTCACGGATCGGTGCTGACCGGTAGGAAAGAATCCTACCGCAGCGACGTGCCGCGACCGGCCGAGGCCGTCGCTGTCTCGTCGTCGAACATCGTCCAGACGGGCGTGCGGTCCCGCAGTCGCTGGAGATACTCGTCCCGCTTCCGCCTCTGCCGTTCCTCGATCAGCTGTTCACGGATGCCGACCTGGGCCTCGATGAAGGGGATGCGTCCGGCATCGGTTCGTTCGGTGACTCGGATGATGTGGAGCGCGGCGCCGTCGTCGAGGATCGCGCTCAACTGGCCGACCGGCAGCGTGAAGAGCGCCTCGTCGATGACCTTCGACACGAGCGAGCCCTTCGTCGTCCAGTCGAAGGATCCGCCGGTGAATGCCGTGGGGCCCTCTGACTTCGTGCGTGCCACGTCGGCGAAGGCCGCACCCTGCAGCACCTCGTTGCCCATGGCCGCGAGCTTGTTCCAGGCCTGGTCGCGGGTCTGCTGGGGCGCGATCCGAATGGTGAGCTGCTCGAACTTCGCCTTGGCGGGATAGTCGTATTCGGTGAGATGGTTCTCATACCAGGCGATCATTTCAGCATGCGGGATCTCGTCGTCGCTTTCCGCCTTGGTCTGCAGCCACTGCTGCGAGAGGGCACGCTCGAAGAACATCTTCCGCATCCGGTCGAGCGACTGGCCGCGCGATTTGAGCAGATGCTCGTAGTCGCGGACGTTGGCCACACCCGCTTCCTTGATCAGCCTTGGGAGCTGCTGCTGATCGAAGGCTTCGTTGACCTTCTTCTCGATGTCCGGAAGCCGCTCTTCGGGGATGGTGCGGCAGGCATCGACGTAGACGAGCAGGGCCTCCACGTGGGGCTTGAGCACCTGCTTGTAGATCTGCAATTTGACCGCGCGAACCTGTTCGGGCGTGAGGCCGGGCGACACCTTCGCCAGGTAATCGGCCGCTGTCGGCGTTATCAGGTCGCCCTCGAGCACCACCTCGGGGCCGACCCTCGCCACCACCATGGCCGTCTCGAGCGACTGCATGTTGAGCCGGGCGAGCTCCTGCGTTGAGGCGGTGGCTGTGGATGGCATCGCCGGGGGCGTGAACGGCTCGGCATACTGCGTCTGCACCACGCCCTCGGCGACCTTTTCGGGCGTCATCGCGTCGAGTGGCTCGAGTGGCGAGCCGGGGCGTTCACGAATGCTCGACAGCACGTGGTTGCCGAGGGCATCGGGATTGCCTTGCGCCGGCTTCTTGCCTGACGGCCACGAGTCGGGCCGCGACACGGCCTTCGGCTCGGTGGGGGTTATCCGCATGGGCGCGCTGGCCGGCTGCATCGCAGGAGGGGGCGGCAGCCGCTGCGGCTCATCGGCCAAGGCGGTGCGCACGACGAGCCGCATCGCGAGCATCGCGGCGGCAAGGGGCACTGCGGGAGCGCGGAAGGGGGGCATGAGTCGAGGAACGATAGGAGGCCGCCTGGGCGGTCGCAAGAGCGTCGTCCCTCGGCAAAAGCTGGTCTGCTTACGCGAAAAATGCCTTCAATCCGGCGATGAGCGAGTCGGGGTCGGCGAGGATCGCGTCGGCCAGAGGGATGACGGCGGTCTTCTGATCGACGACCCGGACGGTCGTGCCCCGCTTCGCCGCAGACGCCTGCAGCCGCTCGATCGCCTTCCGATCGTGGTGGCCGATCACGAGCATGCCCGGGTGGCGGCTGATCGCATCGATCCCATGCCGGGACGCCGCGACCCGGATCCGGGCGAACTCCACCAGCCGTAGCGCCTCTTCGGGCAGCGGGCCGAACCTGTCAGCCAGTTCGGCTGCGACGTCGTCGAGCTGCGATGGCTGCGTCGCCCGCGAGAGGCGGCGGTAGACGTCGATCTTGCCACGCACGTCGGGAATGTAGTCGCGGGGTAGCCAGGCGGCGCCCGGCAGATCGAGATTCACGGTTGGAGGCTCGTCCGGCGGCAGCGACTTGAGCCCGCGAACCGCCTGCTCAAGGAGCTTGCAATAGAGTTCGTAGCCCACCGTCGCGATATGGCCG
The DNA here is from genome assembly GCA_046074725.1 of Planctomycetia bacterium. GTDB lineage: Bacteria > Planctomycetota > Planctomycetia > Pirellulales > UBA1268 > CACORA01. The sequence goes on from JBJTOU010000079.1 coordinate 18,236, forward strand.
CTTTGCTGGGTACCGAGCAGGTTGCCGGCGCCGCGGATCTCCAGATCCCGCATCGCCAGCGAGAAACCCGCCCCCATGCTCGAAAACTCCTGGATCGCGCGGAGCCGCTTCGCGGCCGTGCTCGTGAGCACGGCGTTCTCGTCCACGAGCATGTAGCAATAGGCGCGGTGGTGCGAGCGGCCCACGCGGCCGCGCAGCTGATGCAGGTCGGCCAGGCCGTAGGTGTCGGCCTCGTCGATGAAGATCGTGTTGGCCCGCGGGATGTCGAGGCCGCTTTCGATGATCGTGGTCGCCAGGAGGATGTCGATGCTCCCCGACACGAAGCCAAGCATCACGTCCTCGAGCTCCGTCTCCGAGAGCCGGCCGTGGGCGATGCCGATCGTGGCCTCGGGGGCGATCCGTTGCAGACGGTCGCGGACCTTGTGGATGTCGAGGATCCGGTTGTGGACGAAGAAGACCTGGCCGCCACGGGCCAGCTCGCGGTCGATTGCCGAGCGGATGAGCCGGTCGTCCCACCGCATCACGCGGGTCTCGACGGCGATCCGGTTGGAGGGGGGCGTGGTGAGATTGGAGATGTCGCGGATGCCGAGCATCGCCATGTGGAGCGTGCGCGGAATCGGTGTGGCCGTCATCGTGAGCACATCGACGCTCGCCCGTAGCGCCTTGAGCCGCTCCTTCACGTCGACGCCGAACCGCTGCTCCTCATCGACGACCAGCAGGCCGAGGTTGGCGAAGTGGATGTCGGCCTGTGCGAGACGGTGGGTGCCGATCACGATGTCAACCGCTCCGCTGGCGAGGCCCTCGAGCGTGTCACGCTCCTCGGCCGTGCTCGTGAGCCGCGAGAGCGAGCGGATCATGACGGGGAATTCGGCGAACCGCGCCGCGAAACTGCGGCGATGCTGCTCGGCCAGCACGGTCGTGGGCACGAGCACGGCGACCTGCGCCCCCGCCTCGGCCACCTTGAAGGCGGCCCGCATCGCCAGCTCCGTCTTGCCGAAGCCGACATCTCCGCAGAGGAGACGATCCATCGGCCGCGGCCGTTCAAGATCCTCGCGGATCGCCTCGATGGCCGTGAGCTGGTCGGGCGTCTCGTCGAATGGAAACGACTCCTCGAAGGCCCTCTGCCAGGGAGTGTCGGGGGGAAAGGCGGTGCCCGGCCGGCTGGCCCGCTTTGCCTGCAGGGCGATCATGTCGGCGGCCATGTCGGCCAGCGCGTCTTTGACGGCCTGCTTCTGCTTTTCCCAGATCGTGCCGCCGATCTTGGCGAGCTTCGGGGAGAGCTTGCCGCCGCCGACGTATTTCTGGACGAGGTCGATCGACGAGGCGGGGACGTAGACCTTCGTGCTCTCGGCGAATTCGATCTCCAGAAACTCCTCCGTGCGCCCATGCTTCTCCAGCAGCTTGAGGCCACGGTAGCGGCCGACCCCGTGGGCGACGTGGACGACGTAGTCTCCTTCATGGAGATCGAGAAACGTGTCGATGGCGCGGGAGAGCCGCTGCCGCGGGGCCCGCGCGGAGGCCGCCTCCTCACGGCGGAAGAGCTCGGCGCTGCTCACGAGCACCATTTTCTCAGGCACGAGCCGGAATCCACCGGAGAGATGGCCCCGCGCGAAGTGGAGCCGGCCCGAGCGATCGGGCGCGGTGCCGGCGAGCAATTCGGCAAGCCGCCTCTCCTCGGCCTCCGTCGGTGCCACGACCCACACCTCCTGGTCGCGGCCCACCGTCTCGAGTTCCTCGCGGACCCGGTCGAGCACGCCCGTGAAACGCTCCACGCTCTCCACCGCGAGCGTGGCCGTGGCCTCCAGGCTCGTCTGTGCGACCGCGGCAAGCGTGACCGACGGAAACTTGTAGATCCGCGCGAAGACATCCTCGGGCTCGCCGACGCCAGCCACCTCGGCCAGCCGCTGCTTCGTCCGCCGCGCCTCCTCGGCCAGTTCGCCCGGCTCGACGAGGGCCCACCACGAGCCCGGGGGCACGATGTCGGCCAGATGGGTGCGCCGTAGCGACGGGCCGCCGTCGGAGGCCCGTCGCACCAGCGCCGTCAGGTCGATCGATCCGAGCGCATCCACACTCCGCTGCGTGACGGTGTCGAACGTGCGGAGCGATTCGATCTCGTCGCCGAAGAGCTCGACCCGTACCGGCCGTTCCCAGTCGGATGCGAAGAGATCGACGATCCCTCCTCTGCGGGCGAACGAGCCGGGCGCGTCGATGGCATCGGCCTGCGACCAGCCCCGGGCCACGAGCCAGTCGCCCAGTTCGACCGGGTCGAGCCGGCCCCCCACCTCGAGCCGTCGCGTGCTCGCCTCCACCTCGCGCGGGTCGTCGAGGAGCGTGAGCAGCGCCTGGATCGTGGTGACGATGATCCGTGGATGATCGTCGGCGGGGGCGGTGAGCTGCTTGACGAGCGCCAGCCGCTCGGTCTCGGCGGGGTCGCCGAGCGAGGCATCGTCGGGTTCGCCGAGTGACTCGAGCGGCGGCAGCACGGCGACAGGGTCAGACGTGAAGATGGCGAGATCGTCGGCGAAGGCATCGGCATCGGCCGGATGGGGAAGGACGACGATGAGCAGGCCGCGATCGGCGGCGGCCGCCTGTTCGCGCACCTGGGCTCGGGCCAGCGCGGCCGCCGCGAGCGCAGAACTCGATCCCCAGGTTCCGCCGATCGCCCCGCCATGTCCCTCGACGAGACTGGCGACGACGTCCGCGAACCCCTTGTGCTTGTCGCGTGATTCGAGAGTGTCGGCAAGCCGGGCGAGCTGCCCGTCCTGCCGTGTGGAGTCATGAGCCACTGAGGGCGAGTATAGGGCACCAAGACGCTTTGACTTCAGCGAGGCCACCCCTTCGGACCTGTGCTCGAAGCGATTCTTCTCCCGCAGACCGGTCTCGAGGTTCCACATGATGTCGGGCCGTCGCGGGCCTATCGGGGGCGGTCTACGCCTCGACATCGAGCCTCTACGCATCCGATCGCCGCCGGTGGCGGCGGTTTTCCGGCAAAAAGCCCTGATTCCGGCCCCTGATGCCTCGGGGCGTTTATCGTGTATTTTTGAGTGGTCTGGTTGATCGTCCGCTTCCACCCCACCCTGAGGATTTCCGCCCATGGCAACCGCCTCCCGACCCAAAGCCGCCGAAGCCTTCGCAAGCGGGTCCGACGTGGTCGTCGAGTGCCTGGTGCGGCAGGGCGTGGACGTGATCTTCGCCTACCCCGGTGGCGCGAGCATGCCGCTCCATCAATCGCTCACCAAATTCAAGGACCGGATCCGGACGATCCTCCCACGGCACGAGCAAGGGGGCGGCTTCGCGGCACAGGGCTACGCCCGCACCACCGGCAGGCCCGGCGTGTGCATGGCCACCAGCGGCCCCGGCGCGCTCAATCTCGTGACGGCCATCGCCGACGCGAAGATGGACAGCGTGCCGCTCATCGCGCTGACCGGCCAGGTGGGAACGAGCGTGATCGGCACCGACGCCTTCCAGGAGACGCCGATCGTCGAGGTCTGCCGCGGCATCACGAAGCACCACTACCTCGTGACCGACGCCAACGACATCGCCCGGGTGATGCGGGAGGCCTTCCACATCGCGACGACGGGCCGCCCGGGCCCGGTGCTCGTGGACCTGCCCAAGAACATCCAGCTCGCCAACATCGTGCCCGACTACGATGCGCCGATGAATCTGCCGGGCTACCGGCCCGAGGTCCGCGGGGCACATCCCGAGCAGATCGCGCAGGTGGCCGCCGCGATCAAGCGGTCGAAGCGGCCGGTGATCTATGCCGGCGGCGGCGTGATCACGGGCGACGCCTCCGACGAACTGCGGGAACTCGTGCGGAAGACCGGCATCCCCGTCACGATGACGCTCATGGGCCTGGGGGCCTATCCGGGGGACGACCCCCTTTCGCTCGACATGCTCGGCATGCACGGCAGCGTGTATGCCAACTACGCGGTCGATCAGGCCGATTTGCTCATCGCCATCGGCGTGCGATTCGACGACCGTGTGACCGGCAAGGTGAGCGAGTTCGCTCAGCACGGCTTCATCGTGCACATCGACATCGATCCCTCCGAGATCAACAAAAACAAACTCGTACACGTGCCGATCGTGGCCGACGTCGAAGATGCCCTCCACCAACTCAACAAGATCGTGGAGAAGCCGACGGCCTCGCTGCAGCCGTGGTATGACCAGATCAAGGCGTGGAAGAAGGAAGACCCGTTTTCCTACGACACGACCTATCCCGGCATCGTGGCGCAGCACGCGATCGCCGAACTCTCACGGCTCACGGCTGACCGTGACACGATCATCACGGTGGGCGTGGGGCAGCACCAGATGTGGGCCGCGCAGTTCTACAAGTTTCGCCGGCCGCGGACGTGGCTCTCCTCCAGCGGCCTCGGCACGATGGGCTTCGGTCTTCCGGCCGCCATGGGGGCGAAGGTGGCCCATCCGGAGTCACTGGTCGTCGATATCGACGGTGACGGCAGCATCCTGATGAACATCCAGGAGTTCGCCACCTGCAAGACCGAGAACATCCCGGTGAAGGTGCTGTTGCTCAACAACCAGCACCTCGGCATGGTGGTGCAGTGGGAGGACCGTTTTTTCAAGGGAAACAGGGCCCATACCTATCTCGGCCCTGTCGATCATCCGGAGGCCTGCGGCCAGGGCGACGGCATCTCGCCGCAGAATCGCTACCCCGACTTCGTTGCGATCGCCAAGGGCTTCGGCTGGCAGGCGGAGACGGTCAGCGACAAGGGCCATCTCGAAGCGGCCTTGAAGCGGCTGATCGACGCCCCGGGCCCCGCGATCCTGGATGTGCAGGTGCCCTACCAGGAGCACGTGCTGCCGATGATCCCAAGCGGCATGACCGTTCGCGACCTGATCAAGAAATAGCGCGGCAGGGCCATCCATGGCCCCTGCCGCTTGGTCGGCCGTGGTGAAAGCCGAGGTTTCCCCAGGCCGACGGGCTCGCCGTCGTGGCGAGCCCTCGTAAGCCGCCGAAGGCCCGTAGGGATTCGCCGGCGCGGAAGGAGCCCATCCATGGCCCCTGCCGCTTGGGCTGTCGCGGTCACAGCCGAGGTGTGCCCGGACAGCAACGCTCGCCTTCGTGGCGAGCGTTGCGAAAGCCGCCGAAGGCCGAGAGGAATCCGTTTGGCGACGGTTCGGGGCTGCCCGTGCTCCATCGCCGGACGTTCGCTACGGGCCTCCAGCCCTTCGCTCACTCGGATGCTGACCGCGCTCCGCCATCCGTGGCTTCGCTTGTCAGCATACGCCGGCTCTCGGAGCACGGGCAGCCCCTCACGGGCTCCTCGCTGAGGATGAAGCAGACGCGAGCCGATTCAGGCGGCGGAGCGGGCTTTGTAGAGATACGGGTTCATCGTCGGGTCGTTGTACATCTTCATCTGTCGGAAGACCCGAAGCGGACGACGGCCGGTGACGATCTCTTCGAGCAGCAGCGAGAGTGCCTTTACGAGATGATCGCGCTGCACGTCGAGCACCGCCATGCGGGTGGCCGCCTTCTCGCGGTGCTCCTGCGAGGCGTCGGCCCGCTCGAGCTGCTCCCGCATGTGGTACCGACGCAGTTCCAGGATCGAGAGGCGGTCGATCGCCGCGCCGGGGGTCTCCGTGGCGGCCGGCGCGTCGGCCGCGGCCGCCACGCCACGCCGGGCGAGTTCCTCGATCAGCCAGTCGTCCACCTTCTCGATGGAGTCGTTGCGGGCCTGGTTGTAGCGGTCGATCGCCCGCTTCACCTGTGCGATCCTTGCGTCGGTCACGTCGGGCGACCGGGCGATGTCCTCCTCGTGCCAGAGCAGGAAGTTGAAACGGTGTAGGTCGCAGATGCGACCGCGCAGGCCATCCTCGCCGTGGGCCGGCTCGACGGTATGCCAGTGGGCGACGAGGCGCTCCAAAAGCGTGTCGATCTCGGCGACGGTCATCGGAAGGGGGGCGGGCGTGGTCATCGCGAAAGCTCCTGAAGGGTCGTGGGGATGAATGGGCGTGTGTATGGGAAACGCGGTCATGCCGCGGCGCGGATGACGAGGCAGAGGTTCGAGCCGCCGAAGCCGAACGAATTGCTTGCCGCCACGCGGACCCGGGCCTGACGGGCCACGTGCGGAACATGATTCAAGCGACAGGAC
>JBJTOU010000080.1:0-4138 GCA_046074725.1 Planctomycetia bacterium
ATGTTTGGCGACGCCTTCGGCGGCCGCCGCCGAGGCAATCGGGCCCGCCAGGGCCGCGACGTCTCCTCCGTCGTGAAACTCTCGCTCGTCGAGGCGGCCCGAGGCACGACCCGCACCGTCTCATTCACCCGTCACGAGGCCTGCTCGGAATGCGACGGCAGCGGAGCGAAGAAGGGAACCCAGCCTCAATCCTGCGACTACTGCGGCGGCCACGGCCAGGTGATCCAGTCGGCCGGTGTCTTTCGTCTTCAGACGACGTGCCCCGCGTGCCGGGGCGCGGGGAGCGTGATCCGCGACAAGTGCCCATCCTGCAGCGGCGTCGGACTGATGGAGGAGCGGATCGAGCGACGGGTGACGATCCCGGCCGGTGTCGATAACGACGTTCGTGTCCGGCTCGCCGGCGAGGGTGAGCCCGGGGCAAACGGCGGCCCGCCGGGCGATTGTTACTGCGCCATCGAGATCGAGCAGCATCCGTTCCTCGTGCGCGAGGGGCGCGATCTGCACTGCCATGTTCCGGTCACATTCTGCCAGGCGGCTCTCGGCGCCACGATCGACGTACCGACCCTGGACGGCCCCAAGCCACTGGAGATCAAACGCGGCACACAGCCGGGCGACGTGATGCGGGTGCGCGGCCTCGGCATGCCCGAGATCCGTGGCCGAGGCATCGGCGATCTGCATGTGCATGTCGATGTCGAGGTGCCCAAGACACTCTCGGCCCGGCAGGAGCAGCTGCTTCGCGACCTCGCGGTCGAAGAACAGGCGGCAGTAAGCCCCCACCGCTCCAGCTTCTTCAGTCGATTGTCGGAGTATTTTCAAGGGGGCGGCCAGACCGAAGAAAAGGAGGCCACATGAACGACGAACCTCAGCACGACGACGAGCCCGTGGAATCGGCCGAAGATCGATCGACCGCCGCACCGGCATCGGTGGACGACGAATTGGCCGAGGCACGCGATCGCCTCCTGCGGACGCAGGCCGAATTGGAGAATTTCCGGAAGCGTTCGCGCCGGGAATACGAGGATGCCCAGCGATATCGGGAGATCGATCTGCTCCGCGACCTCCTTCCGGTCCTCGACAACGTGGTGCGGGCGATCGACGCGAGCGAGAACACCGCCGACGTCGAGAGCCTGCGCGCCGGATTTCGCATGACGGCCCAGCAGATCGAGAAGGTTCTCGAATCCCACGGATGCAGCTCGATTCCGACCGATGGCGCCCTTTTCGATCCCACCGTCCACGATGCCGTCCTGCAACAGCCGACGTCGGCCGCCGCGCCTGGCACGATCGTCGGAACCGCCAGCCGTGGCTATCGACTCCACGATCGCGTCGTTCGGCCGGCCCAGGTGATCGTGGCGAGGGAGCCGTGAATTCCTGAGTTTCAGAAAGGGAAACCGACACCATGCCCACGTATGATTATGTCTGCGATGGCTGCGGCCACGCGTTCGAACTGTTTCAGTCGATGACCGATGCCGTGAAGAAGACCTGCCCGGAGTGCGGCAAAAAGAAGCTGCGGCGGCTCATCGGCGCCGGCGGCGCGATCATGTTCAAGGGGTCGGGCTTCTACAAGACCGACTACCGAAGCGAATCCTACAAGAAGGCCGCAGCCTCCGATTCGGGCAAAAAGCCCGATGGGGGCGATGGCGGCAAGAAAGGGTCCGAGAAAAAGTCGGAGTGACCGGCCCGCCGGTCGGCCATGCCATGCCCAAGTGCCCCGTCTGCGACGCATCGGTGAACCTGGACTCGACGCCATCCGTGCCGTTTTGCAGCGACCGCTGCAGGCTGGTCGATCTCGGCCGCTGGCTCGACGAGGCCTACTCGGTTCCGGACGTCAAGAAGCCGCACGAGGGTGACGAGCCGGACGAGTGACGCCCCGTGCTTGCCCCGGATCCGGCCTTCGGGCATATACTCTCCGCCACGGTGTTCCCCCTTTTTCAGCCGAGGGCTTCATGGCAGCCGAGAGCGAGCAGTCGTCAGGTCGGATCGTGCACGAGATCCAGTGGAGCGAGGCGCTTCCGTGGTGGCTCTTGTTTCGCGCAGCGGGGGCGTCGTTTTCGCCGACGGTGATCCTGCTTGCGGCGATGGGCGCGCTCGCCACATGGGCTGGCTGGTCGGTGGCCGACGGCCTCGGGCTGGCGGGGGCCCCGGCCGCCGTCGTCGCGGGTCCGACCAGCGAAACACTGCCAAGCCAGCAGGCCCTGCCCTCGTTCCGCTCCGCCATCGACTGGACTCCGCAAACCGTCGCGCGCGTGCTGCGAATGGTCTCGATTCCCTTCAGCCCATCGGCGTCGCTCGCCGACGCGGGAGGGGCCCTCGCACGTCTGGGCTGGTTCGTGCTCGTCTGGTCGATCTTCGGCACGGCGATCTCGCGGCATGTGGCGCTCAAACTGGTCGGTGAGGAGCCGGCCGGCCTCGTCGGTGGGATTCGCTACGGTGGACAGCACTGGCCGGCCGCCTTCAATGCCGTCGCCTTCGTGCTCATCGGAATCCTGGCCCTGGCGATCCCGGGAGCGCTCCTTGGCCTCGCCATGCGGACCGACGTCGGCCTGGCCATCGCCGGTGCGATGTGGCCGCTGGTCCTCGCGGGAGCCGTGGTTCTTGCGATCCTCGCGATCGGTGTGGTCGCCGGATGGCCGCTCATGATCGCGGCGGTGGGCGTCGAGCGGGGAGACAGTTTCCAGGCCATCTCGACCGCCTTCTCCTACTTCTACCAGCGGCCGCTGCATGCGGCCTTTTACGCCTTCGTGGCCCTCATCGTGGCCGTGCCGGCCTTCGGTGCCGCCGGCGTCATGGCCGACGCGACCGCGACGCTGGCCCTCTGGGCCGCCAGTTTCGGCATGGGGCACGACCGGACGGCCGCCGTGCTCGAAGGAATCCGATCGTGCGCCGGCGGCAGCGGATGCGGTCGGCCGTGGGGCTTGCAGGCCCTCGCCTTCTGGGGCCGTGGCCTCGAGTGGCTGCTCGGCTCGTTTGGATGGGGGTATTTCTGGTCGATCGCGACGGCCGCCTACCTCCTGCTTCGACAGGATGTCGATGGCACCGAACTCGATGAAGTGGTTCTCGACGAGGTCGGCGGCTGAAAGGCATTGCCGAAGTGTTTTGCGTCGGTGCGGGGGCGGCAAAAGTCTCGTCGCGTGGGCCGCAGCGGCCCAATGCTCCTCGAGCGTTCGCCGACCCCCTCGCCTCGTCTCCCCGGTCGGTCATGCCGCTGTCGAGATGCCCGCCTTCGTCATGACGTTTCGCGGGCGATCACTCCCGCGAAGTCGCCGAGCAGTTCTCCGCGGCTGACGGCCAGGGTGGCGCCGGCGGCCGTGGCGTCGTCGAGGCGTTGTTTGTGCACGTGCGGGCCAAACGCGATGACTTTTGCCGGCGCAGCGGCCTGAGCGGGCAGCTGATCGAGCATCGACCGGGCGAGGCCGACGATCGTGCCGGCATCACCGGCAAGCGACTGGAGGTCGAGCAGGACGATGTCGAAGGGACCGGTGTGTGGTTCCGACTGGAGGCTGGCGAGCGTCTCGAGCCGGGCCCCGGCCGACCTGGCCAGTCCATCGATCCGGCTTGCCACCATGAGATCGGAAGAGATCAGCAGGATGTGGGTCGATGCTTCCATGGTGTGGCCTCCTCCTCTCGGGACTCACGGCCGCGGGAGCTGGAGATCGGCATCGAGCACGGCATCGATCCGATCGCCAAGCTCGATGAGATGGGCTCGTGAGACATCGTCGAGCTTCACCTCCTGCTTGGCCAGGAGCGAGTCGATCGATTCGGCGGTCGAACGGAGATGCATCGCGGCCAGGGCCTGGGCGTCGGGCAGCGATGGCACCGATTCCATGGCGAGCCCGGCGAGCCGTGCGACGTATGCCCGCTGCAGGGCCCGCCGGAGGCTCGCGATGGCCGGTTTCCGGGCCGTGTAGTCTCCCGGGCCTGTCTGCTGGATCTCCGTCAGAATCGCCTTGGTGAGCCGATCGAGCAGTTCGGCCGTCGTGAAAGCATCGGCATCGACCGCGATCCTCATCTCGCCGTCCCGGATCCGGGAGAGCGTGGCGGGATCGAGCAGCATGCTGAGGATCAAGTTCTGCCACATGAGGACCACGTCGTGGACGGGATAATCCTCGCGGGCGACCGTCGGGGCGCCCCAGTGGAGCCAGCG
>JBJTOU010000081.1:0-14904 GCA_046074725.1 Planctomycetia bacterium
GTTTTTACGTTTTGAGTCGGCCGAGGGTGGTGGCTGGCTCGTCGAGGCGGTCGGCGAGCGAGCGGGACTCGCGGGCGATTCGATCGCCGGCATCGATCGAACGGACAATCGCGTCGGAGGCGTCGGCGAAATCCGAGAGCAGTGGATCGACCAGCCGTGCCGCGGGGAGGCGGGCCATCAGCGACGTGATGTCGCGGTGCAAGCCGGCTCGCACCCATGTGAAGAGCAGCCATCGCAGCACGAGTCCCCACAGGATGATCCAGACGAGCGATTCCTCGAGGAAGGCGACGCCATCGACCCGCCGCCCCTCCCAGAGATGGCCGTAGAAGTAGCTCCAGCCCGCGCGGCCGAGCACGAGGACGATCAGCGATGCGAAGAGGATTTCGAATCCCCATCGGAGCACCGGGCCATCGACGCGGCGGCGGCGCTCGCTCACCAGCCGCTCGATTCCCGACGCGAGCCACCGGCCGGTTCGCTCGAGAACCGCGCCGGCCGTTTCGCCGGTCCGCGCATCATCCAGCCTCGCACGCCCCACGAGCGGCTCGACGATCTTCGCCCGCGCTGCGTGGCCCACGAGGATGCTTCGCGACTGCTCGACCTCAGCCGCGGGAAGCCCGAGCTCCTCGACCGCGTGCCACGCCCCGTGCCCGGTCGCGATCTGATCCGGCGCGTTGCCGGCCAGCAGCCTCCCGATCAAGCCTCCCCCGGGCCGCATCCGCGTCCAGAACGATCCGATCGCGGAAACCGTATGCAGAAACATCGCGAACGGCCCGCCGTGCCAACGATCGACCACCTCGTCGGCCAAAAGCCGCTGCCAGGCCGTGCGATTGGTCTGCAACGTCTCCTCGATCGACCGCCCGAGCAGCCCCTCCAGCCGCGCCCGCTCCGTCTTCACGGCGGCAGCCAGCCGCGCGACCGGCTCCCGCAGGGGATCGATCTGCGCGGCTGCCTGCCCCAGAAACCAGGTGGCCAGATCGAGTGCCCCGGTGCGGCGGACCCTCCGCGCCGCGCGTCCGACGAGTTCCTCGTCGATCGCCAAGACCAGTTCCCGGAAGCCGGGATCCGGCGCGAGCCCGGCCGCGGCCCGCCGCGCCGCATCGAGGGCATCGAGCCGGAAGATCCTCGGCACCACGAACCCCTGCGATTCGAGCTCCCGCCTCCAGTCATCGCGGATGTCGGGGTCGCGCGAGGCATGGGATTGCACGAAGAGCAGCGGCCGCCCAGGGGCGAAGGCCTGCAGTTCCCGGGCCACGATCCACGACCGGTATTTCTGCGCCGTGGCGACCAGGAGCAGCACGTCGCACGCCGGAAGCACGGCCGCGAGCATGTCGCGGTTGCGATTGGCATCGCTCGGCCGAGGTGGGTGACCGCCCTCTCGGTGCGGCTCGTCGGGCTGCGTGTCGGGATCGGGGCAGTCAATGAGCACGATGTTGGCCACGGCCGGGGCATCGCTGCGGACGACACGGGCCTGCATCGCGTCGATCGGCAGCCAGGAGCAATCGATGTCCTGCGAGACGACCACGACGGGCGTCGTCGTCGTCGGCCTCGCGATATCGCTTGCGGCCGTCACGTCGCGGCCGGTCAACGCGTTGACGAGCGTGCTCTTTCCGGTGCCGGTGCCACCGATGACGCCCACCACCAGCATCCGGGCAAGTTCGCGCCGCGTGCGATCGAGCCTCGGCGAAAGCTGCTCCCACTCCGAGCGGATCCGCCGCGCCGGCGGCCAGTCAGGCCCCGAGCCAACCCACCGCGCGAGCGACTCGACGAGTTCGTCGAAACTCGCGAAATCGATGCCGGTCTCCGGAGAGCCGGTGGAAGGAACATCGTTCATCGGGCCAGCTCCCGGCCGCATTCGAGGAGAAGGCTGCGGGCCCTGGCGACCTCGGGCCGTGACGCAGCCTCGGCGAGCCGCTCGATCCGCTCGAGCCGGTCACCGAGCACGACGTCGCGGATCGTTTCGGCGAGCACGCGACTGCGGCCGGCCGACCATCCCGCGAAAAGACGTTCGATGAGCGGGCGAATGCCGCGCGAGGCCGCCGCGACGGCACCCTCGCCGGCCAGCGGCGCCGCCACGGTCACGCCGACATCGAGCAAGTTGTGCAGCACGCCTGCGGCAACCGGCACCGCGGCCGAACCGACGTTGAACAGTGCGATCGTCATCACCGGCCGCGCGATCGAGCCGACAGTCAGGCCCGCCAGCACCGCCTTCACCATGCCGGGGTTCTCGGCGGCGAACCGATCGAGTTCAGTCCGCACGAACGTCCGGTAGTCGTCCGACACCAGCGGCAGCGCCGCATGCCGCCGTTCGAGGTCGGCATACCATGCAGCCCGGTCGGCTTGCACGAGCCGGTCCTCGAGCATCGCGGCCACTTTCGGCCGGGCGCGGCAGATGTCGTCAAGTCGATCGACGAAGTCGCCGAGCGCCTGCTTGAGCGAGGCCAGTTCGACCGTCGAAAAATCGTCCCGCTTTTCCGCATCGGTGCGGAGAAGGCCGGCCCGCCGCCCAGCCCACTGCACGATGCGGCCCGCCTGGCGATACCCGTGGCTCACTGCGAGATCGAACCCCGATCGCCGCGGTTCGAGCCAGTCCCAGATCTCGTTCCACACGATCTCCCGCGGCGCGGCCGGCATCTCCACCCGCACACGGCTCTGGTCGGTGAGCAGACGCCGGGCATCCTGCCAGCCACGCGACGACGCCTCGACGGCGTCGAGCCAGGCAGCCGCGCCCGTGGACGGGTCGAGCACAACGCGAAACGCTCCCTCCATCGATCGCATCTTGATGCGGTCGAAGTCGCAGTCGATCAGCCGCTGCCGCAGGTCGGCCGAACTGCCGTCGGGCGTCAGCTCGGCCATGGCATGAAAGGCGATCCGTCCATCAGACGCAGCCTTGAAATCGAATGGCGACGCATAGACGGCCGCCGGCTCGGCCCCCGTTTCGACGACGAACGTTTGCAGCCATCCCGCGATCACCTGTCGCTGGGCGGGCCACTCGACCATGTTGAAGACCACGATGATCGTCTTGCGTGCCGTGGCCGCGGCGGTGAAAAAATCGCGGACGGCCGCGTCGTTGTATTTCTGCTGGGTGAGCACGGCCACGATCACGTCGCAGGCGTTGCGGACGAGCTCGGCCCGCTGCCAGTTGTCGCGCAGCGTGCCATCGATGTCGGGCGTGTCGAGGAGCACGAGCCGCTCGGGCTGGGTGCCGCTGGCATCCTCCCGCCACACGAGCGTGTCGGTGTCGGTCGGATCGAGGGCGTCGTCCTCCGACGACCACGGCTTCGGCGTGAATCCTGGAAAGAGCGAGGCGACGTCGAGCCGCGACGACAGGCCTCGGGGCATGCTGACGACAGGATGACGGGTCTTGGCGGCCTCGGGCACAGAGCGGCTGATCTCGCTGCCGACCAGCGCGTTGGCGATGAGGCTCTTGCCGGTGTTCGTGCCGCCGCAGACGGCCGCCACGAGCAGCGGCTCGCGATCGACCTGCGGCCCGAGCTTGCCGAAGAGGGCGCCGTGCCAGTCGGATGATGCCGGATCGGGCGCACCAAGTTCGCGTCCCAGCGGCTCGAGGGCGGCCAGACTCTGACAGAGTTCACGGACGCATTCCGACCACGCGGCGAAGCTCGTCGTGGCGCCGGGACCGCGGGTGGATGGGTGGGCTTCGTGCACGATTGAATGGGTCGATGGGCCGGGATCCGCCCGACCTGATTTACGCCGGGGTTCTCGAGCGCTACACTACGGGCAGACTTCGGGGTTCATCGCCCACGAGGCCGGCTCCGCAAGTGTGTCCTCCCCGGCGGAGCCCCGCAAATCCCAGTCTTTTTCCGAACCGTCCGATGCGCGAACGTCGTCCACTCTTTCCCGGTGTCATCGAGATCAACCATCAGGCCGGCTACCGGATCGGCTGCAGTGTCTACCTGGTCTACGATGACCGAGACTGGGCGCTCATCGACATCGGCTACGAGGAGACGGTCGATGAAATCATCGAGCTGATCCGCCAGCTCGATTTCCCGTTGTCGCAGTGCCGGGCCCTCATCGCCACGCATGCCGACGTAGACCACATCCAGGGGCTCGCCCGGGCGAAGGCGATTCTCAAGGTGCCGGTGCTGGCCCACCCGAAAGCCGTGCCGTCGCTGGAATCGGGCGATCCGATCAAGACGTTCGCCGAGATCGCCGCCCAGAACATCCGCATGCCGATGCCGACGGTGACGGTCGATCGCGAGATCAAGGATGGCGACATCGTCGAGGTCGGCTCCCGAAAACTGGAGGTCTGGCATACGCCCGGCCACACCGACAGCCAGCTTGCGTTTCGTCTCGGCCCCCTGCTGCTCTCGGGCGACAACATCTACCGCGACGGCTCCGTCGGCGCGATCGACGCCCACCATGGCAGCGACATTCCGTCGTTCATCCGATCGCTCGGGCGAATCCTCGCCAGCGACGTCGAGTGGCTGTTGCCGAGCCACGGCCCGGTGTTTCGCAAGGACGACGCACTTCTGAAGAAGACGATCGCCCGGCTCGAGGGCTACCTGACGCTCGCCGACTTCGGCACCTGCGCCCCTCATTGGCCCCTGATCGACGAATGGGACCGCGAACTGGCGGAGGGCCGGATGCCCGCCGAAAAAACGAGACCGGAAAAGGCCGTCTCGCAAGCCCCATGACAGCGATGGGCTGCCCGTATCCTCGGGAGGGGTGTGGGAGCAATCGCGGCCATGGTTGGCGAAACCCTGCCGATTTTTCCGTTAAGAACGGTCGTACCGACTGCCGATACCTGTGAGACGACCGGTTTTCAGGGGGGACAATCGAATGAAACGGCACCTGTTTGCCGCCGCGGCGATCGTCGTCGGGGCGATGCTTCTCACGGCCGACGACGCCCTCGCCCAGCAGCCTTTTGCGGGAACGCAGGCCTACGGCTATCAGTGGGGCTCCTCGTACAACACCCAGGATTGGAATCGGCTCTACCACTATCCGTATGTGTGGTACCCGCAGAACTTCTACGCCGACGGCTACTACCAGAGTGCCAATGATCTGTACTACCGGTATCCGCAGGAGATGCGGGTTCCGGTCTACAACCGTCAGTGGCACAACGAGTATCCGAAGCCCCGCCGCTATCACCAGGGCCACCACTTCCATCTCGACGTGTTCTAGCTTCAAGCCAGCAGGGGCATCCATGCCCCCTGCTGGCTTGGCTTCGTGCGAGCCTGCTCGCACGAAGCGGGCGGTCGCACTTCCTGGCGACCGTGGCCGCCGCATCGCGGCCGCGAGGCTCGCCACAAAGCGAGACTCGCCACAAGGCGAAGAAGGCCCGAAGGGATGACGCACCACAAAAGCAAGCCCCGGCTACAATGTCCCTCTATGGCCGGGCTCAAGCATCCGCCGTTTGACAACGACCGCGAGGCGGCGCGGTGGTGGCTCGACAACGTCTATGCCGGCGACGACGTCGTGCAGCTCACGCCACGGGCCGTCGTCAGCGGCATGCTGATCGGCGGCCTGATGTCGATCAGCAATCTCTATGTCGGCCTCAAGACCGGCTGGGGGCTCGGGGTCACGATCACGGCCTGCATCATCGCCTACGCCGTCTTCAAATTTCTCGAGCAGATCGTCCCCGCCTACCGCGCGCGGCCGTTCTCGACGCTTGAGAACTACACGATGTCGAGCGCCGCCAGCGCCGCCGGCTACATGTCGAGCGCCGGCCTCGTTTCGGCCATTCCCGCGCTCTACCTCACCACCGGCCGCATGCTTGCATGGTGGGAGATCGGCCTGTGGCTGCTCGCCCTTTCTCTCCTCGGCGTCTTCATGGCGATCCCGCTCAAGCGGCAGCTCATCAACGTCGATCAGCTCCCCTTCCCCTCCGGCATCGCCACCGCGGAGACGCTCGCGAGCATGCACAGCGAGGGGGGCGAGGCCGTGGTCAAGGCGCGGTCGCTCTTCGCCGCGGGTATCGTCGGGGCCGCGGTCGCCCTCTGGCGGGATCTCTTCGCGCAGGTGAAGGCCCTCGCCGCCTTCGCGTTTCCGGCCGAAATCCCCTTCTGGCCGTCGGCTGCGGCCCGCGACCTGCTCACGAAATACACGATCGGCATCGAGGGCTCGTTCATCATGCTGGCGGCCGGCGCGATCATGGGCATGCGGGTGGCCGCATCGATGCTCGTCGGATCGGTGATCTTCTTCGGAATTCTCGGCCCGATCCTCGTGAGCCGCGGCATCGCGGAGCCCGGCTACCGCGGCATCGTGTCGTGGGTGCTCTGGCCCTCGACGGCGATGATGGTGGCGTAGGGGCTGTTGTCGTTCGGGCTCAAGTGGCGGACCGTGCTACGGGCCTTCGGCGGCCTCGGCGCGATCATGGGCGGCCGACCGGCCGACGACGATCCGCTCGCCCCGATCGAGGTGCCGGCGTCATGGTTTCTTGCCGGCACGCTCGCCGCCGGCACCGCCTGCGTGATCCTGGGCCACTGGCTCTTCGGGATCACCTGGTGGATGGGCATCCTTGCCGTGCTCGTCACGTTCCTCCTCTCGATCGTGGCCGCGCGGGCCACGGGCGAGACCGACATCACGCCGATCGGCGCCATGGGCAAGATCACGCAGCTGGTTTATGGGGTCGTCGCCCCGTCGAACATCACCACCAATCTGATGACCGCCTCGATCACGTCGGGGGCCGCCTCGCACGCGGCCGATTTGCTCACCGATCTCAAGAGTGGCTACCTGCTCGGTGGCAATCCGAGGAAGCAGACCATCTCGCAGCTTTTCGGCGTGATCGCCGGGACGATCGTGAGCGTGCCTGCGTATCTCTTCGTGGTGCAGCGGAACCTCGCCCAACTCGGCTCTGAGTCCCTTCCCGCCCCGTCGGCGAAGGTCTGGGCGGGTGTTGCCGAATTGCTCGCCAAGGGGATCGGGGCCCTTCCGGCCGGAGCGCTCGCAGCCATCGCCATCGGTGCGGCGATCGGCATCGCGCTGACGCTGCTCGAGGAATTCGGCCCGACATCATGGAAGCCATGGCTCCCCTCGACGACGGGCTTGGGAATCGCCGGCGTGATCCCGGCCTTCAACTCGTTCGCGATGTTCGCCGGCGCGTTGATCGCATGGCTCGTCGCGAAGGCCCGGCCGACCGCGGCAGAGACCTACACGGTGCCCGTGTCGAGTGGCCTCATCGCCGGTGAATCGCTGATGGGCGTCGCGATCATTCTCGGCATCGAACTGGTGAAAGCCTTCCTCGCGGGATGATGGAGGAGCCGGGAGCGCGTCCACCAGACGACCGCATCGCATGCCGAAGCGTACGAGACCGTCACACCGGCTCGCACACGCTCCGCTGGCTGCCGAGCCCGTCGATCGCGAGCGTGACGACGTCGCCCGCCCGCAGGAAGACCGGCGGCTTCATCCCCATGCCCACGCCCGGAGGCGTGCCGGTGATGATCACGTCGCCCGCCTCGAGCGTGATGAACTGCGAGAGGTAGTGCACGATGTGCCACACATCGAAGATCATCGTCGCGGACGTGCCGTTCTGCCGCCGCACGCCGTTCACGTCGAGCGAGAGGCCGAGTTTCTGCGGATCCCCCACCTCGTCGGCCGTCACGAGCCAAGGCCCGAGCGGCAGAAAATTGTCGCAGCTCTTCCCCTTGCTCCACTGGCCGCCCCGCTCGAGCTGGAAGGCCCGCTCGGAGACGTCGTTGGCGACGCAGAAGCCGGCGACGTGGTCTCGCGCCGCCTCCTTTGACGGGAGATACCGGGCATCGCGGCCGATCACGAGACCGAGTTCCACCTCCCAGTCGGTCTTTTCGCTGCCGCGCGGAATGAGGATCGGATCGTGTGGGCCGCAGACGGCGCTCGTCGCCTTCATAAAGAGGATCGGCTCGGCCGGAATCGCCGCGCCTGTCTCCTTGGCATGGTCGGAATAGTTGAGGCCGATCGCGAAGACGTTCCGCGGGCGGGCCACCGGGGCGCCGATCCGCACGCCGGCTGGTGCGTCGGGCAGGGCGTCGGGCTTCGCGGCAATCGTGCGGAGCGCCGCGAGGCCACCACCGGAGAAAAAGGCGTGGTCGAAATCGCGGACATGGGCCGACACATCCTTGATGCGGCCGTCGGCGGTAACGATGCCGGGCTTCTCGTGACCGCGGTCTCCAAAGCGAACAAGCTTCATGGCGATTTCTTTCGGGAAGAGGGGGTCTTCAGGCGGGTGGAGATCGAGCAACGGGGAGAACATCAGCGGCCTATCCGGCCACCCGGAGCATCCAGACCGCCACGGCGGCCCGGAGTGACCAGAGGACGGTCCGAAGACAGTTCGACCGCACGAGCGCGGCGACCGTCCCCGGGGCATGCCCCTCCCGAGAGAGCCGCCCGTGGAGCGGCATCTGCACGAATGCCGTTAAAAGCCAGAGCATCGCGACGATCGCGAGGCCGCCATGGGCAACCGACCGAGGCACGCCCGGCGGCGGCGCCCAGGCCAGCGCGGCGGCCGAGAGCCCCTCCACGAGCATGAATGGCATCACGACGCGGCCGGTGCGGGCTTGGTGTTCATCGGCGAAGGCCTTCGATGCGTCACCGCCGATCCGTGCAAAGAGCGGATAGTGGACGACCTGCACGAACCAGATGAGACCGCACATCGCCGACGACGCGACGGCCTGCGATGCCAGAAGGAGTTCCTGGAGTGTCACTCGCTGCCTCGCCCGACGCCATGAGCCCGTGCCGCATGGTACAGGATCAGGCCGAAGGGAACCCACCAGATCAGATCGTTGGTGGGAAGCGTCACACCGAAGGCCACCGGCACATCCCCCTGAAGCACGCCGAGCAGATACCCGAGCGGCCCGAAAATCTTGCCCAGAAAACCCACGAGCACGATCGGCCAGTGCCGCAGCGGATCGCGGGCCGCGGCGAGATAGCCGACGCCATAGACTCCCACAATCATGCCGACGCACTGCCAGATGAACGGGTAGTTCGGCTGATCCAAGGCCGTAAGATCGAAAAGCCATCGGGGATAGAGGACCGTCAGGCCGCCCCAGGCGACGTTGTAGATACCCGCGGCGACGAGCCACCGCGACATCCAGGTGGGAACGACATGGTGGTCGGGCATGATCGCGAACAGTCCTCCGGCGAGGCGGCATTGCCCAGCCACGAACAGGAAACCGCATGGATCAGCGATTCGTAACCTCGGGGGCGCTCCCGCCCCTCGGATCCTCCGGGTTTCCGCCGGGGGCTTGCCGGGTTCGGTCGCAGCAGCCGCAGCCACAGCGGCGCATGACGCAAAAATCGCCACGGCAAAGACAACGGTGACCAACCCAGGGCTGACGGCATTTCCTCCAGACACAAGCAAACGGTGCCGGCCGCCACAATTGGGTAATCTACAGACGCCGCACCGTGATGGCTGGCAGCACTTTCTTGCAATTCACACCCGCCTGGGACCGTCGGTGATCGACTTTTTCAGCAGTCACCACGCACCTTCGCCCGGCATTTCATCGCATGACTCCGCCCGACTTTCTTCAGTCACTCGGTCACGGAATCTTTCGCATCGACATCGGCTTTCGCCGCGCCGGCTGTGCCGCCGCCTACCTGCTCGTGCACGACGGCCGCGGCTGCTTCATCGATGCCGGCACGACCCTGTCCGTGCCTCGGCTGCTCGCGGCGGTCGATGCCGTCGGACTTGCCCGCGAGGCAATCGACTGGGTGATCCCGACGCACGTGCACCTCGACCATGCCGGTGGCGCCGGTGCCCTCATGGCTTTCCTTCCGAACGCGCGGCTGCTCGTCCACGCCCGCGGGGCGCGGCACATGATCGATCCCACGCAGCTGTGGGAGGGAGCGCTGGCGGTCTTCGGCCCGGATGAACTCGCCCGCTCGTACGACTCCGTCTCGGCCGTGCCCGTGACGCGGGTGGAGGCGGCGTCCGACGGAACCTGCGTTTCGGTCGGGCGTCGCCGGCTCACCCTGTTCGACTCGCCCGGCCACGCGCGTCACCATCAGTGCATCTGGGACGAGACCTCGGGCGGATGCTTCGCAGGCGACACGTTCGGCCTGAGCTACCGCGAATTCGACACCTCCCGTGGACCGTGGATCATGCCCTCGACGCCCCCGGTGCAGTTCGACCCCGAGGCGCTTCGGCGATCGATCCACCGCATCATGGCGCTCGCCCCACGGTCGATCTACCTCGCGCATTGTGGCGAGGTGGCCGACCTGCCGCGGCTGTCTGCCGACCTCCTGGCGGGGGTGGACCGGTATGAGGCAATCGCCGGCGCGGCACGCGGCGAACAGCCTCCGGACATGCCGGCGATGGAACGGAATCTGTTTCACTGGCATGCGGAAAGTCTGGCCAATCACGGCTGCACGCTCGACCGCCGCCGCATCGCAGAACTGATCGACTTCGACATCCACCTCAACGCCCACGGCATCGCAGGTTATGCCGCGCAGGCCATCCGCGACCGACCCCTGGATCCTCCACGATCACGACCGGGCTCTCCGGCAAGACCGCACTCGTGACCGTCGCGGAATGAGTGGGCCGATCGCCACGTCGCACACCATCGGGCCGCGGGTCAGCCCGAAATCGCCTTCGAGAGGTTCGCGTCGATCGCCGCCAGAAAATCCTGCGTCGTGAGGTGCGGCTGAGCGGGGCCGACGAGCATCGCGAGGTCCTTCGTCATCTTGCCCTCCTCGACCGTCTCGATGCAGACCTTCTCGAGCGCCTCGGCAAACCTCGTCACCGCCGGCGTGCCGTCGAGCCGGCCGCGGTGGGCCAAGCCTCGCGTCCAGGCGAAGATCGAGGCGATCGGGTTGGTGGAGGTCGGCTTGCCCTGCTGGTGCTGCCGGTAATGCCGCGTCACCGTGCCATGGGCCGCCTCGGCCTCGATCGTCTTGCCGTCGGGCGTCATGAGCACGCTCGTCATGAGACCCAGCGACCCGAAGCCCTGGGCCACGATGTCGCTCTGCACGTCACCGTCGTAGTTCTTGCAGGCCCAGACATAGCCCCCCTCCCACTTCAGCGCGGAGGCCACCATGTCGTCGATCAGTCGATGCTCATACGTGAGGCCTTTGTCGCTGAACTCCGCGCGGAACTCGTGATCGAAAATCTCCTGGAAGATGTCCTTGAACCGGCCGTCGTAGGCCTTGAGGATCGTGTTCTTCGTGGAGAGATAGACGGGGTAGCTGCGGGCCAGGCCGTAGCGGAAGCTCGCCCGGGCGAAGTCGCGGATCGAGTCGTCGAGGTTGTACATCGCCATCGCGACGCCGGGCGATGGAAACTCGAAGACCTTCATCTCCAGCGGCTTCGAGCCGTCGGACGGCGTGAACGTGAGCGTGAGCGTGCCCTTCCCCGGAATCTTCAGATCGGTCGCCCGATACTGGTCTCCGAAGGCATGGCGGCCGACCACGATCGGCTTCGTCCAGCCCGGCACGAGCCGCGGGATGTTCCTGATGATGATCGGCTCGCGGAAGATGACGCCGCCAAGGATGTTGCGGATCGTGCCGTTGGGGCTCTTCCACATCTGTTTGAGCCCAAACTCCTTCACGCGGGCCTCGTCGGGCGTGATCGTGGCGCACTTCACGCCCACGCCACACTCCTGGATCGCCTTGGCCGCATCGATGGTCACCTGGTCGGAGGTGGCATCGCGGTTCTGGATCGAGAGGTCGAAATAGCGGATGTCGATGTCGAGATAGGGCCGGATCAGCTTGTCCTTGATGAAATGCCAGATGATCCGCGTCATCTCGTCACCATCGAGATCGACGACCGGACCCGCGACCTTGATCTTCGTTGCCATCAGCATCCTCCACGTTGGAACGCGGAAGAGGCTACGGCCTGGCCAGGTTTTTCGGAAGCCTCACCAGTTCCGCCAGCGTGCCGGCCGCTGCGTCGATCTCCTCGACCGCGATCCATTCGTCGGCGGTATGGGCTTGGGCGATCGACCCGGGACCAAACACCACGCTCGGCACACCCGCCGCCGCGAAGACGCTTGCATTGGTTCCATAGCGGGCCGCCATCCGCCGCGGCCTGCCACCGCGAGATGAGGCCGCCTCCGCGAGCCGGTCGGCCAACGTCGCCGAATCGGGATCGGCATCGGAAAGTCCGGCGTTTTCCAGGAACGGTTCCTCGTGCTCGACCCGGGCGGCTCCGCAGGCCACCGCGATCCGGCCGATGACCTCGTCGCGAGCCTCGTTCGGCGATTCGCCCGGAACGACCCGTCGATCGACCTCCAGCACCACAAGATCGGGCACGAGATTCACGCCCGTGCCGCCATGCACCGTGCCGATGCTCAAGGTCGGCGGGCCACAGGGATGCCCGGGGTTTCTCGTGAGCAACTCCGCGGCGATCGACTCGATCGCGAGGATCGCCCGGCCCGCCGGATAGATCGCGTTCTCGCCGCGCTCGGGATAGGAACTGTGGCAGGATCGCCCGTGGATCTTCACCCGCCACCGCACCGCCCCCTTGTGCTGCGTGACGATATCGAGCTCGGTCGGCTCGGCCACCACGGCCGCCGTCGGAAGGCCGCCAAACAGCTTTTGCAACGGCTCGTCGGCCGCAGGGTCGCCGCCAGGGGCGGTCCAAGCCCGGGCGAGGGCCTTGGCACCGGAAAACCCGAACTCTTCGTTGACGGTCGCCGAAAAGACGACCGTCGCCAGCCGCGGCGCATCGTCTGCCCGCAGCCGATCGAGGGCCACGAGCATCGCCGCCATGCCCCCCTTCACATCGCAGGCGCCGCGACCGTAGAGACGTCCTTCGCGCACCAGGGGCGTGAACGGCTCGATCGTCATGCCATCGACGGGGACCGTGTCTTGGTGGGCATCCCAGAGAATGACGGGGGCGTTCGGCACCGTGGCCTCGAGTCGGGCGACCACGTTGTCGCGGCCAGGGGCGACCTTCTGACGCACCCACGGAATGCCGGCGGCGGTGAATCGCTGCACCAGATACTCCGTGATCCGCCCTTCCAGATATTCCGGGCCGGCGATATCCCGGCCCATCGGGTTGACGCTCGGACGCCGGACAAGATCGGCGAGGACGGCCACGGTGTCGGACATGCGCGACACCCTACCAAAACGGTCGTTTTCTTTCCGTCGGGCGGCTCATCCGGGGGAAAACCGCCCCGGCTCGTCCGCTGCCGCCACGATCGGTATAACTTTGACGGTCATGCCGTCTGGCCGGCGGGCACCGAGTCCCCGGCTTTTTTTGGCGGCGACTTCGTGACGAATTTCACGAAGTCGCCTCCCGCGGCCGATTTTGACGATGCACGGTTTCGCAGCAGCCCCCGACAGCCACCCCGCCCGCCATGGATGCCATCCTTCCGGTCCTGCTGTTCGTCGCAATCGCCGCGGCGGTTTCGGTCGGGCTCGTCGTGTTCGCGGAACTCGTCGGCCCGAAACGGAAGGGTGCCGTCAAGGAGATGCCATATGAGAGCGGCATGGACCCGGTCCATGACACCCGCCGCCGGTTCGATGTTCGCTTCCACCTCGTGGCGATCACGTTCCTTGTGTTCGACGTCGAACTGCTCTTCCTCTATCCATGGGCCGTCGCCAGCCGCTCCGCTTCGGGCGTCGATGCGGCCGTGGCGGGCGGCCTCGTGTCGTGCCGCGGGCTCGTCTTCGCCGGCGCGATGGCCTTCATCGCCTTGGTGATCGTCGGATTCGCGTACGACTGGAAAAAGGGAGTCTTCCGATGGCGGTAAGCGACCTGCAACTTCCCGAAAACGTCGTCGTGAGCAAACTCGACGCGTTGGCCAACTGGTGCCGCAAGAACAGCCTGTGGCCGATGCCCTTCGCCACCGCGTGCTGCGGCATCGAGTTGATGGCGACCGGCGCGAGCAAGCACGATCTCGCCCGATTCGGCGCCGAGGTCTTCCGCTTCAGCCCGCGGCAGTGCGACCTCATGATCGTGGCCGGCCGCGTGGTGATGAAGATGCTCCCGGTACTGCAGCGGATCTGGCAGCAGATGCACGAGCCCAAGTGGTGCATCTCGATGGGCGCCTGCGCGAGCACTGGGGGCGTCTTCGACACCTACGCCGTCGTGCAGGGCATCGACCGCTTCATCCCGGTCGACATGTACGTGCCCGGCTGCCCGCCGCGGCCCGAGCAACTGATCCAGGCGATCATCGACCTGCAGGACAAGATCCAACGCGAGGGCACGATCACCGGCCGCGAGTTCGACACCCGCGAACGGCAGCAGCGGAAGCGGGCCCTCGTGGAGATCACGTCGCCGCTCTCGCTCGACGCCGCCCGCAACCCCGTGCTCCAGCGGGAACTGGCCGCCACGGCCGTAGCCCGTCCCTGACACTCCGAGCCCCGATGCCCCACCAGCCACCATCCGCAGATGATGTCGTCGTCGCCCTCGCCGCACGGGTCGCGGGAGTGACGTCGTCGGCCTACCGTGGTCAAACCCGCGTGGTGGTGCCGGCGGCGGAGTCGATCGAGGCTTTTGCATTCCTCCGCGAGCAGGGCTTCGATCTGCTCGTCGATGTCACCTGCGTGGACTACCTCGACTACCGTGGCGCGAAGCACCGCTACGGCCTCGTCTACCTGCTGGCCAACACGGCGACCAACCAGCGACTCACCGTCCGCGTGTTCGTGGACGACCCGGAGCCGTCGGTCCGCAGCGTCGTGCCGCTCTGGGAAGGCGCCAACTGGCTCGAGCGCGAGGTCTGGGACCTCTTCGGCATCCGCTTCGAGGGCCACCCCGATCTCCGCCGGCTCGTGATGCCCGAGGAGTTCACCGCCCACCCCCTGCGCAAGGACTACCCGCTCCAGGGCCGCGGCGAGCGCCACAACTTCCCCGTCATCACCCGGGACCACAGCTAGACCATGTCGATCGCTCCCGCCGAATTCGACGTCACGAGCCGCGGCCCCGAGGCGGGCGCGCGGAGCGAGGACTATCTCTGGACGCTCAACTTCGGCCCGCAGCACCCCGCCACCCACACGACGCTGCGGCTCGTGCTCAAGCTCGAGGGC
>JBJTOU010000082.1:0-21653 GCA_046074725.1 Planctomycetia bacterium
GGAAAACCCGTCGCGATCGTCATGGGCAGTCAGTCGGACTGGGCCACGATGAAGCACGCGGCGGACGCGCTCGAGGCCCTCGGGGTTGCGCACGAGGCGCTGATCGTCTCCGCCCACCGCACGCCTGACCGGCTCGTAGCCTTCGCCAAGAGCGCCAGGTACCGGGGCGTGAAGGTCATCATCGCTGGTGCGGGCGGGGCGGCGCACCTGCCGGGCATGGTCGCGTCCATGACGCCCCTGCCGGTCTTCGGCGTGCCGGTCGAATCCCATGCGCTCAAGGGGATGGATTCGCTCCTCTCCATCGTCCAGATGCCGGCCGGCGTTCCGGTCGGCACGCTCGCCATCGGCCCGGCCGGTGCGACCAACGCCGCGCTCTTGGCGGTGTCGATCCTCGCCACGGCGGACCAGGCCCTGCGCGAGAAACTCATCGCCTATCGCGACGCGCAGACCCGGCGGGTACTGGCCGAGACTCTCGGCGAGCCGACCACGACGGCCAGCGGCGTCGCACAGGGCCGGCCGTCTGAGAAGTGATCCCCGGCTGGACAGGATCGGGTATCCTCGGCACCGAATGATGTCACCCTCCCCTGCCTCGGCGCAGTCCGACCGTCCGATCCTCCCCGGTGCCGTGCTCGGCGTGATGGGCGGCGGCCAACTCGGCGCCATGTTCGCCGCGGCGGCCACGCGGATGGGTTATCGCGCGGAGGCGATTTCAGACGTGGCCGACTGTCCGTGCGCACGCGTCTGCGACCGGGTGCATGTGGTCGCCTACGACGACCGCGATCGGCTCGTGGAGATCGCGCGGTCGCTCGACGTACTCACGTTCGAATTCGAGAACATCCCGGTCGGGGCGGCGCGGGCGATGCAGGCCGCCGTGCCGGTGCGGCCCGCCCCCGAGGTGCTCCACACGACGCAAGACCGAGCCCGCGAGAAGGCGTTTCTGGTCGAGCATGGCTTTGCGTGTGCACCGCACCGGGTCGTCCATTCGCGAGGCGATCTCGACGCGGCCGTGGCCGATCTGGGGCTCCCGTGCGTGCTCAAGACCACGGCCTTCGGCTACGACGGCAAGGGACAGCGGAAGATCGCAGCCACGGCCGATGTCGGGCCCGCTTGGGAGGCGCTTGGGGCCCGGGAATGCGTCCTCGAGGGCTGGGTCGATTTCGACTGCGAGATTTCGGTGGTCGCGGCCCGTGGGCTCGACGCCGCGACGGCCGTCTTCGAGCCATCGCGCAACGCCCACGCCAACCACATCCTCGACATCGCCTCGGCTCCGTCGGGCCTGCCGCCGGCTGTCACCGCATCGGCCCGTGCGATCGCGTCGCGGGTGCTGGAAACGCTCGGCCTGGTAGGCGTGGCCTGCGTGGAGTTTTTCGTCACTCGCTCGGGCGAGTTGCTCGTCAACGAGATCGCCCCGCGACCACACAACTCCGGCCACCTCACGATCAACGCCTGCGAGACGAGCCAGTTCGAGCAGCAGGTGCGGGCCATCTGCGGCCTGCCGCTTGGCTCGACGCGGCAGCTGGCCCCCTCGGCGATGGCGAACCTGCTCGGCGACTGCTGGCAGCACGGCGAGCCCGACTGGGCCGCGGCCCTGGCCCTGCCTGGCGTGAGCCTGCATCTCTACGGCAAGCGGGATCCGCGGCCGGGCAGAAAGATGGGGCATCTCACGGCGGTTGCTACGACGATCGACGGGGCGATCGCGGGCGTCACCCGCGCGCGAGGATCACTGCGGGGCGAGTGAGCGACCCCGCCACGAGGTCTGGAAGCCGAGGCTCCGGCGGATGAGCGCGAACCACTGGATCGCCAGAAAGACGACGATCCCCAATGGGTGGGCCACGGCACTGGAAAGGGGCTGACCAAACCGGGGCACCGCGACGAGTCGCGGCAGGAAGGCCAGCACCACCGACGCCACTGCGGCGGCGATCGCCCATGTCGGCCAGCCCCGCCACCAGGAGGCCAGCCCGCATCCGATGAGGATGAACGGCAGCACCTGCCCGCCAGCCAGCAGGAGCGTGAATGGCACGATCGTCGCCGTGCTGCCGATCCCCTCCGTGGCGTTCTTGGCAAGCCCCTTCCAGACGTCGAGGCTGCGGGTGTACATCCGACAGGAGGCGATGTCGGACGCATCGAAGATGTCGGTCGCAAGGCCGGCCCGCCGATAGGCACGGGGCAGCATGATCCCGTCGTGAAGCGATGCCCGGATCGCCGCATGCCCCCCTGCCCTGCGGTAGGCATCGCGGCGGGTGATGAACCACTGGCCACAGCCGGCCGCCATGCCGACATCATTGGTCGCGCGGCTTCTCGCGATCGGCAGGAAGCCGAGCAGCACGAAGTGGATCAACGGCAAGAGGAGCCACTCGAGGAGCGAACCCGTGTGCTGCCGCGGAAAGCCACTTGCAAGATCGGCGCCGGAGGCATCGAGAAAGGCCAGGCCTCGGGCGATCGCCTCGGGTGCGAGCGACACATCGACATCGAGAAACACCAGCGTGTCGTGCAGGGCGTGGTCGGCGAGCCTCGCGCAGGCATGCTGCTTGCCGCACCAGCCGGCCGGCAGCGGCACGCCGCGGACGAGCCGCACCCGGGGATCCACGTCGGCCAGCCGTGCGACGATCTGACCGGTGCCGTCGGTGCTCTCGTCGTCGAGGATGACCAATTCGAGATCGACGTCGCGGCTGGCGAGGACGTCGCGCACGAGCCGTTCGATCGCGGCCGCCTCGTTGCGGGCCGGCACGAGGACGGAAACGGCCTGCGACCGCCGCGCGGCAGGCGCCCGGTGGAACGCCCGAAGGTTGGCCAGGGTGAGCAGGGCCGGCAGCGCGGCCAACGCGAGGGCACCGACCACCGCCATGCCGATCACGAGCGGCGTCATGGCGCGCGCTCCGTGTCGCCGCCATGCGAGGCATCGAACCGTTCGCCCCGCCGCCATGCCCCGAAGCGTCGGACGAGGTCATACATGCCCCCGACGCCCACGCGCCCCGTGGAGATCACGCGAAACCGACGCTGGTCGCGGCCCATCGCCGCCGCGGCGAGCCTATCCTGCGTGGCCTCCAGTTGCCGCGCGAGCACGTGGGTCCACTCGTCGGCATCGCGGCCGGGATGGTCGGCGATCCGGATGGCCTGCCCGAAGGCGACCAGCGCCTCGGGAAACCGTTCATTCCAAAACGGATATTCGACCGCCAGCGGCACGACGAGCCCTCGGCCCGACGCCACGGCATGGCCCACCCCGGGACGGATCTCGACGGGCCGGCTGCGAGGATCGACGAAGGTGCCCTGCGAGGTGATCCAGAAGAGGACATCGCTGCGGCGCCCGGCCGCCTTCGCGAATCGCAGGAAGCGGGCGGCGCCGGAATAGCGATCGGGCTCGATCCCGAGAAACCCGATCGTCTCGAAGAACTTGTATTTCCCCAGCGCGGCGGCGTCGATCGGGCCGTAATTCAGCCGATCGGGATAGAGCCGCCCCGCCAGACGGAGGAAGATCAGCGGATCCCACCAGCCGGGGTGGTTGGTGTAGACGATCACCGGCTCGCCGGCGATGTCGGGGTGGTCTGGACCACCGGGCTCCCCTTCGAGCAGCCGCACGGCATGAAAATGCCGCCGAAGATACCACTCGACATACCGCATGAACCACGCGAACCGCGTTCGCGAAAACGGAGGCAACTCGGTGGGGTGCGTCGGGCTCGGCATGCGGGGCCGCCCCGTTTCAGACGGTGCAGGGTTCGCCACGGGCCGACGGCGACGCGCGGGCGACGAGCTTGTCCTGATCGACACAGTCGGCCGCGATCCAGCCCGACATCAAGACCATCGGCATGCCCGGCCCGGGATGGGCCGACCCTCCGGCAAGGTAGAGCCCCTCGATATCGGGCGAGCGATTGGCGGGCTTGAAGGCCCCCAGAAACCGGCCATGGCTGGCGAGCCCGTAGATGGCGCCGTCGAGCACGTGGTAGCGATCGTTGATGTCCTGCGGCGTGAGGGCCCGCTCGAAGACGATGTGATCTTCGAGGTCCTTCATGCCCGCCGTCGTCTTCAATTTCTCGATGATGCGGTCGCGGTAGGCGGGAAGCATCGTCGACCAATCGTGGTGCGGCCGCAGGTAGGGCGTGTGGACGAGCACATAGAGCGCCTCGCCACCCGGCGGCGCGACCTCCGGCTCCGTGACGGCCGGCGCGCAGACGTAGCAGGTCGGATCTGAGGCGGGCTCCCCCTTCCGGTAAATCATCTCAAATTCCTCGTGCGGATCCTCCGAGAAGACGAAATTGTGGTGGATCAGCTGTTCATATCGCTTGTCGAGGCCGAGGTAGAGCACGACGCCCGAACAGGCGGGCTCGTAGCCGCGACGCTTGAGGAACCGTCGCCGGGGCTGGCCCTCGATGAGTTCACGGTGCGTCCGCACGCTGTCGGAATTGCTGACGACGACCCCGGCCGGGATCACCTCGCCGGAGGTCGTCTCGACGCCTCGGACACGGCCATTCTCGACGATGATCCGACGCACCGAGGTCCGCGTGCGGATGTCCACGCCGAGATCGATCGCGAGGGTCGAGAGGGCCCTCGGCACGGCGCCGGTGCCGCCCCGCGGATACCAGACACCGTCGCTCGACTGCATGTGGGCGATGCCGCAGAGCACGGCCGGCGACTCGTCTGGGGCGCTGCCGACATACTGCGTAAAGTGGTCGAACATCTGCGCAGCGCGGGCGTCGGGCACGAACGATCGCACGGTGCCGGCGACGGTATGGCCGGGCCGCATCCCCATCACCTCCTTGAAGATCGAGAGCGTCATGCTTCGACGGGGATCGAACATGTCCTTGAGCCCCCCCACGCTCCTCCAGAAGAAGAACTCGTTGGAGAGTCGGTGAAGCCGCTCGGAGAGCTCCATGAACCGGCCGTAGCCGTCCCCCGAGCCAGATCCGGGCGAATAGCCGTCGAGGATCTTTTTCATCTCCGCGACGTCGGCCACAAGGTCGAGCGTGGTGCCGTCGTTGAAGAAGCTCCGCCACTGGGGATCGAGCGGAACAAGGTCGAGCGACGATTCGAGCGACCGCCCCGCCTCGGCGAAGATCCGCTTGAGCACCGCGGGGATCGTCAGGATCGTCGGCCCCATGTCGAACCGGAATCCCTGCTCGGCGAGCACGGCCGCTTTGCCGCCGATCCAGGGGTTGCGCTCGCAGAGCGTGACGGCGTAGCCACGGGCGGCGAGCGTGCAGGCCGCCGCGAGCCCTCCGAGACCTCCGCCGATCACCACCACCCGTTCGTGCTCGCGTGCCTGCTTCATCGTGGCGTTCCTGGTCCTGAAGTCTTTGGGGTGTCGGTCGATGCGTTCGACGGTTTCGGGAGGTCGGGCTACGATGCCGTGGTCACCGTCGTGCTGAAAGGCTCGCGGGGCGACGTGAGGGGCATCGGAACGGCCGAGCGACGCTGCGGCTGTCCGGCCGCCACGCCGAGGTCGTCGAGCAGCAATTCCGACGTGATCCGCGCCGAGGAATAGATCACCGGGAGGCCGCTGCCCGGGTGCGTGCCGCCGCCGACGAGATACATCCGATCGATGTCCTCGAACCGGTTGTGGGGCCGCAGGTGGAGCATCTGCGTGAGGCCGTGCGCGAGATTGAACGTGGCGCCGCGGTAGATCTCGTAGCCATCCTGCCAATCGTCCGGCGTGATCATCTTCTCGGACCGGATTCGATCCCGCACCCCGTGGATGCCGACCCGCTCGAGTTGATCGAGCGCCACCTCGCGAAACCCGGCCGCCGCACGCGTCCAATCGACGTTGGGATGCCGGTGGGTGACCGGAATGAGCAGGTAGAGTGTGCTCATGCCAGGCGGCGCGAGCGATGGGTCGGTGACACAAGCATTCTGCACATACATCGAGGGATCGCGGCTGAGCACATGCCGCGTCTCGATGTCCGCAAGATTGTCACGGTAATTTTCCGAGAGATAGATCGTGTGGTGGGGGATGTCGTCATAGCGGCCGTCGATCCCCAGGTAGAGCATGAATGTCGAGCAGGAGAATCGCTTGGCGGCGATCCGCCGGTCGCTCCAACGCCGCCTCAATCGGTCAGGCACCAGCCGAGTCATGCTTCGGGCGAAGTCGGCGTTGACCACCGTCGCATCGGCAGGGAAATCGCCCCCCGGCGTCCGCGCGGCCGTCACGCGGCGGCCCTCGAAAAGGAGTTCCGTTACGGGCTCCCCGTAGTGGATCTCCACGCCCATGTCGGCCGCGATCCGCGCCATGGCCGCCGACACGGCGCCGCAGCCGCCGACGGGGTGGAAGACGCCATGCTCGTATTCGAGGAACGAGAGGATCGAGAAGAGGCTCGGGCATCGGAAGGGCGACATCCCGAGATACTTGGATTGGAACGTGAACGCGAGGCGGATCCGCTCGTCGGAGAAGAACGTGCCCAGTTCGGAGTCGAGGCTCTTCCACGGCTTCAGAATCGGCATCAGCTTGAGGAGGTCGGGCGACGCCAGATCACGCCATCCCTCGAAAGGCTGCTCCAGGAACGGCGCGAACCGCACGAACTTCTCGCGCGTCTGCGTCATGAAGCGGGTGAAGGAGCCGCGATCGGCGGGCGAAAGCCGGCTCACCTCGGCCTCCATCCGCGTCAGATCGGGCGTGCAGAGCAGTTCGCCCCCGGCACCGAATACGAGCCGGTATTGCGGATCGAGCTGAACCATCTCGACCTCACGGCGGAGGTCGTAGCCGCATGCCGTGAAGATCTCCTCGAGCACCCGCGGATAGAGGAAGAACGTGGGGCCGAGGTCGAATTTGAATCCGTCGTCCGAGGCGATCGTGCTCGTACGGCCGCCGGGAACGTCGAGCCGCTCGAGCACCCGCACGCGAACCCCGGCCCGCGCCAGCAGCATCGCCGTCGCGAGGCCACCTGGACCGGCACCGATGATGTTGACCGTTCGCGTCATCCGCACACTTTCGCGCCGGACGATCCCGGCGACGGCCCTCCGGTTCGACGTCCGAAGCTTCCGTGCCCCGCCACTATAGGAGTGGGGGCCTCGCGGTCAAGAAACCACGAGGGGAGTACGGTCAGTAGGGGTAGTAGAACGCGGTTCGGACCGGTCGATAGACCCCGAGGGGGCCCCGTCGGTAGAGCGGCACGGCAACTGCGGTCGGAGCGTAGTACGTCGTGACCGGTGCGGCCACGACCGTCGCAGCGGGGGCATAGAAGGCGGTGGTTGCAACTGGGGCTGCGACCGCGGCCGGCCCGTAGTACGACGTGACCGGCACCGCAGTTGGCATGGCTGGCGCATAGAAACTGGTCACGGCAACCGAACTCGTCGGCAGCGTAGCGACGACTGGTGGGGAGAAGGCCGTCACAGCGGCATAATTGCCGGCCGGTGTGTAGTTGGCGACGTAGGCTGGCGCCGCGGCGACCGGCACGACGGGCGAGAGCGACTGGTAGACGATCGCCTGTGCGGAGGCGGAAGAGGACGATGCAGCGATCGAGAGAACGGCTGCCGCGACAAGGCCTGGAAATGCGAATGTGAACCGGGTGGTCACCATCATGGTCGGAACTCCTCGAACCGCGGCTGACAAAAAAGGCCGCATTGTGCTGGCGGGCCGACCCGGCGGATCGGCATTTCATCGTTGGGATCGTTGGACTTGTGTCGTTTCTGGCAGTCCATGGAGAATACGTTCGACCGAGGGACGTGTGCAAACTGCCCGCAAACTCAACCCAGAGACCACCAACGAACTGTGGCGGACAAGGCGGACTGCGCCAGCTGGGCATGACGAAATCAGCCTGTTTTTCGCACTTCCCCGCCGGTTGCCTTCTTCCCGCTGAACCGCACGACTGAAAGACACTTTGCACCCTCCTGCCGGATTCACCCAGTTGCTCGCGCTGCGAGCGCTCACCGTCGTCAACGACAACGTCCTTCGCTGGCTGGCCATCGGCCTCGGAAAGAGGGTCGTCACCACGGGAGGCATGGCGCTGGTGCTCACGATCGGCACTGCCGGCTTCGTGCTCCCCTTCGTCGTCCTCGCATGGCTGGCCGGATGGCTGGCCGATCGGTTTCCAAAGCGGTCGGTGATCGTCTGGTGCAAGTTCGCCGAGATCGTCGTGGCTGCGGCGGCAGCCGGTACGGTGGCATGGGGGGCCGCGTCGGGGGGCACGATCGCCGGACTGCCCGCAGGGCTTTGGCTCCTCTTGGGGACGGTGATCATGATCGGTTGCCAGGCGGCACTCATGGCGCCGAGCGTGATCGGCGCGATCCCGGAGACCGTTCCCGTGCCCTGGCTTTCGCGTGCCAACGGGCTCTTCGCCATGATCACGCTCGCGGCGACGCTCGTCGGCATGGCGGCTGGCAACTGGCTCGCCGATGGAACGCCCGTGCCGGCGGCGGACGAGATGCATTCGGCGCCGTCATGGGCGCACGCGGCGCCCGCGGCAGCGTGCATGGTGGGCATCGCCATCGCGGGCTGGATCGCCGCGATCCTGCTGGCCCATCGCCCGGCCGCCGATCCGTCGGCTCCCCCGCCCTGGAACGCGCTGACCCGCACCTGGGAGGATCTGGCGGATCTGTGGGCCGACCGCCATCTGCTGGCCGCGGCGGCGGGCATCGTTTTTTTCTGGGGCCTCGGCGCCGTCGCCCAGCTCAACGTCGATCAATATGCCACCGAAGCGGGCGCCGTGGGCCAACGCCAGATCGTGCCGCTGCTCATCGCGCTGGTTTCGGGGATCGGGCTCGGAAGCGTCGTTGCTGGGCGGCTCTCGTCCCGTGGCGTGAACCTCGGGCTCGTGCCGGCCGGCGGCTCGATCATGGCCGTGGCATCCTCGTTCCTGGCCCTTGGCCCACGAACGATCTTCGTGGACGGATCGGCTGCCCCGTGGCCGATGGCTCATGCGGTCGTGTCGCTCGTCGGGCTCGGTTTCGGTGCCGGCATGTTCGACGTGCCGCTGGAGGCCTTTTTCCAGGAGCGAAGCCGTCCGGCCCGACGAGGGGCGCTGCTTGCCGCGCTCAATCTGCTCACTTTCGCGGGCATGTTCGCGGCGTCGCTCCTCTATGGCCTGCTCCGGTCGCCTCGCCCAGGAATGACGGCCCCCCTGCTCTCCTCGAGGACGGTCTTCGGCATCTTCGCGGTGCTCGCCGCGGTCGCGGCGGTTGTCGCGACCCGCGCCGCACCGAGGGCCTCGCTGCGGGCGCTGGTCTCGGCGATCGTGAATCTCGTCTACCGATTCCGCGTGCTGGATGCCGACTTCGTGCCAGCCGCGGGCCCTGCGGTGCTGGTCGCGAACCATCTCTCGTGGCTCGACGGTTTCCTCCTGCCGCTCGCCTGCCCGCGGCATGTGCGGATGGTCGTCTACGGCCCCAACATACGCGGTCGCTTCCTCAACAGTCTCGCCGACCAGTGGCGGTTCATCCTGTTCGACCCGCGGCCGAAATCGATCGGCCGGGCACTCGACGCGATCCGACGCGGGCTCGCCGATGGCGACGTGATCGGCATCTTCTGCGAAGGAGGCATCTCTCGCACCGGTCAGATCCTCGGGTTCAAGCGGGGGCTCGAATGGCTCCTCGATCGGGTCGAGTCGCCGATCGTGCCGGTGCACATAGACGGCCTCTGGGGCAGCCTGCTCTCCTTCTCCGAGGGACGGTATTTCACGAAGCGGCTGCGGGGAATCCGCCGGCCCGTGACGCTGCTCTTCGGCAGCCCGTTGCCGGTCGGCACGCATCCCGACGAGGCACGTCGGGCGCTTCAGGAGCTGACGGCCGAAAGCGTTCGTCGCCGCTTCCTGGCGTCGCGGCTCCGTCCGCCGCGCGGGATCGGCGCTGGCGAGTGGGCGGCTCGCCTCGCCACGGCCGAGGCCTTCGACGGATGCTGTCTTGTGCGCCGCGACGACACGCTCGTTTCGTCCCTCGCCCAGGGAGACCCGTTGCACGATTCACTCGGCAGTCATGGCCACGACCTGCTCGGCATTGCGTCGATCGCCATCGACGCCGCGACGGAGCCCTTGGCCCTGGTCGAGTCACTGCGTGCGGCGCGGGCCACGCTGTGGCTTGCCCGCATCGATCAGGTCGGCTCGATCGCGCGGCTGGCTGCAGCCGACTCGTCCCTGGCCGACCGTCTCCGGGGGACGCTTCAGGTGATCGTGATGCCAATCGGCTCGTCGGCCGATCTGCCGCGAGCGAACGAGGCGGCCAGGGCGTGTCTCGAGAGCCTTGGCATCGAACCGGTGACGGCCTTCGCGCCCCCCGAATCGGGAGGGCTCGTGGCCATGAATTCCCCCCCGTCGAGAGCCACGGCATCGCATGAGATAACGCTCAAACGCGACTCCGTGGGCCGCGTCGTCAATGGGGTCGTCGTCTGGCCGCGTGCAATCGACCGGGCCCGGTTGCGCCGGCCGCCGCTGGAGGCGGCCGAACCGCCTCCAGCCGACGAGCGAACCCTGGTGATCGGGGCCACGCTCCCGACCGATGGCGCGGCGGCCCGTGCGGCGGTCTTGCGGGAGGCCTTCGACATCGACGGCGAAGGCTTTCTCGTGCCCCGGAGCGACTGACCAAGCGATGCGTCGATGCGTGCGGCACGGTATTTTCCGAAAAACCTTGGTGTGGGGCCTGATCTCCGGTATCCTTCCTCGCGTCGCACCCCTAGCTCAATTGGATAGAGCATCGGTCTACGGAACCGAAGGTTGCTGGTTCGAGCCCAGCGGGGTGTAGTGATGGATTGTAGGGCTGCCGGAACGATTCGCATCGTCGGGTTCGATCCCGGGCTGAATGTCACGGGCTACGGCGTCGTCGAGTGTCATGGAGCG
This sequence comes from Planctomycetia bacterium, assembly GCA_046074725.1. Classification (GTDB taxonomy): domain Bacteria; phylum Planctomycetota; class Planctomycetia; order Pirellulales; family UBA1268; genus CACORA01. The sequence continues at coordinate 10,752 of JBJTOU010000082.1, forward strand.
ACCGTGCGGCTTGTCGAGGCGGGAACCGTCCGCTCCAAGGGGGAATCGCTCGAAGCCAGGCTCGGCACCATTCATGCGGGTGTCACCGAGGTCATCCGGCATTTCAGCCCGGATGCGATGGCCATCGAGCAGGTCTTTTCCCACTCGAAGTTCCCGAAGACGGCGATCCTCCTGGGGCATGCTCGAGGCGTGATCTGCCTCGCCGGCGCGCAGGCGGGGCTGGCCATCCATCACTACCTCCCAAACAGGGTGAAGAGCACGCTCACCGGCAGCGGCCATGCCGGCAAGCCTCAGATGCAGGCGGCCGTGCAACGCGAACTCGGTCTGGCGGCAAAGCCCGAACCGGCCGACGCCGCCGACGCCCTGGCCGTGGCCCTGGCCGACTACCATCTGCGACTGCGGCCGCTCTTCTTCGGCAGCAGCGTCGTGCGAATCAGGAGCCGTCGCGCATGATCACGAAAATTTCCGGCACGCTCGAACGGGTCGATCCGAACTCCAACGCCATCGAACTGGCCATCGGCCCGGTCGTTCACGAGGTGCTCGTGACCGAACTGGTTCGCCGCAGCCTTCAACTGCGGATCGGCCAGCCGGTCGTCCTGTACACGCTGGAATACCTCGAGGGAAATCCGACGCGAGGCAATCTCGTGCCTCGGCTGGTCGGGTTTCTCTCTGAAGTGGAACGCGAATTTTTCGACCTCATCTGCGAGGTTGATGGCGTCGGCGTGCGGAAGGCCCTTCGGGCGATCATTCGCCCGGTCGGCGAGATCGCCACGGCGATCGACGAGCAGGACGCCAAGGCCCTCGCCACGCTGCCGGGCATCGGTGCGGCCACGGCCGAGCGGATGATCGCGAAACTCCGCCGACGGATGCCCAAGTTCGCCCTGCTCGTCGCCCGCGAATCGCCGGCGGAGGGCACCGCGGCCTCCGACGTCTTCTCCGAAACATTCGAGGTTCTCCGCTCCCTCGGCCACTCCGATGCCGATGCCCGGCGGCTCGTCGACGCCCTTCGGGGAGAGAAGAAGAAGCCGAAGGACGTGCAGGAAGCCCTCGAATCGATCTACCGTCAGATGCACAAGCCACGCTGACGGTCTGACGTCCGCGGCTCCAGGGTGACGGATCGGGGCCGCCCGTGCCACTCGCCGGACGTTTGCTCCGGGCATCCTGCCCTTCGCTCACTCGATGCTGGCTTCGCTTTCGGCATCCTGCCTGCGCTCGCCAGCAACGCCGGCTCTGTGGCACGGGCAGCCCCGATCCGGTCGAGTGACTGACGTGGAACGAATGTGTTTGTTCTGGAGTCCTGGGAAATCGCGTACGATGTCGGGCCGACGCCGGCACGGTGCGTGAGCAGCATCGTGCGGCAGGTTTTCGCCCGTGTGCTCGTGGCGCTCGCGCATGGAATCGCTTCGTCAGCCGTCGATCAACGCTCCCGAGGAAGCCGGGCCGGAAGATCGTGCGCTGCGACCGCAGCGGATGGCCGACATGATCGGTCAGCGGGCGGTACACGAACGGCTCTCGATCGCGATCGATGCGGCCCGAAAGCGAGGCGAATCGCTCGGCCACATCCTGCTTGACGGGCCGCCGGGGCTCGGGAAGACGACATTCGCCATCTGCATCCCCAATGAACTCGGAACCACGCTGCAGATCGCCAGCGGGGCGGCCCTCGCGGCGCCGAAGGACCTGCTGCCGTATCTCACGAACGCTTCGGAAGGCTCGGTGCTTTTCATCGACGAGATCCACCGCCTGCCGATCGCGGTGGAGGAGTTCCTCTATCCCGCGATGGAGGATTTCCGGATCGACATCACGCTTGGCGATGGCGTGAGCGCCCGCACGATCAACATGCCGTTGCGGCCGTTCACGCTCGTCGGCGCGACGACACGGGCCGGCCTGATCTCGGCGCCCCTGAGGGACCGCTTCGTGATCCGGGAGCACCTCGACTACTACTCTCCGGCCGAACTTGCCGACATCGTCCGCCGGTCTGCCGCGAAGCTCGTCATGCCGATGGACGATGCGTCGGCCGAAGAAATCGCGCGACGGAGCCGGGGCACGCCGCGGCTGGCCAACAATCGGCTTCGGTGGATCCGGGATTTTTCGACGAGCCGTGCCGGCGGCATGATCGATCTGGGAATCGCCAAGGCAGCCCTCGAGATGCAGGGCATCGACGAACTGGGGCTCGACGGATTCGACCGCCGTTACCTCGAGACGATCCAGCGGGTTTTCGGCGGCGGGCCGGTGGGGATCGAGGCGATCGCCCACACCATGAGCACAGCCCCCGATACGCTCGAGGACGACGTGGAGCCGTTCATGCTCCGCTGCGAGTTGGTGATCCGCACCCCCCGCGGCCGCAGGATCACCCCCAAGGGCGAGGAGCACCTCGGCGGAACGCCGGCTCCCCAGGGAAGGCTCTTTTAGGGTCGTACGGAACGTTTAAAGCCGACGTTCTTCGATCCCATTTGACCATTGGCCTCGATGGACGCTACTCTCTCCGAACTCTCCAGAGGTATTCCATGGCCGTTCCCAAGAGACGTCAGTCGAATCAGAAGACCCGCTCCCGTCGGGCCCACGATTTTCTTACCCCCCGTCAACTGACGTTCTGCTCAAACTGCGGCAAGGCCGTCCCCACGCACCGCATCTGCGGAGCCTGCGGCTTCTACATGGGCCGGCAGGTGCTCAAGGCTGAGGAATAGTCGCTTGACGTCGGGCGGTCCCACCGCGGTGCTCTTTCCGGGACAAGGGGCCCAGTCCGTCGGCATGGCTGGCGAGTGGTGCGATGCCGACCCCCAGGCGGAGGCCCTCTTCGCCCGCGCCTCGGAGATTCTCGGCTACGACCTGCTCGGCGTCTGCCGCAACGGCCCCGCGGAACGGCTCAACAGCACGGCTGTCAGCCAGCCGGGGATTCTGGTCACGAGCCTCGCCGCCCTGGAGGTGCTGCGAGGACGCGATCCGGCGCCGCTCGAGGCCGCGACGATCACGGCCGGCCTTTCGCTCGGGGAATACACCGCACTGGTGTTCGCCGGCGCCCTGACCTTCGACGATGCCGTGCGGCTGGTCGATGTGCGCGGGCGGGCGATGCAGGAGTGTGCCGAGCAGCGGCCCGGCGCGATGGTGGCGGTGCTCGGTCTGGAACGCGACAGGTGGCGGCACTGTGTGACGAATGTCGCGGCGGCGACGTGCTGGAGGTTGCCAATGTGCTGTGCCCCGGCAACGTGGTCGCGTCGGGCTCGGCCGAGGCCTGCCGGCGGCTTGAGGCGGCGGCGGGAGCTGCGGGGGCCATGAAATGCGTGCCGCTCGACGTGGCTGGTGCGTTTCATACGGTGCTTATGGAGCCGGCGGTCGTGAAGCTTCGGGCGGCCCTCGAGGCGGTGCGGCTGTCGCCGCCGAGGATTCCCGTTATCAGCAACGTCGATGCCCGGCCGCATGCCGATCCCGACGAGATCCGGAGCCTTCTTGCCAGGCAGGTCTGCGGGGTCGTGGAGTGGAACGCGTCGATGGGGCAACTGATCTCGACCGGCGTGCGGTCGGTATGGGAAGTTGGTCCCGGCCGCGTCCTGCGGGGCCTTCTCAAGCGGATCGACCGCGGCATCGCCTGTCATGGCGTGTTTGACTGATCACTACGGTATTCGAGCCTGGAGAGCATCAATGGCGGACGAAGGAAAGCCGGCGGCTGGGGAGCCAAAGAGGCTGAAGGTCGATCTGTCGGGGCAGGTGGCGATCGTCACGGGCGCATCGCAGGGCATCGGCCGTGCGATCGCCGAGGCGCTGGCCGTCAACGGGGCGGCCGTCGCTCTCGTGGCCCGCAGCGCGAGCAAGCTCGCCGAAGTCGCCGCCGCGATCCACTCGGCCGGTGGTGCCGCCGAGGTCTTTCCCTGCGATGTTTCCAATGCCGAGGCCATCTCCGCGGTGGTCGATGCGGTCGTCGAGAAGATGGGCCGCCTCGACATCCTCGTGAACAACGCCGGCGTGACGCGAGACACGCTGCTTCCGAGAATGAGCGACGAGGAGTGGGATCAGGTGCTCACCACCAACCTCCGGGCGCCGTTCCTCTTCATGCGGGCGGCCAGCCGGCCGATGATGTCACAGCGGTATGGCAGGATCGTGAACGTGGCGAGCGTCTCGGGCCTCATCGGCAACCCCGGGCAGGCGAACTACTCCGCCTCGAAGGCGGGGCTCGTCGGGCTGACCAAGACGGTGGCCAAGGAGCTGGCCGGGCGGAAGATCACCGTCAATGCGGTGGCTCCGGGTTTCATCGCCAGCGACATGACGGCGGCGCTCGGGCCTGCCCTGACCGACGAGGTGAAAAAGCGCGTGCCCGCCAAAAGGCTTGGCGAGGCATGGGAAATCGCCGATGCGGTGCTATTTCTCGCGTCGCCCTCCTCGGCCTACGTCACGGCCCAGACGGTGGTCGTTGATGGCGGCCTGATCGGGTGAACGCCTCGTTGAGGTTGGCGTTTCACGCGGGCTGGACATCCTCGGTGGCAACCGGGTATATCTTCCCCCAATCCCGCGGTCGGCGTCGGCGCCCCGTCTGGGAAATTCAACCGCATCCGGTTCGTTCTGCAGGTTCGTCAGGAGGATTCAAAAGGTGGCTTCAGTCCAAGATCGAGTGATCGACATCGTCGCGACCCAGTTGGGTGTGAGCAAGGAGCAAATCACCCCCGAGACGTCGTTCATCAATGACCTGGGTGCCGATTCGCTCGACACGGTCGAGTTGGTCATGGAACTCGAGGAAGAGTTCGAGATCAACATTCCGGACGACGCGGCAGAGAAGATCCAGACCGTCGGGCAGGCGGTGAAGTTCATCGAGGAACACCAGTCCTGATTCCCTCCCTGTCGGTGGCACGGATGAAACGACGGGTCGTGGTGACAGGGCTGGGTGTCGTGACCCCATTAGGGCGCGGCGTCGAGGCGGTCTGGGATCGCATCGTGCGCGGCGAAAGCGGCGTCGGTCCGATCTCGCTGTTCGACGTGTCCGGCTACCGTGTGCAGTTCGGTGGGCAGGTTGCCTGGGAACCCGAGAAAGAGGACATCGCCGGGCCCAAGGAGCTCAAGCGGCTCGACCGGTTCACGCAGTTCGCAATCGCCTCGGCGAAGGATGCCGTCGCCGATTGCGGGATCGACTTCTCGAAAGAGGAGCCGTTTCGCTGCGGAGTCGTCATCGGCTCCGGCATCGGTGGATTGTGGGAATTCGAGGTGCAGGAGGAGCGGCTTCTCCACAAGGGGATCGACAAGGTCTCCCCCTTCACCATCCCGAAGCTCATGGTCAATTCCGCCAGTGGCCATGTGTCGAGCCTCTATGGCATCAAGGGCCCCAACTTCGCCGTCGCGACGGCATGCGCCAGCGCCGCCAATTCAATCGGTTCGGCGTTGCGGGCGATCCAGTATGGAGATGCCGACGTGATGATCACCGGCGGGAGCGAGGCGGCCCTCACGCCGATCGGCCTGGCCGGCTTCCAGAACATGCGGGCCCTCTCCTTCCGGACCGATGCACCGACGCGGGCGAGCCGGCCATTCGACGCCGACCGCGACGGGTTCGTCCTGTCGGAGGGAGCGGGCGTGGTCGTTCTCGAGGAGTTCGAGCATGCCCGTCGCCGCGGCGCCCGGATCTATGGCGAACTCATGGGATACGGGGCCAGCGGCGATGCCGGGCACATCACGCAGCCCGATGAGGAGGGGCGGGGCGCCTCCCATGCGATGGCGATGGCCCTTCACGACGCGGGGCTCAATCCCGATGCCGTGCACTACATCAACGCTCACGGCACGAGCACTCCGCTGGGCGACAAGGCCGAGACCGCGGCCGTCAAGAAGGTGTTCGGTGATCATGCCCGCCGACTCGCCATTTCGAGCACGAAGAGCCAGTTGGGCCACACGCTCGGGGCGAGCGGAGGCATCGAGCTGGTGATCTGCGCCCTGACGGTCTCCCGCGGCGTGATCGCCCCGACGATCAACCTCGAGACCCCCGATCCTGATTGTGATCTCGACTACACGCCGAACGTGGCCCGAGAGGCCCCTGTCGCCGTGGCCATGAGCAACAGTTTCGGCTTCGGCGGACACAACGCGAGCCTCCTTATCGGCCGGATGTGATCGCCCGGCCCGCCGGGCTCGTGGCTACCGGTCGGCGTATACTCGCGGTGATAAAGAGAGATCTGGGATGCGACGCCTTCGATGGCTCGTGACAACGATCGTTCCCCTGTTCCTCCATGGGGCCACGGGGCAGGCTCAGCTTCCGGCAGATGCGGGGCAGGTGTGGCAGACGCATGACATCGCCCCCTTCGTGCAGATGGCGGGCCCGGGGAGCCAGAGGCATGTCGTCGATTGGGTGCTCCAGGAGACCGGCTACGCCGCCTGGCATGGCCAGACCGTCGCATCGCTCACGGCCGACGAGCGATCGCTGCGGGTGTTTCACACGGCCGACATGCAGTCCCGCGCGGCCGATATCGCCTCGCGGTTCACCGTCAACGCATCAGCGCCGCATCGCTTCGCCGTGCGGGTGCTCGGGATCGGCAGTCCGGCATGGCGGAACGACGCCCGCCCTTCGATGCAGCCGATCCCCGCGGCCACGCCGGGCGTGCAGGCATGGATCCTCTCCCGCGAAGCGGCCGCTTCGCTCGTGGGGCAGCTGAAGGCCCGGAGCGACTGCGAGGAGCTTCCGACCGGCGCCGTGTAGGCCGCCAACGGGGTGCCGGCGGTGCTCGCCGGAGGCCGGAGTCGGCCTTATGTCAAGGACGTTGAACTGCGGCCAAATGCCTGGCCCGGGTGGCAGACGCTCGGCGCCTCGTGCGACGAAGGGTTTCAGCTCGACGTGCATCCGCTCATCACGTCGGACGGCAAGGGGATCGAGGCAGTGTTTCGATGCCGCATCGACCAGATCGAACGGATGGCTCCCGTGACGGTGGCCGTGCCGGCGGGGGACCGGCAGCGGGTGCAGATCGAGGTGCCGCAGGTGTCCGCCGTTCGGATCGGGGAACGGTTCCGTTGGCCGGTCAATCAGTGCCTCGTGATCGGGCTGGGGTTGGTGCCCTGGCCCGTTCCTGGCAAGAATGTCGCCTCCACGGCGGCGCTGTTGACCGATGCCAAGCGGACGGACGTGATCGTCGTTGTGGAGCCGCGGCTCGCCGGCGGGTCATGATAGGATTCTTGCCGGATCGCCGCGAGGCGAGATGGTCACGAGGAAGAGGTTGATGAGTCAGTCTGCAGTTCGCCGTGTCGTCGTCACCGGGATGGGCGTCGTTTCCCCGCTTGGGCTGACGCTCGAGGAGCTCTGGAGCGGGCTCGCAGAGGGGCGAAGCGCCGTCGGCCCGCTCGAGTCGTTCCCCTGTGCCGGCATTCCGCTGACGCACGCCGCCGAGGCCCGGGGCTTCACGGGTGACATCGGAAATTTCGGTGAGCTCTCGCCCGACTGCAAGAAGGCGATTCGCAAGGGGCTCAAGGTGATGTGCCGGGAGAGCCAGATGGCGGTCGCCGCCGCGCAGCGGGCTCTCCAGGACGGTCAATTTTCGCCCGAGAGCCACGAGCCGGAACGGTTCGGCTGCGTCTTCGGCTCCGACTACATGCTCACGCTCCCCGAGGATTTCACGACCGGCGCGGCCGCGTGCCGCGACGACCATGGCAGGTTCGCGTTCGAACGGTGGGCCGAAAAGGGCATGCCGCTGCTCAACCCGCTGTGGCTGCTGAAGTACCTGCCGAACATGCCGGCCTCGCATGTCGCCATCTACAATGATTTGCGAGGCCCGAGCAACTCCATCACGGTGCGCGAAGCGAGCGGCCACCTCGCCATCGGCGAGGCGGTGATGACGATCCAGCGGGGCGCGGCCGACATCATGCTTGCTGGGGCGACTGGAACCCGCGTGCATCCCATGAAGGCGGTGCATGCCTTGCAGAACGAACAGGTGGCCTTCGGGGGGAATGATCCGACGGCGTGGAGCCGCCCCTTCGATGGCGGCCGAAGCGGCATGGTTCTCGGTGAAGGGGCCGCTGTGGTGGTGCTCGAGGATCTTGAGCATGCACTGTCCCGCGGGGCGCGCATCCACGGTGAGATCATCGGCCATGGGGCCGGCTCCGCCAGCACCGCCCGCGGCCCGGGTGGCCGACGCAAGGCGCTCGCGGTGGCGATGCGCCGGGCGCTGGAATCGGCTCAGATCGCAACAGGGGCCGTATCGCACATCCATGCCCAAGGGCTCAGCACGGTGGCGGGCGATCGAGAGGAGGCTGCGGCGATCGGAGACGTGTTCGCCGATCGTGCCGCCGCGATCCCGACCGTGGCCGCGAAGAGCCATTTCGGCAATCTCGGTGCGGGCAGCGGTGTGGTCGAATGCATCGGCAGCATGCTGGCCATGCAGCACGGGGAGCTGTTTCCCCTGCTCAATTACCAGACCGTGGATCAGGACTGCCCGGTGCGGCCGGCGCGACGCGGGGATGCCGCCGGGAATCTGTTCATTTCGTCGGCTGCAACCCCCCACGGGCAGGCCAGTTCAGTTGTGATTCGTGCCTGGACCTCCGCGTGACGGCGGTGTTCTCGACGGTGCCACGGGGCCTGGCTGCTTGACAGTCGTTGTCGGGTGCCGTACCTTTTCCCGGTTGCGTTGACTCTGGTTGGCAGAGGCTGCTGGTTCGCGGATACCGTTCCAAATATCCGGCGAGAGGGTGCTTCGGCGCCCACGACGGGAATGGCGTCGCCTGTTCCGGCACTGCCATCCCAGTGGATGCGCGGCGCCTGGAATGCCAGGTGAAGAACGACCACGCCGGAAGCGGTGTCCGAGAACCCCATGAAGCCAGACGAAATTCTTCGCATCGTCGATGCCATCCATCGCGACAAGAACATAGACAAAGAGATCGTCTTCCAGGCGATCGAGGCCGCGCTGGTCACGGCGCTGGCCCGTCAGTACGGCGAAGACGCGGCGATCTCGATTCAGATCGATCGCACTGATGGTCGCCTGAGCGGCACCCGCGACGGCGTCGAGATCGACACCCAGGAACTCTCGGGCAGAATCGGCGCCCAGACGGCCAAGCAGGTCATCATCCAGAAGATCCGTGAGGCCGAGCGGGACGCCATCCACGACGAATACGAAGAGCAGGTTGGGCAGATGATCTCGGGCGTGGTGACGCGGAGCGAAGGCGCCGCGGCCACCGTCTCGCTCGGGGGCACGGAGGCGATTCTTCCCCGGAGCGAGCAGATCCCGGGCGAGACCTACCATGCCAACGAGCGAATCCGGGCGACGATCTTCGAGGTCCGCAAGGTGGGCAGCCGGGTGAAGATCATCCTCTCCCGTATTCGTCCGCAGCTCGTGCAGCGGCTCTTCGAGCAGGAGATCCCCGAGATCGCCGACGGAGTGATCGAGATTCGGGCCATCTCCCGGGAGCCGGGCTACCGCAGCAAGGTGGCGGTGATCAGCTCGGACAACAGGATCGACTGCGTCGGCGCCTGCGTCGGCGTTCGTGGCAACCGCATCAAGAACATCGTCGAGGAACTGGGTGGCGAGCGGATCGACATCGTGCGCTGGAGCGACGACCTGCAGGTGCTCGTCCCCAACGCCCTGCAGCCGGCGGAGGTGGACGAGGTGATCCTGTGCCAGATGCTCGGCCGCGGGATCGTGCTGGTGCGTGAGGATCAGCTCTCGCTGGCGATCGGCCGGCGGGGCCAGAACGTCCGCCTGGCCAGCAAACTCTGCGGCTGGGACATCGAGATCATGACCCGCGAGGAGCTCGACCAGCAGATCGAGCGGGCCATCGCCGGCTTCTCGTCGATCGAGGGGCTGGAAGAATCGGTGGCGGAACGGCTCGTTGGCGAGGGCTTCCTCTCCTACGAGGATCTGTCGGTGATCGAGCCCCAGGATCTCATGGAGATGGGTGAGCTTTCCGCCGAAGCGGTGGACAAGATCGTCGCGCAGGCCGAGGAACGTGCCGCGATGGCTGAAGTGGCCGCTGCAGACGAACGCCGCAAGCAGCGGGAGTTCGAGCGGATCACCAAGGCTACGGCCGATGCCGACGCCGCTGATGCCGCCGCGGCTGCGAGCGCGGGCACGGCGACGGAAGGGTCGGCCGCGGAGACAGTGGCGGCGGAAGGTTCCCAGGCGTCGTCGGGCGAATCGTGATGAAGACGAGGCGGTCGGCTGGGGCAACAAGCGGTTCGGGTGTGAGGTCGGGAGACACGGAGTTCGAGCGACGGGACGGTTGGTCCGGGAGAGCGTGGCGTGGCAGTGCGGATTTACTCATTGGCGAAAGAATTGAAGATCGACAGCAAGGAGCTGGTCGAACTGTGCGCCCGCGCCGGCATCCAGGACAAAGGCTCCGCCCTGGCCAGCATGACCGATCAGGAGGTCGCCAAGCTCAAGGAGTTTCTCGCCGGCCGATCGCGGCCGTCTGAACGCCCTGCTGCGAAGCCGGCGGCACCGGCGGCGACCGGCGCACTGCGTCGCGAGGACTACGTCGCCCCCACCGGGGCCGTGGGGCGCGGAAAGCCGCCGCAGGTGAGCCCCCCCAGTCCGCCACCGAGTCCGGCGGCTCCCACGCCGGCGCCCGTCAAGCCGGCGGCTCCAGCCCAGCCGGCAGCAGCCGTCAAGCCGGAGCCAACCAAGCCCGAGGCACCGAGCGGCGGGCAGGGTTCCGCCCCGTCCGGCCTTCGGCCCAGGCCTCTCGGCCGCGATGGCAGCAAGCCCGTGCCGAAGCCCACGTTCAAGCTCGCGCCGCTTCCAACCGTTTCCAGGCAGCCGGTCTCCCGAAGCAGCCAAGAGCCCGCCGCTCAGAAGCCCGACGTGAAACTTCCGATGGACGCGATCCGAATGGCCAAGGCCGGTGGCACCAAGCCGCTTGCCGACCACATTCGGAAGCATGAGCAGCGACAGTCGGAATCTGGCCGCGGACCGCTCGGCGGACTGGCCCGGGGTGGCGGCGTCGGTCGAGGTGGCCCCA
>JBJTOU010000083.1:0-33515 GCA_046074725.1 Planctomycetia bacterium
CTGGAGCCAGCTGGCCACGAACGTCGTCGTGAGCAAGTACTTCTACGGCGAGATCCACACGCCCGAGCGGGAGCACTCCGTCAAGCAGCTCGTCCACCGCGTCGCCCGCACGATCGCCGACTGGGGGATCGCCGACGGCTAATTCCGCACCCCGCAGGACGGCGAGCACTTCTACCGCGACCTGGCCTGGCTCTGCGTCCATCAGCACGGCGCCTTCAACTCGCCGGTCTGGTTCAACGTCGGCCTGTACCACCAGTACGGCGTCAAGGGCGCGCCCTGCAACTGGCGCTGGGACGAGGCGAAGCGGGACGTCGTCATGCCGGAGAACCCCTACGAGTACCCGCAGGGGAGCGCCTGCTTCATCCAGAGCGTGCGCGACAACATGGAGGACATCATGGAGCTCGCCCGCAGCGAGGCGATGCTCTTCAAGTTCGGCTCCGGCACGGGCACCGACCTCTCCACCCTGCGCAGCCAGCGTGAGAAGCTCGCCGGTGGCGGCAAGCCGTCGGGGCCGCTCTCCTTCATGCGGGTCTACGACCAGGTCGCGGCGGTGGTGAAGAGCGGCGGCAAGACCCGCCGGGCGGCCAAGATGCAGTCACTCAAGGTGACGCATCCCGACATCATGGAATTCATCGAGTGCAAGAGCAAGGAGGAGAAGAAGGCGCGGATCCTGATCGAGAAGGGGGGCTACGACGCCAACTTCAACGGCGAAGCCTACAGCTCGATCCTCTTTCAAAACGCCAACCTCTCCGTGCGGGTGACCGACGAATTCATGGAGGCGGCCGATCGCGACGACACCTGGACCACCCGCTGGGTGACCGATCCCTCGAAGGCCGGCCCAAGCTTCAAGGCTCGCGAAGTCATGAACCGCATGGCCGAGTGCGCCTGGCAGTGCGGCGATCCGGGCGTGCAGTACGACACGACGATCAACCGCTGGCACACCTGCCCCAACTCCGGCCGGATCAACGCCAGTAATCCGTGCTCAGAGTACATGTTCCTGGACGACACGGCCTGCAATCTGGCGAGCATCAACCTGATGAAGTTCCGCAAGCCCGACGGCCACTTCGACGTGGAGCGTTTCGTGGCGGCCTGCCGGGTCTTCTTCGTCGCCCAGGAGATCCTCGTCGATCACGCGAGCTACCCGACGCCGCGGATCGCCCGCAACAGCCACCTCTTCCGGCCGCTGGGCCTCGGCTACTCGAACCTGGGCAGCCTGCTGATGGCCGACGGCCTCGCCTACGACAGCGACGCCGGCCGCGGCCTCTGCGGAGCCCTCACGGCGATCCTCCACGGGTCCGCCAACCGCACGAGCGCCGAACTCGCCGCGGCGGTCGGCCCTTTCGAGGGCTTTGCCGCCAACCGCGACCCGATGCTCGGCGTCATGCAGATGCATCGCGACGCGGTCGAGAAGATCGATCCCTCCTGCCCGACCTACCTGCACGCCGCAGCCCGGAAGATCTGGGACGAGGTGCTCGCCGGCGGCCGTCGCCACGGCTACCGCAACGCCCAGGCGACCGTGCTCGCCCCGACCGGCACGATCTCCTTCCTGATGGACTGCGACACGACCGGCATCGAGCCCGACATCGCGCTGGTGAAATACAAGCAGCTCGCCGGCGGCGGCATGCTCAAGATCGTCAACCAGACGGTGCCACTGGCCCTGCGGACGCTCGGCTACGACGAGCCGACCGTCGAGGGGATTTTGGCCTACATCGACAAGAACGACACGATCGAAGGGGCTCCCGGCCTGAAGAACGACCATGTCGCCGTCTTCGACTGTGCGTTCAAGCCGCGGCTCGGCCAGCGGAGCATCGCCTGGGAGGCGCATGTGAAGATGATGGCGGCGGCCCAGCCCTTCATCTCGGGCGCCATCTCCAAGACGGTGAACATGCCGCGGGAGACGACGCCGACCGACATCGCCGGCGCCTACATGGAAGGCTGGAGGATGGGGCTCAAGGCCCTGGCCATCTACCGCGACGGCTCGAAGGAAAGCCAGCCGCTCAACACCAGCACCGAGGCCGACAAGGCTGCGGCGAAGGTGACGGCGGCCCCGCGGCGGGAGCGGCTGCCCGACACCCGCCGCAGCGTGACCCACAAGTTCAGCGTGGGGGGCCACGAGGGCTACATCACCGTCGGCCTCTACGACGACGGCCGCCCGGGCGAACTCTTCATCACGATGGCGAAGGAGGGCAGCACGATCGGCGGCCTGATGGACGCCTTCGGGACGGCCGTCTCCATGAGCCTGCAATATGGCGTGCCGCTGGAGGTCTACACGAAGAAGTTCTCGCACACGCGGTTCGAACCGTGGGGCTACACGAAGAACGCCGACATCCCGGTGGCGAAGAGCCTTGTGGACTACATCTTCCGGTGGATGGGCACGGAGTTCATCCCCGGCTACCGCGAGGCCAACCGCCCCGCGGGCTATGGCGACGGCGGCGGCGGGGAGGCCGCCGCAGGTGACGACGCGGAAGCAGAGCGGAAGCCCGCCGCCACGAAGGCGAGCGGGCTGGCCGATGGCCACGGAAAGGCCAATGGCAAGGCAGCGACCAACGGCGAGGCGACGGCCCGGGCCAAGACCGCCCCGGCCGGCAAGCCGAAGGCCAGTACGACGGCTGTGGTAAGCGACCGCGCGGCGCTTTTGGAGAAGGCGGGCCTGAAGATGGCGGTGCAGCCGGCTGTCGGGGCCGCCGATCGGGAAGGCCAGTTCGCCTCATTCCAGATCGACGCCCCGGCCTGCGACAACTGCGGCGCGATCACCGTGCGGAACGGCAACTGCTACCTCTGCCACAACTGCGGCAACAGCATGGGCTGCTCGTGAGCCCGCGATCACGATCGCTCCCGACCGCATGCCGGTCGTGATTCAGGGCTCCGTTTCCCGGATCACGATCGGCATGCGGATCCACTCGCCATTCACACGAAGCAGCCGCGTGATCCCGTCATCGGGCTCGTCGGGCCGCAGGGCAGGGGCGGCCGCTGCCTTCGTCGGCTTGGCCTGCGTCGCCCGCAAGGCCACCACCTGCGCCCGCTGCGGTGGCTTGGGCTTGGGGTTGCGTGGCTCGGCGGCGAGACCCGTTGAGCATGATAGCCACGCAAGACAGACGACGGACAGGCAGGCGAGGGAACACGGTGAGCGGTCGGCGGACCTAGTGAATCGCATGATCGCTGATGATTGGGGGGAGTGAGGGTGGGGATGATGTCCCGCCAAGGAATGGCGGCTGCTCCATGGATCGGCGCGCCAGGCTTTGCCCACGGAGCACAAAATCGCCAGACCTCGCAGCCGGTGCAGGTCGCATGCCGTGCTCCACGGATGCGACCGCGCTTATCGATACGCCGCTCAAGTCGCCGACCCACGACGGCTTCGCGCGGCTGTAGCGGATATGACCTGCCGATGAAACCGCTGGAGCCTGCCGTCATCGGAATCCGAAACAACAGGCATCGATTTTCGAAGCCTGTTGCCGCGTCCCGTCGGAGGTGCCAACCCAAACGCGTTGACCCGAATCCACTGAAAAGCCCGTGCTTGCACGAGCCCGATTCGCGTCAGTCTCGCAGTTTTCTACCCCGTTCGCAGGCGGTTGACAGGTTCGACTTCGCGAGGGCCGTGGTGGGCCAATCCTGCCACGGCCCTCGCATTTTCAATGCGTTTGCGGGTGGCTCACCCCGTAATTAGCATGATCCTGGATTCTTCGGTTCGGGAGCTGAGCTGTGGCACGAAACTGGCGACGGTGGGTATGGGTGTGCACGGTGGCCTTCATGCTGCCGCTGGCGATGATGGGTCCCGCCTGGGCGGGACGCTTCGGATTTCACTGCTGCAGGCTGCGGCGATGCCGCGCGGCCTGCGGGTGCGGTTCGTGCGATGAGACCGTGGCCATCGAGCCGCCGAAGGCGGCGATCGCCACCGACAGCGGCGTGATCGAGCCCTTGGCGCCGCAGGATCACACGCCCGCTCCGATGCCGGAGCCAACTCCCCATCTCCAGTCTGCCGTCGTCGCCCCGGCATCGGCGGAAGAGCCCGCGACGGAGCCCGCCGCGTCCGAAGAGCCGGAGACGAAGCCGGAGGTCATGCCCGAAACCGAACCGAAGCCCGAGCCGGCTCCCGAGCCCGCCCCTGCACCCGAAGTCACGCCGGCCCCCGCTCCTGAAGTTCCGGCTCCTGATGTCAAGCCGGAGCCGGAACCAGAGCCGCCGGTTGAGAAGAACATCTTCGAGGATGCCGACGACGAATGGGAAAGCCCGAAGACCGATGAGGATGCCCCGGCGGAGATGCCTGCGACACCGGAAGACGACGAGAAACCGGCTCCATCCGAGGGCGAGGATTCGTTTGCGGGGCATGGGCCGGTTCCAGTCGAGCCTATGCGCCGCTGGATCGACGACACGGGTGACCACGCCACGATCGGCCGTCTGGTCGAGGTTTACCCCGACCGGGTGCGAATCCTCAAACTCAACGGCGCTCACACGACCGTTTCGCTGGATCGACTGAGTTCCGCCGACAGGAACTATGTCGCGGCGACCGGCGAGCGGATCGCCGCCAAGCCACGCGTCACCGACACTGTCGGCCTGTAGCGGGCGCAGGTGCTCCCGGTGCCACGCCGAGAGAATGCGGTGTGCCGGCCCGTGCGGGTTGCGGCGGCTGGCCGAGCGGTGTTGAATACCGTCCGATTTGAAACGCCGTTCATGACCCCGAAGGAGCTTCAGCCGTGGCCAAGAAGACCGTCGCCGACATCGATCCCAAGGGCAAAGCCGTTCTCGTCCGCGTTGATTTCAACGTGCCGCAGGACGATGCGGGATCGATCACCGACGACCGGCGGATCCGCATGGCCCTCCCCACGATCCGCTCGATTCTCGACCGGGGCGGCCGGGCGATCCTGATGTCGCACCTTGGCCGGCCCGCCGGCAAGGGATTCGAGCAGGCGTTTTCGCTCGCCCCGGTCGCCCAGAGGCTGGGTGAGCTGCTCGGGAAGCCCGTCGCCCTTGCCGGCGACACCGGCGGCCCCGATTCCCATGCGAAGGCGACGTTGCTCCCGGCAGGCGGTGTCCTCGTGCTGGAAAACGTCCGGTTCAACAAGGGCGAGAAGAAGGGGGACGACGCCGCGTATGTCGAGGGGCTCGCCGCACTGGCCGACGCCTACGTCAACGATGCCTTCGGAACCTGTCACCGCACCGAGGCGAGCATGCACGCCGTCCCCAAGGCGATGAAGGCCCACGGCAAGCCGGCCGTGTCCGGCTTCCTCGTCGAAAAAGAGATCCAATACCTCGCCGACGCCGTCGCCCATCCGAAGCGACCCTTCGTGGCGATCCTCGGCGGCAAGAAGGTGAGCGACAAGATCGCCGTCATCACGAACCTTCTCTCGATCTGCGACCATGTGCTGATCGGCGGGGCCATGGCCTACACCTTCTCGCTCGCCCAGGGGGGCAAGACCGGAACATCGCTCGTCGAGCCGGACAAGCTCGATCTGGCGAAAGACCTGCTCGTGAAGGGGAAGGGCAAGCTCGTGCTCCCGCTCGACACCCACTGCGCCGATGATTTTTCTGCCGGAGCCACCAAGAAGATCGTACAGGCGGGCGAGATTCCCGACGGCTTCGAGGGGCTCGACATCGGGCCGGAGACGGCCGCACGGTATGCGGAGATCATCCGCTCGGCCGGCACGGTTGTGTGGAATGGCCCGATGGGTGTCTTCGAGATGCCCCCCTTCGACGCCGGCACGAAGGCGGTCGCTGATGCGGTGGCCGCAGCCACGGCACAGGGGGCGATCACGATCATCGGTGGCGGCGATTCAGCCGCGGCGGTGGAGCAACTCGGCTATGCGGACAAGGTGAGCCACGTCTCGACCGGTGGTGGCGCGTCGCTGGAGATGCTCGAGGGCAAGGCCTTCGAGACGGTCGCCGTGCTCGACGAGAAATAACGTTCCAGCGTGCCGGCGTTCCATGGAGCCTTACGCCCCATGGTCTTCGCCCACGGCCGGCCATGCGACAGGCCACGGCCGGCCCTCCGTCAGAAATAGCGGCCGGAGGTGGTGGTCGAAGAGGTTATCCGTCACCTGCGTGGCCACGATCGCCCGGTTGGCCTCGAGCCAGGTCGTGCCGGCCGGCTTCAGGTGGACGCCGACGCCCGTGCGGGCCACCGTGCGACGGATGACGGGATAGAGCGAGAACGTGTCGCTTCCCGAATGCACCGACAACTTCAGCGACTCTGGCAGCCCATACCGCTTCGCCGCAAACCCGCACACGGCGATGTCGTCGGAAAACTCCTGCTCGAATCGCATCAGGTCGCCGACGTCGTCAACGCCCTTGTTGAACCGACCTGTGAACCTTGGGGCGATCGTCTGCAGCGGAATCCGCTCCTCGGCCAACATCGCCAGGATGACGAGCAGCTGCGGGGGCCTCTGAGGCTCGTCGGCCTCGGCCATGCTCACCTCGATGACGACGTCGTCGCCACGGGCCGCGCGGATGTGCCGATCGATTTCACCGGCCTCGCGACAGGCCGGCAAGTATTTCCGGACGATCGCCGCCAGCCCGTCCTCTGAGAGCCGGATCACCTTCGTGATCCCGGGCACGGCCAGGGGCTTGCCGAGTTCGGGATGCCGGGCCACGAAGGCCGTTACGTCGGCAGGGTCTGCCGGCTTGCCGATCGAGTTGGCGACGTCGATCGTGAAATAATCGCTCATCGCGAGGAACGGATCTACCGTGTCCCGACGGATGCGATCCGCATCGACGAACCATGGATGCGGCCACTGTCGCGCCGCCACGGCCTTGGCCGCCACCTCACGGACGCTCTGGGTCTCGCTGCCGATGAAAGCGTGTTCGCGATTCGACGTGCTCCAGACGGGGGCGACGACCACACCCGCCGCCGCCAGCCGCTCGAAGGCCTCCAGCTGCGCGGCGGCCTGATGGGCGAACCGATCACCGACACCAAACGAAAACCTCGGAAGAAACCTCATGCCGTGAGCATAGACAACCCACGCCGGGGTTGCCCGTGCCCCGAGAGCCGGCCTTGATGGCAAGCGCGGCCATGGATGGCGGAGCGCAGCCAGCACGGAGCAAACGGAGCCCAGGATGGGCGCAGTGAGCGTCCGGCGACGGGGCACGGGCAGCCCCGGGCGTGGACGCTCCATCTGGAAACCGCGTCACACGTCGAGATTCTTCACGTCGAGGGCGTGCCGCTCGATGAAGTCGCGCCGCGGCTCGACCTTCTCTCCCATGAGCACGCGGAAGAGATCGTCGGCGGCGGCCGCGTCGGTCATCGTCACCCGCAGGAGCGTGCGGTTGCCCGGATCGAGCGTCGTCTCGCGAAGCTCCTCGGCGTTCATTTCGCCGAGACCCTTGAAGCGGGTGATCGAGAGACCCTTCTCGCCGGCGCGGCGGACGGCCGTGAGCAGCCCGCGAAGATCCTCCAAGCCGATCTCGCTCTCCCCACGCCGCAGCGTGTAGCGGGATTCCTCGCTGCCGGTGCGATCCTGGGGCATGAGGGCGTCGATCCCAAAGCCCATCGCCTCGAGCTCCTTGAGACCCGCGTTGATGCTCCGCACCTCGTGGAGATCGACCACAACCAACTGGTCGGCGCCGGTGCCGGGGGCCGGGCCGGGCGTCGTGTCGCCCGCCGCCACCGCCTCCTCCATCCGACCCACGGCGAGCGTGCCGCCGGCGGCCTGCTCCTTGCCCGTCACGAACGTCTCGAGATCGTCGCGGCTGGTGAACCAGTGCTCCTCGACGCCATAGTAGACGTGGTACATCGGCAACTTGCCCGACTTCGCATCGCGGCGGGCCGCATGGTCGCGGAGACTGATGCCCCGCTTTTCGAGCGCGACCAGCGCGTCCTCGAGGCCCGCGAGCGTGCGGCAGAGCTTCTGCATGGCGTCGCCCGAGATCTCCCGATCATCACCCGGCAGGAAGATTCCCTCGCCGAGGCCTTGATCGAGGAGCTGGTTCTTCATCTCCTCCTCGGTCTGCACGTAGTAGACCTGCTTCTTCGAGCGGACGCGGAAGAGCGGCGGCTGGGCCACGTAGACATGCCCCTCGGCCACGAGCCGGTACATCTGCCGGTAGAAGAACGTGAGCAGGAGCGTGCGGATGTGCGAGCCGTCCACGTCGGCGTCGGTCATGATCACGATCTTGTCGTAGCGCCGCTTGGAGAGGTCGGCCTCATCGCCGATGCCGGCGCCGATCGCGGAGATCACGCTTCGGACCTCCTCGTTGGCCAGCACCTTGTCGTCGCGGCTCTTGTAGGCGTTGATGATCTTGCCACGGAGCGGCAGGATCGCCTGGTACTCGCGATGCCGGCCTCCTTCGGCCGACCCGCCGGCCGAATCACCCTCCACGAGGTACAACTCGCACTTTTCGACATCGCGGCTTGTGCAGTCGCGGAGTTTGCCTGGAAGGCCTCCCCCCGAGAGGGCGCCCTTCCGCTCTCGGAGGAGCTGCTTGGCCTTCTTGGCCGCCTCGCGGGCCTCGGCGGCGAGCACGCCCTTCTGGACGATCGCCTTGGCGCTCTTTGGATTCTCCTCGAGATACTTGCCAAGGAAGTCACCCACTGCCGAGTTGATGATCCCCTCCACCTCGCCGTTGCCGAGCTTGGTCTTCGTCTGGCCCTCGAACTGTGGATGCGGCACGCGGACGCTGATCACGGCCGTGAGCCCCTCGCGCACATCCTCGCCAGTCGGCACGAGATCCTTGTAGATGCCGGTCTTCTTGCCGTAGGCGTTGAGCGCCCGGGTGAGGGCGGAGCGGAAACCCGAGACGTGGGTGCCCCCCTCCGTCGTCGAAATGTTGTTGACGTAGCTGTGGAGGCTCTCGGTGTATTCACCGGTGTATTGCAGGGCGATATCCCAGGTCATGCCGTCGCCGGCTCCCTTGATCGTGATCACGTCGGCATGGATCGGATCGCTCGCCTTGTTCAGGTGCTCGACGAATTCCTCGACGCCTCGCTCGTAGAAGTATTCCTCGCTCGAGCCGTTCGCGGCGTCGGTGAACGAGATCCGCACGCCCGAATTGAGGAACGCCAGTTCGCGGAGGCGGCGGGAAAGAATGTCCCACGAGAATTTCGTCTGCGGGAAGATCTGCGGGTCGGGCTTGAAGGTCGTCTTCGTGCCGGTCCTGGCCGTCGTGCCCATCTTGCGAACGGGACCGGTCGGCTCGCCACGCTGGTATTCCTGCTGCCAGAGATGTCCCTCGCGGGAGACTTCGACCTCGCACCATTCGGAGAGGAAGTTGACGACCGTCACGCCCACGCCGTGGAGGCCGCCGGAGGTCTGGTAGGCCCCCTTCTCGAACTTTCCGCCGAATTTGAGGACCGTCATCACGCCTTCGAGGGTCGAGACGTCGCGCTCCATCTCCTCGGAGAGCTGCGGATGGCGATCGACCGGGATGCCGCGGCCGTCATCCTCGACCGTCACGCTGCCATCCACGTTGACCGTGACGCCGACATGCTTGGCATGGCCCGCCATGCACTCGTCGATCGAGTTGTCCACGACCTCGTAGACGAGGTGGTGCAGACCGCGGGAGGTGTTGTCGCCGATGTACATGCCGAACCGCTCTCGGACGTGCTCCCGGTCCGAGAGGTGCTTCAAGTCGGCGGACGTGTATTCGGGCTGGGATGATGCGTCGGCCATGGGGGTTTTCTCCGGTCGGTATGTCGGTGTGTCGGTCAGCGGCCGGCGTCGGCCATGAGCCTGCATCGAATGTCGGTGATTCCCTCGCCGGGAACGAGTGTGCTGAGCCGGGCGAGCACGTCGCGCTTATGGAAGCCCATCTCCTGCACGAGTGCCGAGTGGCTCACGAACACCTCGAGCACGCCCCGTCGGACGAGACCGGGCTGCGAGACGCCCTTGAGGTTGTCGGGCGCCGCCTCTTCCCAGGCGGCAGCCAGACCCGACATGCCATGCTCGCGGTCGTAGCCGGTGCGGGCCATGAGACGGCCCATCAGGCTCTTCATGGGCCGCGGACCTGAGTCGGATCGGGAAGCGTCTGGGTGCATGGTCAGTCGGCCGCCAGCGGCATAATCACGTAGCCGTACCCATCTTCGGTCCGACAGACGCAGGCGCTTTGGGCATCGGTAAGTTCCACCGAGATCGACGAAGCGCCATCGAGCACGCGGAGGAAGTCGCTCATGAACCGTGGATCCATCTTGATCCGAACCGCGGGGCCGGTTCGGTCAATCGGTAGTTCGATCCGGCTCTCACCGCTTTCAGCGGACCGGCCGGAGAGCACGAGCTGCCCAGATTCGAACGAAAAATCGACCCCCTTTGACTGCTCGCTCGTCACGATCGCAGCCTGTCGTACGGCGGCCAGGAACGGGCCGGCAACCAAGCTCACCCGCACCGCTTCGGGACGATCCGGGAAGACATCGCGCCAGCGGGGAAACCGCCCTTCCACCAGCCTCGCCGAAATCGTGGTCGGCCCGGTACGCACGAGAATTTCGCTTGGACGCACCGCCATGTGAACGGGGGTGTCTGCCGCTCCGAGACACCGCTCGATGAGCTGCATCGCCCGGGCCGGAACGATCGGCTGGGCATCGGCGGGAGTGCCCCCCGAGGTGACCGCAGGCCCCGCCATCTTGGCCAGACGGCGGCCATCGGTGCCCACCGCGATCACGCCATTGCCAGACAGCTCGACGAGGACGCCGCCCAAAGCGTAGCGGCTCGATTCGTTGTCGGTCGCGAAGACGGTGCGTCGAACCAGTTCGCGGACAAGCGGCGCGGAGAGTTCGAAGCAGGCCTCGCTCGGAAACGATGCCACCGACGGGAACTCGAGCGGATCCTCGGCGGGGAGCCGAAACTCGCTCCGCGGTGCCTTGACGACGGCGGCAGTGCCATCGGAGTGGATGTCGAAGACGGTGCCGGCCGGGCTCTCACGGACGATCGCCATGAGCCGGCCGCTCGGCAGGAGCACGGCCCCGGGGGCCGACATCTCGACACCCTCGACTTCGGTTCGGATGCCAACTTCGAGATCGGTCGCGGAGAGCACTGCCGTGCCGGAGGCAACTTCGAGCTTGATGTTGGTGAGTACCGGCTTGGTAGAGCGGGCGGGCACAACGGCGGCGGCGTTTTGGAGCGCCGCCAGGAGCGGTTCCTTCGTGCAACGGACTTTCATCGGCGGTCGATCGTTCCTTTCCGGACGGCCTGGCGGTATTCCCCAACGGCCTGGTTTTCGCGTGTTGTCGTACCCCTACTGTAGCGGTTTTGGGCCGCACTGAAATGGCCTCCGAAGCACGTTTTTTTCGCTCTTTTTGGACACTCGGCCGCGTGGCTCTTCTGCTCTTCTTTCGATTCTTTGAAAAGAAACAAGAGACAGCAGTCAGTGCACCGTAGGAATATGAATAAGGAACCTGTACAGATCTTTCATTTCAAATGGGCACAAAAACCAATCTAGCGTAGGAGTCACACACCTTTCATGCGATCCTATGCGTGTTCACGGACTGTTGAAAACGTGTTGGAGATAGGGTGGCAAGCGTTCGAAAACGCCGATGGTTTGGTGTGGGGAGATGGTGCGATTCGGCGACAAAAGCCTGCCGTATGGATGCCGGATCGCTGCCCTCTCGCTGGCCATCGCCGTGTCGATTGCCGCGTGACCGCGTGAACGACGCATTTCAGACAATCGCACGACATCTCTCAGGGCATCGCGACGGAAAGAATCTGGGCGAGGATCGCGACCGCGCGATCAACATCGCCTGGAGTCGTCGTGCGTCCAAAACTGAATCGAATCGCAGACCGCACAAGATCGGCCGGCAGTCCCATCGCGACGAGTGCCGGGGACGGCTCACTCGATCCGCTCGCACAGGCAGTGCCTGTCGAACAGCACAGGCCGGCTAAGTCGGCGGCCATCACGAGGGCCTGACGTTCACGATTCGGAAACGCGATCGTCGAAACGTGCGGGCTGCGATCGCCACCACGGCCGAGGACCGCGGCAGCGACGCCCTTGGATCGGGCCACCGAAACGACGCTGGTCTCGAAATGGTCGCGCAGGGTTTCGAGCCGCCGGGCCAGGAGGGCCCGTTCGGCAACGGCACGATCGAGGGCCTCCGCGAACCCGGCAGCGAGCGCCACAGGCTCGGTGCCACCCCGAAGACCGGTCTCCTGTGGGCCCGGCTGAATCGGGGCAAGCGCGATGTCACCACGGATGAGCAGGCCGCCGATTCCTCGCGGGCCGCCGAACTTGTGCGGAGCGAGCGTCATCGACGCAACACACAGATTGGGGAACACGATGGGTTCAATCCCGACCGCCTGCGTCGCATCGCTGTGGACAAAGCACAAGGCTGATCGCACGAGACGGGCCAGCGGTGCCTGCGGAATGGCCCATCGCTCCGTGCTGCCTGTCTGGCCGCAGATGAGCGTGGTGCCAAGCAGCCGCGTCGGACACGAGGCCGTGTGATCGAGCCAGGCAGCGAGGCCGGCGGGATCGAGCGATCCGTCCGCCGACAACGGAAGGTCGGTGTGGCTCCAGCCCCGCTGCTCGGCCAAGGCGACGGCCGACGATCGCAGGCTTGCATGGTCGCGGGCCGACGTGGCGACCGCCCCGGACGGCCCATGGGCGGCCCCGAGCAGGGCGAAGCGATTGGCCTCCGTCGCGCCCGAGGTGAATACGAGCCGGTCGCGACCTGGGCCCGAGCCCCGGCCGCCCAGCGCGGCCACGATCCGCTCCCGAGACTCTTCCAGGATCCGCCTGGCCCGCCGTCCAGCGGAATGCTGGCTCGATGGGTTCGCAAAAGCCTCACGAGAGGCCGCGGCGATCGCAGCCTCCACCTCGGGGCGTAGGGGTGTGGTGGCGGCGTGGTCGAGATAGACCGCCTCAGAGGCGTTCCAGGGACCAGCCACGCCGCCTCCCGGTTTACTTCACGTCGATCAGTTCGACGAGGAAGTGGAGCGTGGCATTGGGGGGAATCGGTCCGCCTGGCGTGCCCCGGGCGCCGTAGCCGAGGTCGCTGGGGATCACGAGTTCGATCATGCCCCCCTCACCGACCAACTGCATTCCCTCCGTCCAGCCACGGATCACGCCGTTGAGCGGAAACTCGATCGCCTCGCCACGGCTGTAGGAGCTGTCGAAGACTTTGCCGTCGTCGAGCCAGCCGTGGTAGTTCACCTTCACGGTGTCGATGGCCTTAGGGGCGGCGCCGGTGCCGGCCCGCAGCACGCGGTATTGCAGGCCGGATCCCGTCTTCGTGAACGTCTTCGGGGCGTCGGCGGCGATCGTGCCGGCGCCGGCGGGCAGCTTCGGGTGGGGAACTTCCTGGGTGTCAGCGGCCACGGTGAACTCCGGGGTGAGGGTGATGGCGAGAAGAGCGAGGCAGGCAATGGTGATGAGGGCGAACGGTCGCATCGCGCGGCTCCTAGGGGGAAAACCGAGAGTATAGTGGACTGTCACTCTAAAAAGGAGCAACCCGGGAGCCTCGTCCCAGGGAGCCGGTCACGATCGGCTGGTGCGAAGCAGGGCCTCGACCTCGTCGGGTTCGATGGGAACGTGGCTACAGAGATCAACGGGCCCCCGTTCGGTGACGAGGATGTCGTTCTCCAGCCGAATCCCGATCCCCTCGTCCGGGATGTAGATGCCCGGCTCGACCGTGACCACCCAGCCCGGCTCGAAGGGACCGTTGATCGGGGCCATGTCATGCACGCCCAGGCCCAGCGAATGGCCGAGGCCGTGCATGAAGTACTTCTTGCAGGCCGGCTCGTCGGCAGTGTCTTTGGAGACCTGCTCGGCCGTGAGAAGCCCCAGCCGCAGAAGCTCGTCGTTCATCTCGAGCTGTGCCGCCCGCTTCCAGTCGCGGATGGTCGTGCCCACCGTGGCCCGAGCGATCGAACTGCGGAGCACCCGCAGCACGGCCTCGTAGACGGCCCGCTGCCGCTGCGTGAAGCGCCCGCCCACCGGGTAGGTTCGTGTCAGGTCGGCATTGTAGTTGGCATAGCAGGCGCCGACGTCGATGAGCACGAGATCGCCGTCGCGGCACTCGGCGTCGTTGGCGACGTAATGCAGCACGCAGCCGCTGCGACCAGACGCGATGATCGGTTCGTAGGCGAACGTCGCCCGCCGCCGCGTGAATGCCGCGATCAGCTCGGCCTCCAGTTCGAATTCCATCACGCCCGGCTTCAGGACCGACAGGACCCGCCGCAGGCCGGCGTCGGTAATGTCGATCGCCTGGCGGATGAGATCGACCTCGGCCGGGTTCTTCACGGCCCGCAGCCGCCGCAGGAGCGGGGCCAGCCGCTCGTACCGATGGAGCGGATACGAGGCCATCAGCCGCCTGGCCATCCGGAGATCGCGCTGGTCGATCTCAGGGCTTGCCCGCTCATGCTCATTGGCATTCAGAAAGACCTGCCCGCTCTCGCACAGGAGGCCATGCAGCACGCCCGGCAGATCGGCGAGCCAGCGGACCGTGGCGATGCCCGATACGGCCCGCGCCCTCTCCTTCGAGAGCTTCTCTCCTTCCCACGTGGCCATGTGCTCGTTGGGCTGACGGATGAAGAGGATCTCGCGGTGGGCCGGCTCGGTGGCATCGGGGGCCAGCACGAGCACACTCTCCTCCTGCTCGATCCCTGCGAGCCAAAAGAGATCGCTCGCCGGATGGAATGGAAGCGTGCCGTCTCCCGTCGTGGGGAGCACGTCGGCCGCGTGGACGACTACAAGCGAGTGCTTGGGCACCAGCGCCGTCAGCGACCGGCGGTGCTTGATGAACAGGCCCGGATCGATGGCAGCATGGCGCATGGACAAAAGGATACTATCGACGCCAGTTGTTTTCCTGGCGGATCGTCTCCGCGGCCCGCATCGCCTCCTGCTTCACCTCGCGGCCGACCGCTGCGGCCCGCTCCTTGTTGACCGTCACGCTCGGAATCCCGCCGGTGAATGAGATCGTGATCACGCCCGTGGCCAGCAGGATCGGCACGAGGATCAGGAGGAGCTTCGAGCCCCACCTCGACGTCGCGACCTGCTGGACCGGGGTCGGCATGCCCACCGTCGCCATGCCAACGATCTTTTGGGAGTAGGTCTTCTTCTTCGACTTGCGGCTGGCCATCTGCGGAATCTCCTGGAATCTCGACGTGCGGTCCCGGCACGGGCGACGCTGATGCGGCCCCGCCATGACGGAGTGATCGGCTGGTGGCCTGACCGCTATTGAGAATGGACGCCACGGATGCCCGACGGGCATCTGCCCCGGCAACCTGCGCAAAGTGGGCCGGGCTTCGGGCTGCGATGCCGGCTACCCGAAGGCCCGGGCCAATCGTCGCAGCGCCTCCTCGACCCGGGGCGTCGGGCAGGCGAGATTGAGCCGGATGAACCCGGCAGCGCCGAACTCCCGGCCGTCCGATGGGCCAAGCCCCGCCGCCTCGCATGCCGCCTGAGGATTCTCGACTCCCGTGCCACGGCAGTCGATCCAGGCGAGGTAGGTTGCCTGGGCGGGCACGCACGCAAGCCCTGCGATCCGCGAGACGGCGTCCTGCACGAGGGCATGATGCCTCCCGAGCACGGCGAGGAGATCGCGTCGCCATGCGTCGCCATGAATCCAGGCCGCCTCAGCGGCGGCATAGCCGAGCGGATTGACCATCGGCACGAGGCCTCCCCCCGCCGCCCGCCACCGACGTCGGTGCGCCGGATCAGGCACGATCGCCGCGGCGCAGCCCAAGCCCGCGAGGTTCCATGTCTTCGACGGGGCGACGAGCGTGATCGCCCGCCGCGCGGCGGCATGATCGAGGCTCGCAAACGGGATATGCACCAGCGACTCGTCGAGCACGAGATCGGCCCAGATTTCGTCGCTCACGACCGCAATGCCGCGTTCCTCGCAGAGGTCGGCCAGGCGAAGAAGCTCGGTCTGCGAAAAGACGGTGCCGGTCGGGTTGTGCGGATGACACAGCCACAAGAGCCGGGTTCGTGGCGTGATCGCCGCGCGGAGTGCGGACCAGTCGATGCTCCACGATGCCGCCGACTGGGCGAGGGGCACCCGCACGCTCCGCCGGCCCGCGAGGCCTGGCAGCGTGAGGAACGGCGGATAGACCGGCGTGAACGTGAGGATCTCGTCGTCGGGATCGGCAAGCAGCCGAGCGGTGATCGAAAGGCCCGTCACGACGCCCGGCGTGGCGACGATCGTGGCCGGATCGATCCTCCATCCGTGCCGTGCCTCGAGGTGATCGGCGAGCGCCGGTGCGAATCCCGGCGGCTCATGCGTGTAGCCAAAGACGCCGTGATCGACCCGGGCTCGGATGGCGTCGAGCACCACGTTGGGCGTCCGGAAATCCATGTCGGCCACCCACATCGGCAGGATGTCGCGGCCCTGCCAGCGGTCCCATTTCTCGGAACCGGTGCCTCGGCGGTCGGGACAGTCGGCAAAGGGCGAAGGGTCGGCAGGAGGGCACATGATGCCGCCATTGTGCCTCACGCTCCGGCACGCGGCCACCATCAGACGTAGCGATAGATCGCCGCCACGCCGCTTTCGGTCGGCATCGAGATGCGGTCGAGAGACAGAATGCCGCCGCCGTGGAGCAGCACTTCCTCGGCCACCGAGCCGAAGAGATCCTCGGTTTCGATCGCCGGCTCGTCGCCGGTCCGCGAGAGGTCGCGGGCCGCTGCGCCGCCGGGCTCGATCGCCCCCGTCGTGCGGTCGAACAGCCCGGTCTCGAAGCGGTCGGACTCGATGAGGAGCGTCGCCACACGTCCCGTGACCGCGGCCCGGGCAGCGTCGGCCAAGTCGGAGGCCGCGAGCCCCCGGTCGCGGGCCTGTTCGAAGGTATGCAGGGCGCGGGAGATCCGCCTCCGGCGGGCCGCATCGAAGATCGGCATCACACGGGCCGCCAGGTCGTCGGCCGTGAGCAGCTTCGGGTCGTGGGGCACGTAGTCATCCAGCAGCATGCGGTTTTTGGAGAGCCCACGAAACATGGCCGCGACATCGGAAAGCGCGACGAGCACCAGCGGCAGGTCGGCATGCCGCGAGACCTGCTCGTGGACCACTTCATCGACGTGCCGCAGGAAGATTTCGGTGTCGGCATCGACGTCGTCCCGCTTGGAGCCGAAGCCGCCATGGACGGATCGGACGGCAGCCACGCCGCCTGGCCCCATGCCATGCTTGACGCGATGGGGCTGGAAAATTTCCGCATCGACGGCCTCGCTGCGGGTGATCTCGCCCGCCGAGGCGGCTTCGCCATCGCCAAGCCGCACGGGCATGAGCCGCCGCGCGGCGGCACCGGCCCCCTCGTAGAAGCCTTCGTAGACATGCGCCTCGCGGCTGGTCAGGGCGAGCACGTGAAACCGCTCGATCGAGGCGGCGATTCGCACCAGCGGCAGCGTGTGGAAGCGAGGAGTGACCATGGCCAGTGGCGGCACGGGCCGTGGCAGGAGAAACACGTGAGCCTGCCCGTCGGCGGCGAGTACGGCCAGCCCGTCGTGCGTGTGCTGCCAGAACCAGCGGTCGTCGGCCAGGCGATGGAAAGGGCGGAGCAATCGCTCGATCTCGTCGCGAGGACGGGAGAGCGCGAGCGACTCCTGAAGCGACTCCACCAGGTGGCGGAAGGAAGGCCGATCGACCGTGTTGCCCGGGACGTTGCGGTGCGTGGGCTGGTAGAGCGAGAGGCAGGGGGCGGGGTGCGGCTCTGTGAGCCGCCGCACCGTCTCCAGCGAAACGGTCTCGACGACGACAGGATCGACCGAGGTGACGGCCGCCATGGCAAAGCCTCCGTGGGGCGGGGCCGTGCCTGGCGGGGATCAGTCCGTTGGGGAAGTGTTCGCCGCGATGGATGGAAAGGCAAACCGGCCGATCTCCCGGCCGTTGACCACAAGCAGCGAGTCCTCGTCGAGAAGCGGTTCGCAGGCGACACGCTCGAGCCGGCCAAAATCGGCCTCGAGCGGCAGCGATCCATCGACCCGCATGCGATCGCCCTCGAGCGACGCCGTCACCCGCCGCCCCGAGAATTCTCGGCGAAACGCATCAGCTCGGGCGGCATCGCAGGCCTCACGGCCCTCGACCTCGAGCGCGAGGATGCTGCGGCCTCGCGGCCGCCCATCGTGGAAGAGCGCCGTGAGCCGCTTGGCCCCGATGTGGGCGGCATCGTGGCGGAGCCGGAGCCGGCGTGGCGCCTCGGCATGCTGCGGGTCGAGGAGACCGCGGATGCCGATCACGACGCCCTCTTTTTTCAGGAAGACCGTGGCGTCGGCGGCAAGCGTGGCGTCATGCTCGAGCCGTCGGCCGCCGGACCATACCTCGGCATCGACCGGCATGATCAGATGCGCCTCGAGCATGGCAAGCTCGTCGGGATCGGCGTTGAAGGCCGGCTCGTCGGGATCGAACATCCAGGCCGCCGTGATTCGCGGGCCACGCTGCGACGCGACGAGAAACGTCCGCAGGTGATGGGCCTTCGTCTGGCCGCCGTGCCCGACCGGCTCCTTGCGACGGCCGTAGGGATCGCCCCGACCGTCGAAGACGAGGGCGACATTGGGGGTGTCATCGCCGCCGGGCAGATGGATGGCAAGCGATTTGTCTTCGGGGCCGCGGCATTCGCCGGCGATACCGATCGCGAAGGTCGCCCCGACATGGTTCGTGCTCCGTGCCCACGGCTCGGCGTTGAATCGCTGGACGACGAACCGCGGCACGTCGGCGGCGATTCCGGTGCGAAGCGTGGCGGGGGGATCCCACCGACAGGCGTCGCGGAAGACACGCAGATGGCCCCGAGGAGAGCCCGGCAGCCACCCGGCCGACTCGGGCCTCGGCCGATCGGCTCGCCAGCCGGCCTCGTGCAGGTGCTCGTCGAGGTAGCCGCGGCCGAAGAGATAGTCGTAGTCGCGGCTGTGCGGTCCGGAGAGCCGCTGCAACGGCGCGAACCAGTTCGCGGCGATGCCGGTCCAGACGAATGCAAGGGCGGCCTCGGCTTCGCAGCGGATATGTTCATCGCGGGCATGCCGCGCGATGAGTCCAAGTGCGTCGAGGTCGGTGCCGTAGTACGTCGGGCTTGAATACTCGGTGATGCCGTGGCGACGGACATGGGCGATCCACTCGTCCCATTTTCGCGATCCCTCCTGCTCGATCGCATCGCCATGCGACTGCCCAAGGGCCAGATGATTCCACGTGTTCATCAGGAAAATATTGGTGTAGCCGGGCTTCACCGCATGCCGGGCGACCGCCACCAATGCGTCGGCGTGGATCGTGTCGAGCATGTCACGGGCAGCCGGCGTGAGGGCATCGTGATGGGCGACCCGGAGCAGGCTTGTGAGCTGCAGGGCGAACTCGACGGCATTCGGGTCGGTGATGCCTGCACCACCGAGCCGCCAGCGAAAGTTGCCGAAGTCGGCGGCTGACGGCGTGGTCTCCTGCATCGACCGGGCCAGCGCGAGCGCCTCCTCGACGGCGGCAGGATTCCAACGGTTTCCAGCGGCCTCCAGGGCAAACCGGAGGATGCCGCGAATGCCGAGGCCATCGTCCCGGGTCCGGAGGATGGCGTGCTGGGCCTCGAGTTCGGCGACCGCGTCGTCGGCCAGGCCGATCGACGGCACGAGAGTCGCCGCAACGGTCGCCACGGCCCATGCTCGCCAGATCGTCTGGATGCCCTGCCTCATGCATCCAGAGTACCCCGAAAAAGGAAAACAAAATGCTGGACTTCGATGGCCACGCGCGGGAGGCGCGGTGATCACGGATTTCCGTCGTCAAGATCATGCATGGCTTGAATCCAGAGTAGGATGGTGGGCCCATGAACCACCGGACCTGTCACGGAGCCCCGCCATCCCCATGCGAATGCTTCTGTTTGTCGCCCTGTGCCTCGTGAGCTGCTCGCACGCCCGGGCTGCGGAGCCGGCGAAGCCGGCCCGATTTCTGGCGGTGACGGTCACGGCCGGCTTTCGGCATACGTCGATCCCCGCGGCCGAAGTGGCGCTCGAGGAGATGGGTCGATCGAGCGGTCTTTTCCATGTTGACTTCCTGCGGATGCCTCCGGGCCTGCTGCCGCAGCCGCAGGCCCCCCGTCGCGGCACGGAGACCAGCGACGCGGAATGGCAGACGCAGCAGGAGGCCTTCAAGGCGGCTCAGGAGCAGTTCGCGAAGGATGACGCCGGCTGGCAGGCGACGCTCAAGGGGCGGTTCGCCACGATGTTTTCTCCAGAGACGCTCGGCAGCTTCGACGGGCTCATGTTCGTCAACACGACGGGCGACCTGCCGGTGCCCGATCTCTCGGCAATGCTCAACTGGGTGAAGTCGG
Organism: Planctomycetia bacterium; assembly: GCA_046074725.1. Lineage (GTDB taxonomy): Bacteria > Planctomycetota > Planctomycetia > Pirellulales > UBA1268 > CACORA01. The sequence continues at coordinate 20,148 of JBJTOU010000083.1, forward strand.
GCAAATCATTCGTGGGCATGCACTCGGCCACCGACACGTTCGGAAAATCCGACGCCTACTGCGACTTCATCGGCGGCAACTTTGCAGGTCACCCATGGAACGCCGGCGGCGAGCATGCCTTCGTCGTCCACGAGCCGAGCCACCGGCTCACGGCCATGTTTCCGAGGCGATTCCGTTGGAAGGACGAAATCTATCAATACGACCTTCGCTTCAAGCCCGAAAACCTTCGGGTGCTCGTGAGCCTCGACATGTCGGCGAGCACGCCGAAGGAGCCCTGGCACGTGCCCGTGTCGTGGGTCCGGAAGTACGGAAAGGGGCGGGTCTTCTACACGAACTTCGGCCACAACGACGCAACCTGGCAGGACCCGATGTTCCAAAAGCACATGCTCGAGGGGATCGCTTGGTCTCTGGGCCGGTTCGACGTGCCGGCGGAGCCGAACCCCGAGGCCCAGGCGGCCGAGGAGGTGCGGAGCGCGATCGCCGCGGCCGCCGCCGCGACGGGTGGGAATACCGACGACCTGCTGGCCAAGGCCGACGCCATGATCGCGAAGGATCCCTCGTGGGCCATCGGCCTGCGGCCCATGCTCCTGGAGCTTCGCGGACTCAAGCCCGACGCACGGGCTGGCCTGTACGGAAAACTGCTCGCGGAACTCGCCAAGTAGGCGGGTGATGATGGCGATGGCCGTGACGATCACCGGCCGCCACCCGGCATCGGGCATCTGCTACACTCGGCGACCGACCCGGGGTTTTTTTCATGACCAACGGCGATGACGCGACCACGAGCCGGATCGGGCTCGCGCTCTTTTGGGTCTACGTCCTTCTCTATGGGGCGTTCATGGGGATCGTGCTCGTGCGGCCCGACCTGCTTTCGTGGCGGCCCTTCGGTGGCGTGAATCTGGCGATCGCCGCCGGCATGGGGCTCATCGCGGCGGCCTTCATCCTCGCCGTCGTCTACATGGTGGCCCGGGCGGGCCGCTGACTCACAACGGGCCGCAGGATGCTTCACGAAACCTCCCCGCTGGCCGTTCTCATCTTCGCCGCCTTCGTGCTCGGCGTGATCGGCCTGTCGTTTTGGCTCGGCCGGAAGAAGCAGTCGGCCGCGGCCTACTACGCGGCCCACGGCGAGGTGCACTGGTTCGTCAACGGGATCGCCTTCGCGGGCGACTATCTCTCGGCCGCCTCGTTCCTCGGCATCTGCGGGATGATCGCCTTCTCGGGCTACGACGGATTTCTCTACTCGATCGGGTTCCTGGCCGGCTGGGTGGTGGCCCTCTTCGTGATCGCCGAGCCGATCAAGGCCCTCGGACGGTTCACGTTCGCCGATGCTCTCGACGCGAAATTCAACAGTCGCGGCATCAAGATGGCGGTGGCCATTTCCACGCTCGTGGTCAGCATCTTCTACCTCATTCCGCAGATGGTCGGCGCGGGCTCGCTCATAACGCCGCTCCTGGGGCTGCCGCATGCGGTCGGCGTGGTGCTCGTCGGCGTGGCGGTGACGCTCATCGTCGTCACGGCCGGCATGGTCTCGACGACATGGGTGCAGTTCATCAAGGGCTCGCTCCTGGTCCTCTTCTGTGGCGTGCTCACGATGCTCATCCTCGGGCGAGGATTGCAGGTGAATGCCGGCCGATCGGGGACGGAAAGCCTCACCCCGCAGGTGAAGACGGTGCGGCCCGACGGCACGGTGTTCGTCGATGGGAAACCGCGGACGAAGGATCACGATCTGCGTCCGGTCGGCACGGTCCTTAGGCTACCCGAACGGTATGCGGGCGCGACGGCGACCGGCCCGCTCCGGCCACTTGAATACCTGGCCGCCCTCGAGGACTCGACGATCGTCACCTGGTCGTCGAAGCGACATGTCGATGCTGCGGGCACGCACGTGACCTATTCGCCCGTCGAACGACAAGGGGCCGACCTGCTCAAGCCGGGAGGCTTTTTCAAGGGACTCACCGCCGGCACCCTCGCCGGCCGGTTCGACTTCGCGAGCCTCATGCTCGCCCTCTTTTGTGGCACGGCATCGCTGCCCCACATCCTGATCCGCTACTACACGGTGAAGGATGGCGCCGCGGCCCGGAAGAGCACAGTCGTGGGGATCGCGGCGATCGGCGTCTTCTACGTCCTCACGCTTTACCTCGGCTTGGGCGCAATGACCTCCGGGGCCCTCGATCCCACCGACACCAACATGGCCGCGCCGCTCCTCGCGAAATCCTTCAGCACGACGCTCTTTGCCATCATCTCGGCGATCGCTTTCACGACGGTGCTCGGCACCGTCAGCGGCCTGATCATGGCCGGAAGCGGCGCTGTGGCCCACGATCTGGTGGAGAATGTCTTCGGCGCGCGGATGACTGACCACGAGAAGGTCCGCTGCGGCAAGATCGCGGCGGTGGCGCTCGGCGTGGTCGCGATGGCCCTGGGCGTCCTCTTCAAAAATTTCAACGTGAGCTTTTTGGTGGGCTGGGCCTTCAACATCGCCGCCAGCGCCAACCTGCCGGCCCTCGTGATGCTGCTCTTCTGGCCACGGACCACGAAACAGGGCATCATCGCGGCCGTGACGATCGGGATGGCGGCATCCCTGGGCTGGATTCTCCTGTCGGCCGACACCTTCGAGAAGGTCTATGGACTTCCTCGCGAAGCGGCGCCGATGCCCTTGAGTCAGCCGGGATTGGTGACGATCCCGCTCGGATTCGTCGTGCTGGTCGTGGTGTCGCTCGTCACGCCGCCCCCGGCCCGTCCCGTTCCCGTTGCTCGAACGTAGTTTAGAATTCGTGGATGCCACGCAAGAAGCCCGCCCCGCCGAAACGCATCGTGATCGAGTGCACCGTCGCCCACCTGCCGGCGATCCGGGCGATCTACAACGAGGCGATCCTCACCTCGACGGCTCTGTATGAGTACACCCCGCGGACCGAGGAGACGATGCGGGAATGGCTCGCCGTCCGCGAGCGCGACGGCATCCCGGTGTTCGGCATCGAGTGGGAGCCGGGGGTGCTCGCCGGATTCGCGACCTGGGGCCCCTTCCGGCCCAGGGCGGCCTACAAGTATTCCGTCGAGCACTCCGTCTACGTGGACGAGCGGTTCCGCGGCGAGGGCGTCGGGCGGCAGCTGCTTCAGGCGGTCATCGCCGCCGCGAAGCAGCGGGATCTCCACATGCTCGTCGCCGGCATCGACGCGACCAACGTCGCGAGCGTGGCGCTGCACAGTTCGCTCGGCTTCCGATGCTGCGGCACGGTTCGTGAGGCAGGCTTCAAGTTCGGCCGTTGGCTCGACCTCGAATTCTGGCAGCTGATCTTCGACACGCCGACGAGCCCGATCGACGGTTGAGGCCGCGGCCGGGCGAAGGTCGGATCGACCCTCATGGGCGGGGCGTCGTGGCGCGAGTGGTGCCGTTGCGCCGACGGCCGGCCCGTGGCCCGCCGTTTCGGCTGCTCACACCATGCGGTTCGTGGGCGACCGACAGCACCTTGGCCTTCGTCCGTCCGGTCGCCACCACGCCGTGGGGAGTCGTGGCGTCGAAGTAGATGGCGTCTCCGGGGCCGAGCATGATCACTTCGTCGCCGTAATCGACCCGCACCTCGCCGTCGAGCACGAACAGGAACCGCTGGCCGTCATGGCTCTCGGTGACTGGCTTCCGGTCGCCTACTGCCAGGTGCAGAATCGTGGGCTGCATCGCCCGCCCCCGCCATTGGTCGGCGAGGTATTCGATGGTGGACTGTGGTTTCCCGTTGCGGGGGGGCTCGGCCCGGCCGTGGCCGCTTTTCACCACGACATGCCGCGGGGGTGTGGAGAGGCCCTCGACCAGGTCATCGACGCCGCACTCGAGCACGTCGGCGAGTTTCACGAGCCCTTCGAGCGATGGAGTGAGCTGACCGTTCTCGAGTTTCGAAAGCCAGCTCACGGTGAAGTCGGCCCGTGAGACCACTTCCTCGAGCGTGAGACGGCGGGCCATGCGTGCCGCCCGGACGCGGCGTCCGAGATCGGCGAGGTTGATCGATCCGTTCATAGCGGTCAGTTCATGGGCCGTGGGGGAAGGAAACGGCGGGCGGCATGAGCCGTCCGCCGTGTGAGGAGATGGCGGTCGTCGCGCCATCGTCGATGAATGCCTTGCCTTCACCCATCGAGCCGACGACCACGCGGAGGGCAGAGTATGATCCACCCGGCGATCGCTCGCAAGAGGGGGTGGTCCGCTGGTGCGAGGGCCGATTTTGTGGTGAAATTCAGCCACATCGCGGGGCCGCTACGTCACGAACGGCCCGAAAGCCGCCGGTGAGCATTGGGAGAGATGCCGTCCGCGGCGTCGTTTAGGCGGCGGTGCCGCGAAAATGACGGTAGGCCTCGAGCACGTCGTTGAGATCCGAGGAGATCGAGATCTCGTCGTCCGCGAAATCTCCCAGCCATGCCCGGTTCGACGCGAAGGCGTCGGCCAGGAGGGGAAGAATCTCGCCGAGCGTCACGTGGACGCGATTGGGGTCGGTGGTCTTGGAGAGCACCTCAGCAGAGGACTGCTTCGCTTCGGGGCCGGTGTAGATCCGGAGTTTCCGCAGAGCCATGGGGCACACTCCTTTGCCGTGGGTCTCGTGTCGGGGCGGCGGGCCGGATCGTTCCGGCCGTCATCTTGACGGGCACCGCTCCCACACCGATTGCATCGGCAGGGTGTGGCCGCAAAGTTTGGTCGAATTTCCCGGATTAGCGGGACTATGCCGGTCGTGCCGGCAATCTGGGAAAGCCGAAGGGTTTCCACGGTCTGCGGTCGTCGTTCCCGCGAGCCCTGATGTGGGCTAGCGCACGTTCACCCGGCCTGCGCGGTAGGCGTCGCCAATGCTCTTGGGAACAAGGGCCTCGGCCTGGAGGAGGCGGGCCCGGTTTTCGGCGGTCGAGGCCTTCATCTCTTGTTCCCGGGCGATGGCCACGCTCCGCCGTTCCTCCGCCTTGGCTCGGGCCACGCGGGTGTCGGCCTCAGCCTGGTCGGCCTGCAGCCGGGCCCCGATGTTTTCGCCCACCTCGATGTCGGCGATATCGATCGACACGATCTGAAATGCCGTCTGGGCGTCCAGGCCTCGCTGGAGCACCGCCTTGGAGATCGTGTCGGGATGCTCCATCACTTCAAAGTGGCTCTTGGACGAACCGATCGACGTGATGATGCCCTCGCCGACACGGGCGATGATCGTCTCCTCGGTGGCGCCGCCGATGAGCTGCTTCAGGTTGGTGCGGACGGTCACACGGGCGCGGATCTTGAGCTCGACACCGTTTTTCGCGACGGCCGAGAGCGTCGACTTGCCGCTGGCGGCATCGGGGCAATCGATCACCTTGGGGTTCACGCTCGTCTGCACCGCATCGAGCACGTCGCGGCCGGCGAGGTCGATGGCGCAGGCCCGGTCGAAGTCGAGATCGAGATCGGCCCGGTGGGCGGCGATCAAGGCCCGGATCACGCGCGGGACGTCACCGCCGGCGAGGTAGTGGGCCTCGAGCCGTCGGCAGGTGATGTCGCGGCCGAGGCCGGCCTGCGTCGCCATGATCCTCGCCTGCACGATCGTGCGGGCATTCACCTTCCGCAGGCTCATGCCGAGCAGTTCCATGAACGTGACCCGGGCCTTCGACCAATAGGCCTGAAACCAGAGCTGGCCGTAGTTGAGTATCAAGAGGAGCATCGTCAGCGCGGCCAGGCCGAGGATCACGGCCGCCACGACGAGCACTGGGACGGGAATGGAGTCGATCGGAACGTTGCGAAGATTTTGCATGGCTTCAAGCGTAGTTCGCCGTCAGGCCACGATCCAGCCGCCGCCCAGGAGCCGATCGCCGGAGTAGCAAACCGCCGGCTGGCCCGGGGAAATCGGCCCAGGAGAAGCGCCGGGGCCTCCGGCGAACTCGGCCACGAACCGCCCTCCCGGCAGGGGCGTGACCATCGCCGGCGCCGATCCCCGCTGGGCCCGGCACTGCACGTCGCACATGAAGGGCTCCTGCGGTGGCGCGCCGAGCCATGTTGCCTCCGCCGCCTCGAGCCGATGTTGGGGAACGTCGTCGCGGCTCCCGACCACCACCCGGCGGGAGTCGGCCTCGATCCGCACCACGTAGAGCGGCGCACCAGTCGCGATCCCCAGGCCCTGCCGCTGGCCGACGGTGAACTGCTCGATCCCGTCGTGCCGGCCGAGGGCGCGGCCGTCGATCGCGACGATCTCGCCGGCCCGCGATCCGCCAAGCCTCGCGGCCACGAGCCGGGCATGCTCGCCCGGTGCCACGAAGCAGATTTCCTGACTATCGGGCTTGGCGGCGGTGGCGAGCCCCAACGCAGCGGCCCGCTCGCGGACCTCGCGCTTCGTGAGATCGCCCACGGGGAGGAGCATCCGATCGAGACGCTCTGGCCGGATGTCGAAGAGGACGTATGACTGATCGCGGTCGGCATCACGGCCGCGGCGCAGTTGCTGTGTCCCGTCGGTCGCCTGCGAGAGCCTCGCATAGTGGCCCGTCGCCACGTGGCTGGCGCCGATGGCCTCGGCATAGTCGAAGAGGCGGCCGAACTTGAGCCACGAGTTGCATCGCACGCAGGGATTGGGCGTGCGTCCGTGGCCATACTCCTCCGCAAAATGATCGACGAGCCGGTCGAAGTCGTCGGTGAGGTCGAGCGCGAAAAGCGGAATGCCCAGACGGTCGGCCACCCGCCTGGCATCGAGTGCGTCGGCGGCGCTGCAGCAGCCCTGATGGCCGGGCTTCGCGGGGGTGACGATCGGCAGGCCGGCTGTCGGCGGCAACGCCGGCTGGCCGTGCCGCATGAAGACGCCCACGCACTCGTGGCCTGCCTCGACGAGCATGGCCGCCGCCACGCTCGAATCGACACCACCCGACATCGCCACGACGACTCTGTGCTTGACCATCACGCCATTCTTTGTGGACCCCCGGACGGGCCGTGCCGGCATGCGGGCGTTCGGTCAGTATGTGATGACCGATTCCACCCGGTGCGGTGCGAGCCGGGCGCGGCCGCCGAGGGCCTCGAGTTCGACCAGGAATGCCGCGCCGGCGACGACGGCGCCAGCCGTCTCGATCAGTTTCGCGCACGCCTCGGCCGTGCCGCCGGTCGCCAGCACGTCGTCCACGATGAGCACCTTCGCCCCGTCGGCGAGGATGCCGCGGTGCATCTCGAGACGATCGCGGCCGTATTCGAGGTCGTAGTCGTGGGCGATCGTGTCGGCGGGCAGTTTGCCCGGCTTGCGAACCGGGATCACACCCACTCCGAGGGCCAGGGCCAGGGGGGTCGCGAAGAGAAAGCCGCGTGCCTCGACCGCCGCCACCGCCGTGATGCCGGCATGCTGCCAGGGCAGGGAGAGTTGTCGGGTCGCCGTGGCCAGCGCCTGCGGGTGGGCCAGGAGCGGCGTGATGTCGCGAAACAGGATGCCCGGCTTGGGGAAGTCGGGGATCGGGCGGATGTGGTCGTGGAGGTTCACGATCGAGAGGGTATCCGCCTCACGCCCCGCGTCGCAACTCGATCGTGGCCCGCGGCGACCCGTCGATCTCCATCGCCAGGCCGGCCAGCGTCTCCGACTCGATCTGCCGGACCCGCTCCCGGGTCAGTCCGAGCACGGCCCCGATCTCCTTGAGCGTCATCGGCTCACCCCCCTCGAGGCCGAACCGCAGCTTGATGATCGTCGCGGCCCGGGTGTCGAGTTCGTCGATTCGCTTGAGCACATGCCGTAGCGTGTCGTGATCGACGAGCACCTCGGCCGGGCACTTGGCATTCTCGTCGCGGATGATGTCGCCGAGCGACCAGCCGTCGGCCTGCTCGGTCTGAGGCGTGGCGGTGTTGACCGTGATCGCCTTCTTGACGATCGAGAGCTTCTTCTTGGCCAGTCCGAGCATCCGTGCGATCTCCTCCGGCGTGGGCGTGCGGCCGAGGGACTCGGAGAGCCGGGCGGTGGCACGCCTCCATTTGGAGAGCAGCTCCACCATGTAGGCCGGGATGCGGATCGTCTTACCGTTGTTAATGAGTGCCCGCTTGATCGACTGCTTGATCCAGTAGCTGGCGTAGGTGCTGAACCGCGTGCCGACCTTCGGATCGAATCCCTCGACGGCCCGCAGGAGGCCGAGATTGCCCTCCTCGATGAGATCGGGCAGGGGGAGGCCACGGTTGGCATAGCCGCGGGCGATGCTCACTACCAGCCGCAGGTTAGCGCGGACCATGTGGTCGCGGGCGGATGCGTCGCCGCGGGCGATCGCCTCGGCCAGCCGCTTCTCGTCGGCGGCTGACAAGAGCGACACCTCGTTGATGTCCCGCAGATACGTTTCGAGAGGGTTTTGCACTGCGGACGAGGGGGCTTTGCGGTGGTTGCTGGGCATGGCGGGATGGATGGCTCCATGAACAGGATCGTGAATCGGGAACACGATGGAGGTATCGACGCCCCCCGTGATCGACTGCACAAGCGGGCGAAAAAAAGCCGCGCATGCCGGCTGTAGGGGCCGCGCCGATTTACTGCGACCGCCGGCCGCGACCGAGCGTCCGGTCCAGGAACTCAAGCAGCGCGACGCCCGCCGGGCTGGTGCGGGAGACGGAGAGATCGTGGCCGGCGCCATCGACCATCACCAGCCGGCTCTCGACCCCGGCGGCCTCGAGCGCCGCATGGAATCGCACGCTCTGATCGGGAGGCACGAGCGTGTCGCACCGGCCGTGGACGACGAGCACGGGCGCCGCACCGGACGAGACATGCGTCAGCGGGCTGGCCCGCTGGGCCGCTTCGCGAAGTTCCGGGAGCGGGCCGCCGACGAGCAGGCTGGCCGGCGAGGCGGGCCGGTCGTGCTGCGGGCCGAGCGTGGTGAGATGCGTCGGGGCCGCGAAGGTGGCGATGGCCGCCACGCGGGTCGGCGGCTGATCGGGGTCGGGCTGGTTCCACAGACCGGAGAGCGCCGCCAGGTGACCGCCGGCCGCCGCGCCCGCCACGCAGACGCGGGTGCGATCGATGCCCCAGAGTTCGGCATCTCGCTGGATCGTGGCGAGCGCCTCGAGGCAATCGTCCACCTGCGCCGGAAACGTCGCCTCCGAGGAAAGCCGGTAGCCGATGCTCGCGACGGCGTAGCCATGCCGCGTGAGCCACGTCACCGGGCAGTCATCCTTCGTGCCCGACCGCCAGCTGTCGCCATGAATCCAGACGACCAGCGGGAGTCCGCCATCGCAGCCCTCGGGCAGGAGGATGTCGAACCGCTGACAGGGAAGGGAGGCTGATCCATAGGGCTGATCGCGGTGAACAACCTCCCCGGCGAACGACGGGACGATCGGGTCGGCGACCCGCCTCTGCGGCGACTCCGCTCCTTCGTCATCGGCCGATGACTCGGCGAGGCTCGCGCGTCGCCGCGCCGCCCGCCGCGCCCGCCGCGACATCCGTGGCTCCTGGTCCGTTTCGACGCCGAACGGCGTGTCGGCCGCGGGCCTCGGGTCGCCGGCGGGCGTCGTCTCGGCGGCCAGCGCGAGCCCGACGAGGACGATCACCAGGATGCCTCGGTGCATGCGCAGTCTCACTTCCCGTGTCGCGGTCGCCATCGTGCGATCAGCGACGCAGCTGCCCGGAGGGGGTCAGTTCGTCGATGATCTTCGGGATGTAGCGGCTCAAGACCTCGGCGAGCCGTTCGCGGTCGATGTTCCGCTGACGGGCGATGTCGTCGAGTTCCCGCTGGCCGAAGACATCCTCGATCTGTCGGCGTTCGATCGGCTTGTTGGGTCCGGTGCGGACCCATGAATCGACCTCGTCGCGGAATCCCTTTTCCTCGAACTGCTTCACGACTTCGGGGAGTTTTTGGGCATCGCTGCCGCCGAAGATCTGCTTGAAAATCTCGCCGAGGTCGTTGGGCGAGGGCATGCCTTCGGGCGCTCGCGGCTGCGGCTGCGGGGCCCGCTGGGGCGCCGGCCGTTGCGGCTGCTGCTGAGCCGCGCCTTCGAGCACTTGCTTGAGGATTTCACCGAGGATGTCCATGGGGAGTCTCCAGTTGAACGATCGGTCGAGTCAACGAAACAGACATACGAGTCTACCAGCCCGCCGACGGGGTCGCTCGGGAGGGACGTGTCGTCCAAAACGCTATACTTGCGGCCGATTTCTGTGGCATACCGCCCCGGAACGGGAGCTTACAGCATGGCCATGGCTGACGGCATCGAGGCGATCATCGCGCAGCTTGCTTCGGCGGATCCCGGGGAACGGGCCGCCGCCGCCGAACGGCTCGGGCAGATGGGCCCAGAGGCCGCGCCGGCCGCGGTGGAGCTCGTCGAGGTATGCCGTGATGCGCACGAGCCGGTTCGGGAGTGGGCCGTGGCGGCGCTCGAGGAACTTGGGCCTCCGCCGGAAGCGGCGGTGTCGAGGCTGACGTTGCTGGTCGGCGACCGCGTGCCGCTCGCGGGATACTGGGCGGCCACGCTCCTTGGGCGATGCGGGGAAGGGGCCGCGGAAGCGGTGAGTGTGCTGGCTGATGCCGTCAACTCCGGCGACGATCTTTCCGTGCGGCAGCGTGCGGCGTGGGCTTTGGGGCAGATAGGCCCTGCGGCTGCGGCAGCCCGGGGAGTTTTGGAAAAGGCTGCGGGCGATCCTGACCCGCGGCTCTCCCGGCTGGCCCGCGACGCGATGGCCGCGATCGGGTGATGCAACCGGCGCGTCTCATCGTGCCGATACAACCCGCAGGGGATCCGCCATGGATGGCGGTGACGGGGAGCCGCGCGGCATGGAGGCGGCGCGGTGGCCAAGAACCGCAAGCCAAAGAAGAAGAAATCGGCCTCGACGCTCACGTCGTTGTGGGTGTCGCTCACGTCGATCCTCTCGCTCATCGGTGGCACGGGCGTCTCCGGCTGGGTGAATCCTGACCTGCCAGTGATCGGGCAGATCGTGGCATCGGTCACGTCGCCCCCGGACGAGTCGTCACCGGCGCCGTCCACAGGCCCGCCATCCGGCATGCCCGGCATGCAGCCGGTTCCCCAGCCGCCCGCCCCCGGCTCGCGGCCACCGCTGGCCTCCATCTCCTCCACGCCGGCGATGCCGCCGCCTCCGCCGCCGGCGGCGCCGGTGCCGTCGTCAAAGCCCTCCGACGCGGTCTTGATCGCGAGCTTCAACATCCAGGTGTTCGGCGAATCGAAGCTCGCCAAGCGGGAGGTCGTCGATGTACTCGCCCGCGTGGTGCGGATGTTCGACGTCGTCGCCGTGCAGGAGGTTCGGGCCAAGTCGGACGATGTCGTGCCGACGTTCGTGAAGGCGGTCAATGCCGATGGCAGCCGTTACCACTGGGTCATCGGACCGCGGCTGGGCCGCACCGTGAGCAAGGAGCAATACACCTTCATCTACGACACCACCCGGATCGAGCTCGACCCCTCGTCGCCCGGCACGATCGCCGATCCCGGAGGCCGCCTCCACCGGCCGCCGATGTACGCCCGATTTCGCACGCGAGCCTATCCGCCCGAGGCGGCCTTCACGTTTTGGATGGTCGATACCCACACCGATCCCGACGAGGTGCCGCAGGAGGTCGATGCCCTCGCCGACGTCTTTGAGGTGATGCAGCGGGCCCGGCCCGACGAGGACGACGTGATCCTGCTCGGCGACCTCAATGCCGCGCCCAACCAATTGGGCCGGATCGCGCGCATTCCGAATATCGGCTGGGCCGTGTCGGGCACGACGACCAACACCCGCCGGACCAAGACCTACGACAACATCATCTTCGCCCGTGCGGCGACGGCGGAGTACACGGGGCGGTGGGGCGTGCTCGACCTGCAGAGCACGTTCGGCCTGTCGCTCGATCAGGCGCTGCAGGTCTCGGACCACAACCCCGTGTGGGCGGCCTTCAGCCCGTGGGAAGCCCGCCGCACGCAGTAGTCCGCAGCCGGTGACCGAGGATCAGACTGAGTGCCGGGCCGGCGGCCATCGTCGTGATGACGCACATGAGCACGCAGGCCACGAAGAGCCGCAGGTCGATCAGTTGGGCATCGTAGGCCGCCGCGGCCATCACGATGCCGAGGATTCCACGGGCATTCAGCCCACAGCCGACCGCGAGCGATTGCCGGCTGTCCATGCCCGCAAGTCGGCCCCCGATGAAAACGCCGCAGATTTTCCCGACGAATGCGACAGCGGTGACCAGGGCCACGAGCCACGGATCAAAACCCTCGATGAAGTCGGCTCCGATCGCCATCGAGACAAAGAACAGGGGAGTAAAGACGGCATAGGAAAACTCGGCGACGATCTCGAACGGCCGCGGGTATTTCTGGTAGACGTCCGAGAGCGCGATGCCGACGACGAACGCGCCGAGGAAAGAATGCAGGCCGAGATGTTCGGAGCCGGCGGCGCCGAGGAGCGACAGCAGCGCGATGCTGGAGATGAGGGTCGATGGCTGCGGGAGACTGCGGTGGACCCATGCCATGAGCGGCGGCAGCACGAGCCGCCCCGCGACCAGGGTTCCTCCGAGCAAGAGCGTGGCCAGCCCGAGGATCGCAAAGCCCTGGCCCTGGCCCGTCGCCTGAGGCGCGAACTCCGCCAGGATCACCGCGAACAATCCCCAGCCGACGAGGTCATCGACCAGCGTCGCCGACATGATCGTCCGTCCGATCTCGCTCCTGAAGAGCCCCATGTCCATGAGGATGCGGGCGATCACGGGATTCGCCGACAGCGAGAGGATCGAACCCATGAACAATGCCGTTGCAAAGAGATCCTTCCGCGTCACGCCGATGACGTCTGGAAAGACGTAGCACATCAGGAATCCCAGGACGAGCGGCACGAGCGTGCCGATCGTGCCCACGGAGAGCGCCTTGCGGCCGATCCGGCGGAACTCGGCGATGCTGATATCGAGCCCGATCGTCACGATGAAGAAGAGCATGCCGACGCGAGCGATCGCGGTGCGGGCGGACGTGATCGGGCCCGACGGCGGGAAGAGCCACGCCTGGAGGTCGGGCGACAGCCGGCCGAGCACCGTGGGGCCGAGCAGGAGCCCCCCGGCGATTTCGCCGACCACGGCCGGGATGCCGATCCGCCGCGCCGCCTGCCCGAGCACGATCGCGGCGAACAGCATCGCCGCGAGGTGGAGCGACAGCAGGGTCCAGTCGGTGGGCGTCATGGGGGAAAAAGTCCAAACGGGCGATAATAGCCGTTCAAACGACTGTTGTTAAGACGGCATATGGCCGATAGTATTCGAATATGCCGCCCACCGCTCCCTGCCGGACCCGCCCGACGTCGTCCGCCTTCGACTCGCTCGAGCAAGAGGCCTACCTCCAGCTGTGGCGGACCTACGACCGGCTCCGCGAGATCGACGAGCGGGTCTTCCAGCGGCACGGCATCACGGCGCAGCAGTACAACGCCCTCCGCATCCTGCGATCGGTGCGGCCTCAATCGCTCTCGACCTCCGCGCTCGGGGCCAGGCTCGTCTCCCGCGCCG
>JBJTOU010000084.1:0-2875 GCA_046074725.1 Planctomycetia bacterium
ATCCACGGCTCGACCACTGGGCGTGGCAGCCGATCGTGAAGCCGGCCGTGCCCGAGGCGGTGAGCGAGTTCGCCGTGCGGCCCGATGCCGACAAGCCCTACGCCCGATTCATCGAGGAGCAGGTGGCCGGCGACAGGCTCCCTCCCGACACGCTCGACGGCCAGGAGGCGATCGGGTTCATCGCGGCGGGGCCGTGGGACTTCATCGGCCATACCGAACTTCCCGAAACGAAGACCGACGGCAAGATCGCCCTCGAGAAGCGGAAGAACGAGCTCGAGGCCGCCGTCGCCAAAAAGGCCGGGCCACGCCTGGCGGAAATCGATTCCGCAATCCAGGCGGCCACAAAGCCCCAGGCCAATCCGACTGATGCGTTCGGTTACCACAGCGGGATCAGTTCGACTGCCGACGCCGTGAAGTGGCTGACCCCGGCGGCGTTCGTTGCCAGGCTTGACGATACGGCCTCCGGGGTGGTCCCGGCGGCGTCGCGTGGTGTGTCTCCGGTCGGGGCTACGCCCCTCCCTCCGACACACCATGCGGACTGTTCCCCAACTCTCTCATGAGCACTGGTACAAAAACTGGAAGGGGGGTCACAATGACACGACTCACCGAAGGGGAGTCTCGCGTGTTCGATCAACACACGGTGTCGCTTTTCGATTCACCGACCCACGGGAACTGAATCGGCCCGGAACGCATCGCCACGACGCCCGCTCGTCGTCGGACCGTCTGTTCAGGGGAAAGGAGAAGCCACGATGAAGCTGATGGCCGGGAGAGCATTGATCGATGTCGTCAGGTGTGCGGCCATCTGTTTTTTGGGGGCTGCACTGCCCGTTGACACGACAGCATCCGGAGCCGAAGTGCAAGACCGCGAGGAAGTCGTTGGTGACCGCGAACCCATAGTGCCGGCCAGAGACCCGTTCCCCGAAACGTATGCCGATCCCGCGGTACCACTCCTGCACTTGCCGACGCAGTTTCGATCCCGGCGCACGACCGCGAATATCGCATCCGGAGCCGACGACACCGTCGACGTCATGAACGTCACCGGCCCGGGTTGCCTGCGGAAGCTGTGGTTCGTGTTCGCCGAGAAGGACCTCGCCGACCTCGACATTGAGATCACCGTCGACGGAGCGGACACGCCCCAGGTGCGCATGCCGTTCCGGTCGTTTTTCGGCACCATGCTCAACTTCGAGGAGTACCACATCCAAAGCGCAGGTCTCGTCACCTTCCCCAACTTCACGGTGACCAATGACCCGCAGATTCCCGCCAAAGCGTCGCCGGGCTGGAACCTCCGCCTGCCCGTCCCTTTCTCCACCGGCTGCGTGATCCGGCTCCACGGCAAGTCGCCCAAGCATGGCGCCGCCATGGTCGACTGGCAGCAGTATCCGACGGGCGTCGACCTGACCCCATTGCGATTCCACGCCCAGCATCACCTTGCCGAGCCGGCGTCACCAACGAAGCCCTTTCCGATCCTCGAGACGGACGGGGTCGGGTTCCTGGCGGGCTACGTGATGGGATATCGCCAGCAGGACCATGGCGACATGGTCTTCCACAACAGCGGCACTCGGATGCTGATCGACGGCGAGACCGACCCGCACGTGATCTGCGGAGCCAACGTCGAGGACGACTTCGGCTTCTCCTGGGGGTTCAACCAGTACCAGACCCCCTGGACCGGGTGTCCGTACCGTGACAACCGGGGGCGGAACGACCAGGACGGCGTCTTCTACCGCTTCTTCGGTCCCGATCCGGTCGTATTCCGATCGTCGTTGCTCTTCACCTCGAACGCTCGGGCCGACGACTACGAAGCGGTGTCGTATTTCTACAAGGTCCCCGACTCGAAAGCCCCGTCCGTCGAGACTCCCGGCGAGTGGGTCGCAGTGGGGCTGATCGCCGACGGTGCCGATATCGAAGCTTTCAATCAGCCAGCCGAGGACATGATCCGGCAGCTCTCGCAGCCGTTGCTCCCTGCCGCCATCAGGATCGGTGCGGTCGACCATCCCGTCCACTCCCTGCGGAGCGAGCACGGGTGGTTGCGGCTCGAGCACGTCAGCCAGCATCGCCCGGCCTATCCACCGACCGACCATTCCTTCTACACCAGGACCACGATCATCAGCGGGGCGCAACGGGCGGCCACACTGCGGCTGGCCTTCGACGACTGGGCGAATGTCTGGCTCAACGGCACGAAGCTCGCGACCCTCGATCACTCGGACGGTTTCGAGACGGCGCGGATCCCCGTCGTCTTGAAGCCGGGGGACAATCAGCTGGTGATTAAGACGAACAACCGTCAGAACTCCGACGGGTTGATCTGGGCGATCCACTGCGCGATCGAGCCGGGGCCATGAGACACCTTCCGATGGCGACACCTGTCATGATGTTCAAGGGCCGCACACTCGGGCCAGCACGGCGGAAGTGAGCCGTGGCCTTCTCGTGCAAGGGCCGGGGTGTCTGTCCGTCTTGCAATGGCCGCCGGATGGCACAGACAGCTGCGCATCTCGTCGACCGCGTCATTCCCCCGGTGCCCGTGCGGCAGTGGGTGATCTCCGTGCCGAAGCGGTTGCGATGCTTCCTCGCTGACCGGCCCAAGCGCGGTCGCGGCCCTCACGAGGATCTTCATCGAAGAGATCGAGCGGCTGCTCCGTACTGCGGCGGGCTCGACCCGTGACGGTCACAGGCCGGGCGCTAACGGCGTCGTCGAACTCTCGCCGTGTGACTTCTTGGACCGGCTGGCCGATCTCGTGCCCCCGCCGCGGAAGCACCGGCATCGCTATCACGGGGTGTTCGCCCCGAATCACAAGCTCAGGTCCGCCGTCACCGCCCTCGCGATCGGGAATGTCGGCAAGCGGCGCGATGCCGCGACTGGTGGGCATGCGGTCGGCGGACA
>JBJTOU010000085.1:0-8695 GCA_046074725.1 Planctomycetia bacterium
GCTCGAGGGCGAACGGGTGGTCGATGCGATGCCCGAGATGGGCTACCTGCACTCCGGCTTCGAGAAGATCGGCGAGCACCTCACGTTCAACCAATACGTGACCGTCACCGACCGGATGAACTACATCTCACCGATGGCCAACAACGTGGCCTGGCATCACGCCGTCGAGGCCCTGCTCGGGCTCGAACTCACGCCCCGCTGCCGATACATCCGCACGATCATCGCCGAATTGGCCCGGATCAGCGACCACCTGCTGTGCAACGGCGCGGTGGGGCTCGATACCGGCGCCTTCACCTTCTTCCTCTACGCCTTCTACCAGCGTGAGGTGATCTACGACATCTTCGAGACGCTCTGCGGGGCCCGCTTCACTAATTCGTACACCCGCGTCGGCGGCGTGTCACAGGACTTCACGCCGCTGGTTGTCGAGAAGATCCGCACGTTCGTGAAGACGTTCCCGAAGACGATCGACGACATGGAGCGGCTGCTCACCCGCAATCGCATCTTCGTCGATCGCACGAAGGGCGTGGGCGTGCTCACGAAGGAGGAGGCGATCAATCGCAGCGCGACCGGCCCGGTGGCGCGGGCCAGCGGCGTCACCCGCGACCTGCGGAAAGATGAGCCCTACCTCGCCTACGCCGATTTCGATTTTCGGGTGCCCTGCGCCGCCGCCGGCGATTGCTACGCCCGCTACCTCGTGCGGATGCAGGAGATGCGGGAGAGCCTCTCGATCGTCGCCCAGGCGCTCGAGAACCTGCCGAGTGGGCCGGTGAACGTTGGCATCGACCAGCGGACGGCCCTGCCGACCAAGAAGCAGGTCTACTCGTCGATCGAGGGCACGATCTCGCACTTCGAGCTGTCGATGAGCAACCGCGGCTTCGAGGTGCCGTGCGAGGAGTCGTATGCCGCGATCGAGGCGCCCAACGGCGAACTCGGCTTCTACATCGTGGGCGACGGAAACGAGTCGGCCTACCGTGCCCGCTGCCGGCCTCCCTCCGTGCTCCACTTCGCCCTCTTTCCCCACCTGATCCGCGGCCACACGCTCTCCGACGTCGTGGCCGTGCTCGGCAGCCTCAACATCATCGCCGCGGAGCTCGACCGATGAATAAAGACTGCCCTTTCACCTACGGGAGGAAGGGGTTGCCCGTGTCGTCGAGACGGCGTTGCTGGCCAGCGGAGCCATGGATGGCGGAGCGCAGCCAGCATCGAGTGAGCGAAGGCCAGGATGGCCGCAGCGAACGTCCGGAGAGACGGCAGGGGCAACCCCTTCCGGAACCTCACACTGCGGGAAGGTGCCTGAAGCCTTCGTCCAAAGCATGATCGCCAAGAAAAAAATCCTCACCGACGAGATGGTAGCCCAGATCGAGGCGCTCGCGCCGCGCTACCCCAATCGCCGCGCCCTCACGCTGCCGGCGTTGCACATCGTGCATGCGGCGCTGCGGCAGGTGCCGCTGGAGGCGGTCGTCGAGATCGCCGAGGTGCTCGGCCTCGCGCCGGCCGAGGTGCAGGACACGCTCACCTTCTATCAGTTCTTTCACCAGGAGAAGCCGCACGGAAAGGTGCGGGCCTTCGTCTGCCGGTCGATCTCCTGCGCGCTCCGCGGCGGCGATCAGTTGCTCGAGCACCTCTGCCACGCGAACGGCGTGAGGCCCTACGGCACGACCCCCGATGGCGAACTGACGATCGAGCCGGCCGAATGCCTCGGGGCCTGCGACTTCGCCCCGTGCATCCTCGCCAACGACGACCTGCTCAAGACCATGACGCCCGAGGCCGCCGAGGCCGAGCTCAAGAAGCCCCGCGGGAAGGCGACCTGACATGCCCCCATTCAAGCCCGTCCTGCTCGAAGCCGTCGGCGTGGCCGACGGGAACACGCTGGCCAGCTACAAGAGCCGGGGCGGCTACGCGCCACTTGAAAAACTTCTCGCGGAAAAGAAGCCGGGCGACGTCGTGGAGATGGTGAAGGCATCGGGGCTGAGAGGCCGCGGCGGCGCCGGATTCTCGACGGGCCTGAAATGGACCTTCCTGCCGAAGGATCATCCGGGGCCGATCTATCTCTGCGTGAACGCCGACGAAAGCGAGCCGGGCACGTTCAACAACCGGATCCTGATGGAGGACGACCCGCACCAGGTGATCGAGGGCACGATCATCTCGGCCTACGCCACGCGGGCCTCCACGGCCTACATCTACCTGCGATACGAATACCCGCGATCGTGGCACCGGCTCCAGGCGGCGATCGACGAGGCCTACGCCGCCGGTTACCTCGGCAAGAACATCAAGGGGGGCGGCTTCTCGCTCGACATCTATCTCCACCGCGGTGCGGCCGCCTACATCTGCGGCGAGGAGACGGGGCTCATCGAGAGCCTCGAGGGCAAGCGGGCGTGGCCGCGGATCAAGCCCCCCTTCCCCGCGATCGAGGGTCTCTTCCGCAAACCGACGGTTGTGAACAACATCGAGACGATGGCCTGCGTCGCCCAGATCGCGCGACGTGGCATCGAATGGTTCAAATCGATCGGCGTGCCGGCCGACCCGAACAACCCGCGAGATCCCGGCTCCTACGGCCCCAAGCTCTACTGCCTCTCCGGCCACGTCGAGAAGCCGGGCTGCTACGAGGCGCCGCTCGGCATCACGGCCCGGCAGCTCATCGATGAGTTCGGCGGCGGCGTGTGGAAGGGCCGAACCGCGAAGGCCGTGATCCCGGGAGGGATTTCCATGGGGCTCATGACCGAATCCGAGCTCGACACGCCGCTCGACTTCGCAGGCCCCGGCAAGGTGGGCTGCCTCGGCCTCGGCACGGCGGCCGTCGTCGTGATCGACGACCAGACGAGCATCGTGGACGTGATCCACAACTCCTGCCGGTTCTTCGCCCACGAGTCGTGCGGCCAGTGCACGCCCTGCCGAGAGGGCACGAGCTGGTCGCTGCGGATGCTCGAACGGATCAAGGCGGGCAAGGGCCGGCTCAAGGATCTCGATCTGCTCGCGGAGATCGGCAACACGATGGGCATGATGCCTGGTAGCACGATCTGCGGCTTGGCCGACGGCGCCGCCTGGCCGATCAAGAACGCGATCAAGAAGTTCCGCGGCGAGTTCGAAGACTACATCAAGCGGACCAATCCCTCGGGCTGGATGGTGACCGAGCCCGTCCCCGCCCTCCAAATCGTGGAAGCGCATTGATGCCCACAGTCATCGTCGATGGACAAGAGATCGAGATCGGGGCCGACGAGCGGCTCAACTGTATCGAGGCCGCGCGGCGGGCCGGCAAGGAAATTCCGCATTACTGCTGGCACCCGGGGCTGTCGGTCGTGGCGAGCTGCCGAATGTGCCTGATCGAGACCGGCACCCGCGACGCGGCCACCGGCAAAGTCACGATGGTTCCCAAACTCGTGCCGGGCTGCCAGACGCCCGCCAAGGACGGCACGGTGATCGTGACCGAAAGCCAGCTCGTGAAGGAAAGCCGGGCGCGGGTCGAGGAGGCCCTGCTCATCGATCACCCGATCGACTGCCCGATCTGCGACAAGGCGGGTGAATGCCTGCTGCAGGATTACCACTTCGAGCACGGCCAGGCGGAGCGGCGGGCCGATCTCCATCCCTTCACCAGCCGCAAGCGCGATGTCGGGCCGACGGTCACGCTCTTCGTGGACCGCTGCATCATGTGCACGCGTTGCGTGCGATTTACCCGCGAGGTGAGCGGCACATCGGAGTTGATGGTCACCTCCCGTGGTGCAAAGGAAGAGATCGACGTCTTCCCGGGCTACCCTCTCGACAACAAGCTCTCCGGCAACGTCGTGGACCTCTGCCCGGTGGGAGCCCTGGGCGACAAGGACTTCCTCTACCAGCAGCGGGTCTGGTTCCTGAAGCGAGAGGCGAATGTCTGCGGCGGCTGCGCGGCCGGCTGCTCGATCCATACCGAGCACAACCAGGACACCGTCTACCGGCTCAAGCCCCGCGAGAACATGCATGTGAACAAGTGGTGGATCTGCGACGAGGGCCGCTACGGCTGGCACCACCTCCACGATGCATCCCGCATCCTCGAGGCCGGCCGCCGGACGGCGCATGCGTCGCACCAGGGCAATGGCTCGTCGCGCTCCAGCTTTGACCCGGTCGAGTGGGCCGATGTCGTCACGCGGCTCCACGACGATCTCACGTCCGCGGGCCGGTTGGCCGTGGCCGTCTCGCCGCAGCTGACGGTCGAGGAGGCCTGGATGCTCTGCGCCGTGGCCAGGTTGATCGACGCCGATGCCTACCTCGCCCTCGGCTTCGTGCCGATGGGCGGGAACGACGAGACGTTTCCCGGCGGCTTCACGATCCGCGGCGAAAAATGCCCCAATCGAATCGGCGTCGAGAAGGTGCTCGCTCTCTACGGCGCCGGCGACAACTCGTGGACCGATCTCGTCGCCCACGTGGCCGCCGGCAAGGCCGACGCGGCCTGGATCACGTCCGGCCATCCGGCGGCGTGGATCGAAACGGCCACGGCCGCGTCGTTCAACGGCCTCAAGCAGCTCGTCGTGCAGGATCTCTTCGAGTCGCCGCTCATGCAGCTGGCCACCTGGAAGTTGCCGGCCACCGGCTTCGCGGAACGAACGGGCACGTGGGTGAACATCGCCCATCGGGCCCAGAGCTTCGGGCAGGCGATCCGTCCGCCAGCCGGCGTCTGGCCGGAAGGCCGGCTCCTGTGGAACATGCTCGGCCGCCGCGGCCTCTACGACCCCGTCGCCATCCGGCACGAGATCGCCGCATCGTCGGCATCGTTTGCGGCCCTGGCCGGCGACATGCCCGCCACGGGCATCGACCTCCGAATCCTCCAGCTGGCATCCTCATGAACGCCCTCATTCCCTCGCTCGCCACGATCGCGGCGCTCGTGAAGATCGGCCTCCTGGTAGGCGGCCTGATGACGGCGGCGGCATATCTCGTGCTCGTGGAACGCTGGATGGCGGCGTGGGTGCAGGATCGCAAGGGCCCCAACCGGGTCGGCATCCCGCTCACGAAGATTCGCCTCTTCGGACTCGGCCAGCCGCTGGCCGACGGGCTGAAGATCATCCTCAAGGAAGACTTCACGCCCGGGCACGTGGACAAGGTGCTCTACACCGCGGCGCCGCTGGTGATCCTGGCCGCGTCGCTGGCCATCTTCGCCGCGATCCCGTTTGGCAGCGTGCTTCCGCCCCTTGGCATCCCGGGCCTGCCCGACCCGGTGCCATTCCTCGTCGCGCCCGGGCTCGATGTCGGTGTGCTGTGGGTCTTCGCGCTTTCAAGCATCGCCGTCTACGGCGTACTGCTCGGCGGCTGGGCCAGCAACAATAAATACGGATTCCTCGGCGGGCTCCGCTCGAGCGCCCAGCTCGTCGCCTACGAGATTCCGCTCGGGCTGGGCCTTCTCGGGGTCGTGCTGGCCGCCGGGTCGCTCAAGCTCGATACCATCATGAACGCCCAGGCTGCCAGCGGCGTCTGGTATGTCTTCGCCCAGCCGCTTGGATTCGTCGTGTTCCTCATCGCCGCGTTCGCCGAGGCGGCCCGCCTGCCGTTCGACCTGCCCGAGGCCGAGCAAGAGCTCGTCGGCGGCTACCACACCGAGTATTCGGGCATCAAGCTGCTCCTCTTCCTCGTGGCCGAATTCCTCCACATGGTCACGGCGGCGTTCCTGATCGTGATCATGTTCTTGGGCGGCTGGCACCTCTGGGGCGTGACCGGATCAGGCGACGAGGTCACCTGGCTTGGCGCACTCGTGCGGTTCGGAGTGCTCTCCGCGAAGATCCTGGCGGTGATCCTCTTCTTCATGCTCGTCCGCTGGAGTTGGCCGCGGTTCCGATTCGACCAGCTGATGAATCTCGCCTGGAAGGTGATGCTGCCGCTGGGCCTGGCCAACCTCGTGACCGTGGCGGCGATCGAGGAATTCCGTCCGCAGCTGGTGTCGGCCCTCGGCGATGGGCCGGCGGGATGGGCGGCGCTCGTGATCCCGTGGGGCGTGTTCCTGCTCGGCTGGATCGCCGCCGGACTCTTCACGCCCTCGGGCACCGACAACCGGCCGATCCGCGCGCACGACCCCTTCGACATCGAGCACGAACTCACCGGAGCATGATCCCATCATGAAACCGACCGATCCCGCCGTCACGTGGCTGGAGGAGAAGCCGCTCGGGCTTGCCGAACGGCTCTATCTGCCCCTCTTCGTGCAGGGACTGACCACGACCGCCAGGCACCTCGTGAGCCCGAAGGTGACCGTCAGCTTTCCCGACCAGAGGCCGACCGTGGGCAATCCGCTCATCTACCGCGGCGTGCACCGGCTCAACCGCGACCCGGAGGGCCGCGTGAAGTGCGTGGCCTGCTTCCTTTGCGCCACCGCCTGCCCCGCCCACTGCATCGACATCGTGGCCACGGAGAGCCCTTGGCCCGACCGCGAAAAATATCCCGAGAGCTTCCAGATCGACGAACTGCGATGCATCTTCTGCGGCATGTGCGAGGAGGCCTGTCCTGTCGATGCGATCGAGCTCACGAGCCTGCTCGACCTCACCGGCAAGAGCCGCGAGGAGATGATCTTCGACAAGGAAAAGCTGCTGAGCGTCTACGACATGACGAAGGACGCCGAGCCGATGAAGTCGGCGGCGCTGGGAGGTACGCTGTGATCGCCACCTCCCTCGTGCCGCTCTCGCCGGGTGTGCTCCTCGCCGGTGGCGTGACCGCCGCGGCGGCGAGCCTCTGGCTTCTCCTGCCCCGCGGGCAGTCGGGCCGCCGTGAGCGGAGAGCCCGCCTGCTCGGCTGCCTCATCGGCATGGCGGCCCTGGCCGCGTTCGTCGTCTGCGGACGCCGGCTCGGAGGCATCGGTGACGAGGCGGTGTTTCTCATCGTCTCGCTCGTGGCCGTCGTCTCGGCGGCGGCGACGGTCGTCTCGCGGTCGCCCGTCTACGCGGCGATCTGGTTCGCGCTTTCGCTGGCCGGCGTGGCGGGCGTGCTGCTGGTGCTCGGGGCGCAATTCCTTGGCGTGGCCACGATCGTGGTCTACGCCGGCGCGATCCTCGTGATGTTTCTCTTCGTGCTGATGCTCGCCCAGCCGGCGGGCCTCGCCCCCTACGACCGCGTGTCAAACGAGCCGCTCCTGGCGGCCGTGGCGGGCGCCGTCGTCCTCGGCCTGCTCTCGCTGACTATCGGCCGGATGACGGCCGGCGAGCCGGCGGCCGCCGTCGAGGCCACGCCGATCGATGCCCTCCAGGCCGACCACGTGGCCCGCCTCGGGGCCGAGCTCTTCGGGCGGCATCTCGTGGCCGTCGAGGCGGCGGGCATCCTGCTGCTGGTGGCCCTGGTCGGATCGATCGCCGTCGTCGCCCGTGGCGAAGAGGCACGATCCAGGGAAAGGCGGGCAGCCTGATGTCATCTTTGCCGCTGTTGCACAACGCGTTGGTGGTCGGGGCAATCCTCTTCAGCCTCGGCTTGGTTGGCATCCTCGCCCGGCGAAACCTGATCGTGATGTTCCTCTCGGCCGAGATGATGCTGCAGGGCATCTCCGTGAGCCTGGTCGCCTGGAGCCGTTTTCACGGCGACTGGGGAGGGCAGGTGCTCGTCATCTTCGTGCTCACCGTGGCGGCATGCGAGGCGGCGATCGCGCTGGTCTTCGTGCTCCAGGCCTTCTCGCGAACCGGACGCCTCGACGTCGCGGCGTGGCAGTCGCTCCGTGAGGCGACGCTCGGCCGCGTGGTCGATCATGAACTGCCGGCCGTCGATACGCTGCCGAAGAAATTCCCGACCCTCACCCCCGCTGGCGTCCTCCCCGAGGCCGACGAGGATGAGCTCCTCCAGCGCGAGCACGTCTGACACCCGCCCATCATCCATTCGCCGTCATGCAAGACATCTCCCCAGCCATGCTGCTCGTGCTCGTGCCTTTGCTCCCCTTGGTGGGCTCCATCCTCACGGTGGCGCTCGGCCGCGTGCTCGGGAGCCGGGCCCACCTGCCGGCCGTCGTCTCGATCGGGGCGGCGCTGGCCTGCGCGGTGGCGCTCCTGGCGGGCACGGCGCGGCTCGTCGGCGACGACGGGATTCATGGCGGCGCGGTGCGGCCCGTCGAGATGATCACCACGCTCTGGCAGTGGGCGGCGGTCGATGGCCAGCAGGCCTTCTCGATCCCGGTGGCCCTCCGGCTCGACCCGCTCACCGCCACGATGCTCACGATCATCACGTCGGTCGGCCTGCTCGTGGCGATCTACTCGATCGGCTACATGCACGACGATCCCGGATACCCGCGGTTCTTCGCGCTGGTGGCGGCCTTCGTCTTCTCGATGGCGATGCTCGTGGCGGCCAGCAACTACCTGCTCGTCTACGTCTTCTGGGAGGCGGTCGGCGCGTGCAGCTACCTCCTGATCTGCTTCTGGTTTCGAAAGCCCGAGGCGGCACGCGCCGCCAAGAAGGCGTTTCTCGTCAACCGCGTCGGCGACTTCGGCCTTGCGGTCGCGACGTTCCTCCTCTGGCTGACCTACGGCACGCTCGACTTCCACGACACGCTCTCCGCCGACGGCGTGATCATGCCGGGCATCCTCGGGCAGACGCGGCTGGCCGACGCCGCCGGCTACGTCGGGGGCGCGGTCGGCACGGCGATCTGCCTCCTGCTGCTGCTCGCCGCCTGCGGCAAGAGCGCCCAGTTTCCGCTCCACATCTGGCTGCCCGACGCGATGGAGGGCCCCACCCCGGCCAGCGCCCTGATCCACGCGGCCACGATGGTGAC
>JBJTOU010000086.1:0-6385 GCA_046074725.1 Planctomycetia bacterium
CGCCGGCAACTCCGTGAGCGACGGCGGCGGCACAAGCCGGGCCGGGCTGGCGAGCGTGTCTTCCCAGAAGGCATCGCACCCGCCGATCTCGAGATTCGCCCGAAACCGCCGGCGGGCCTCTGCGAGATCGAACCCGAACCACCGGGCCACTTCCTCGAGCGATTCAGTGGCAATGAGCGTCGGCCCCGTTGCTTCGCGGTCGTCAGGAAACCCACCATCGAGCCGCTCCTCGATCAGCACCTTGATGCCAAGCGCCTCCGAGAGCCACTCGCACGGCCCCTCGGATCCCGGCACGAGCGGAAACGTCTCGGCAGGCTCGCTCGGGCCATCAGTCCAGCGGCAGAGCGAGATCAACCGTTCGGCGAGGTCGAACTCGGCACGGATGGGATGAAACCGGGCCGTCCGCTTGGCGTTGACGACCCTCCCCTACATATCCACCAGCCGCCAGCGACGGTCGTTTTCCAAGGCCCCGCTGGGCAGCACGCGGCACTCCTCGACATCGACGCCGTCGAGGCTCTTCACGGGATAGATCGTGATCCGGTCGAGCGTGGGCATGCGGGGATCACGCTTCCGCGAAAGAGTGCCACTCCAGCCCCAATTGCCGAACGACTGCACGGAGCGTGCCACCTTTAAGATCCTTGCCACCCCAGTCGGGCACTACGGCCGCTTGGCCGGTGGACGGATTGAACCACTTGCGGTGCGAGCCACCACCGCGCCGCGGCAGTTCCTGGCACCCCAGTGCCACCAGTTTCCTCGCCGCCTCACGATACCTCACGGCGTCGTTACCAGCGCCTCGAATGCGACAGGCCCTGAAGGCTCGCCAATCACCACACCACGCGGCAGAGGTCGCCCGAGGTCTTCGTACAGTTCAATGACCGCCGCCAGAGCGTCCTGCACGTGCGACACCGCCTCATCGGCCGAGTCGCCTTCCGTGTGCAACTCGGGCAGGATCGGGCTGGTGACACTGTAGCCCCCTTCCGGCTCCGGCGCAAGCACGAGTGGAATCTTCAGATTCATCACGGATCTCCCATTCAGCGAAGGCACATTCCAAACTGAGTATATGCCGGGCAAGAAATCGCCGACACCTGATTGCGCTACGGGGAGTGTGAGACAGGTCGGAGACCTGTCCTACATCCTGAAATTGAACGTCTGCCAGACGAGCCGCAGGAGCCATTGGCCGACCGTGCGGCTGCCGACGCGGATTCGCGCCGTGCCACGCATGCCCGGCGTCACCGCCGCCAGAGCGTCCTGAACGTGCAATACCGCCTCGTCGTCCGTGTCACCTTCCGTGTGCAACTCCGGCAGGATCGGGCTGGTGACGCTGTAGCCGCCTTCCGGTTGCGGCGCGAGCACGAGTGGAATCTTGAGGTTCATGACGGATCTCCCGCTGAGCGAAGACGCCTTGCGACCGGAGTATATTGGGGCGGAGAAATCGCCGACATGTGATTGCAGTACGCGGAGGGCGAGACGGGTTGGAGACCGGTAGCGCCCCATGACAGGTCGGAGACCTGGTTTTGTCGGGATCGGGTCCGAGGATTCAACGGGCAGATTCCGAATCGCTGCACGGAGATGTTTGGGAAGATTTTTAACGGTTCGAAACCAACCCTTGACAAAAAAGCGCACGCCTGTACACTTACGCGACCTCGGGCGTTGTTGCAACCCTGTCCGCCGAACGACCGCAACGCTGGAGCGACTCACTCAATCATGGCCTCGGCTCTCGATCGCGACGCGTGGCTAGCAGCTTTGCAAAGCATCGCTGTTGCCCTTGGCCCAGAGGGCGAGCCGGTGAGGCTCTGCCTCATTGGCTCGGTCGCCTGCGTCTTTGGCGGCATGGCCACCCGCACCACACGAGATCTCGATGTGTGGAAGGCCGCCAGTGATTACGATCTCATCGAACTCAAACAAGCTATCGAGACCGCTGGACTGACTTTTGATCCAAAATCTTCGCTCGCTCCCGAAACGCCCTACGTTCAGATGGTCGAGACGGGGCCCACGCAAGTAGGGCAGTTTGAGCCAGTTTTCATGGAGCGCCTCGGAAGGCTGTATCTGTATCGGCCTCCCATTGAAAATCTGATTGCTTCGAAGCTCGTTCGGGGTGAGAGCAGGGATGTCGAGGACGTCGTATTCCTGATGGCGAAGCACAGCCCCACCCGGGCTGCCATTCGCACCGTCATCGAATCATTCACCGAGCCGGGCAAGACGCAAGCTCTTGAAAACCTCGTCTATCTCGAGGTGACCGATCAATCCGTTTCTGATGAGCCAACTCCAAGAAAGAAGGTTACCGAGTGACCGCCCGTGAGCAGGAATTGATCGCCCGGGACATGCTGGCGCGGCCAGAGTTGCTCGGGATTCGCCTGAAAGAACGCCGTTGGGCTGATGTGGCAGCGCTGGTTCGGTATGTCAGGCACGGAGTTCCTGACGATCTCGCGATGACCGATCCGGCCCTCTACAAGACCCTGCGGGATCAGATCACTCTCTTCCATCTGCGCGGTGGCGGAGCGCTGAATCTGGACGCCTTGGAAAGACTGGCTGGCGGCCAGAAAAACCCTTCTTGAGAGACCGCAACGCGGAGAGAGGACGGCTTTCCAAGTTGTTATTCGACAGGTCGGAGACCTGTCCTACATCCTGAAATTGAACGTCTGCCAGACGAGCCGCAGGAGCCATTGGCCGACCGTGCGGCTGCCGACGCGGATCCGCGCCGTGCCACGCATGCCCGGCGTCACCGCCGCCATCCGCGGATCCTCGCCAGGCAACGTCATCATCACCTCGTAACTCGCCGAGATCGGCACCTCGCGGCCCGATTCATCGGTCTCCGTCGGCACGTCGCCACCGGCCTTCACACTCAGCCGCTCCGAACCGTTCTCGATCCGCGACTCCGAAATCACGTCTACCGTGCCGGTGAACGTCTGCCAGGGGAAGGCGTCGATCTTGAGGTCGATCCGCTGCCCCGGCCGGATGAACTCGACCTCCGTCTGATCGACCACGATCACCGCCTCGAACACCTTCGGCTCCCCCACCATGCAAAGCACCGTGCCGGGCGTGTAGACCGCGCCGATATTCTGCGGATGCAGCGGATTGCCCGACCACGCCGGCAGCTTGCCCGAGGGATCGGCCTTGTGCTCCACGCCGGGAGCCGGCAGCACGATGCCCCCGCGGGGCGCCGTGAGCACCAGCTCCGTGCGATCCCGACGCTTCTTCGCCAGCTGCTCCTCCACGCTCTTGAGAGCCTCCTCCACCGTGCCGATCTCACGGCCCGCCGCCGGATCGGTGAACCGCTCGCGGATCAGGCTGTCGAGCCGCGTGCGATAGTCGGCCGCCTTGCCCTCCAGCTCCGCGATCGCGAGATCGAGATCGATGCTCGAAAGCCGTGCCAATTCGGCCCCCTTCTCGACCCGGTCGCCCGGCTTCACCGCCAGCGATTCGACCCGCCCCGGCACCGTGACATAGACCGTCTCCTCGCCCCGCGGCCTGATCTCGGCCGCCGACCAGACACGCTGCGGCAGCGGAATGAGCGCGATCGCGCCCGCCACCACCGCCGCCACGGCGGCCGTCACCGCCACGTTGACCGTCTTCACTTCGTCGCGCCTCCCGGGAACCTTGAGAAACCTGATCATCCCCTGCATCGGCCGGATCACCAAGCCCCAGAGGGCCGACGCGGCGAGGATCTGGCCGATCACCTCCAGGCGGTACGGCTTGAAGACGCTCCACGTGAAGAGAAAGATCGAGAGCGTCACGAACCAGCCATAGAGGCTCGAGGCCACGGCGTAGAGCGCGAAGAGCCCGCGGCGACGCTGCGGCAGGAATGGATCCTCCGGTTGCTTGATCCCGAGGCAACACCGCGAGGCCATGCGGCCGAGGATCGTCGTCGCCTTCTGCCGCAGATTCGGAATCTCCAGGATGTCGGAGAGGATGTAGTAGCCGTCGTAGCGCAGCAGCGGATTGGCGTTGAAGAGGATCGTGGACACGCTCGACACGAACATCACGTCGAGGCAGACCTTGTTGAAGAAGCCGGGATGCGAATACCACCACAGCCAGGTGGCGATCGAGGCGATGATCACCTCGACATACATCCCCGCCGCCCCGATCGCCGCCCGCTTCCACTTGTTGGGAAGCATCCAGCTGTCGGAGACGTCGCAGTAGAGGCAGGGAGTCAGCACCAGGAGCATCATCCCCATCTCGTGGCACTCGCCGCCGTAGTGCTTGCACGAGAGGCCGTGGCCGAACTCATGGATGATCTTCGTCACGCCCAGCGCGATCGCCAGGTAGAGCCAGTTGCCCGCGGCGAAGAACTGGTGGAACTCGGGCAGCTTCGACCGGAAGTCGCCGAAATTGACGAGCACGAGCAGCAGCGCGCTCGAGGCCAGCGCCATCGCCGCCATGATCGCAGGCGGCGAGAAGAGCCAGCCGAACCACGGGTCGAGCCGCTCGAGCAGGCGGTCGGGATCGATGCCGCGAAACCGCATCGCCAGGATGTTGGAGAGCCAGGCCATCCACTCCTTCCAGATCCGCTGCCGCCGCCGCTCGAAGAGCTGCGGCCCCTGCCCCGGCCGATCTCCGATGACGAGCCCCGAGCGATGGAGCGTGGCCACGAACCGCGCCAGCTCGTCCGACGTGATCCGCCGCGGCGGAAACTTCGCCTCGAACCGTTCCTTGAGCTGCTCCAGGCTCGCCTTGCCGTCGAGCATGTCGAGCAGGGCGTATTCCTCAGGGCGAAACCGGAAGTAGTGGAGCGAGATCGGATCCTTCACCACATACCAGGCCTGGCCCTGGTAGACCTGCCGGTTGGTGATGATGTCGCCCCGACGCTTCAAGCCGATGGGCCGCGTCGTACTCGAACGGAAGGCATCGGCGGCGGTGGACATGGGCGCGACGACGCCCTACTTCTTGTGGACGGGAGGAAGCGGGCTCTGCGACGAGTGGATCGTCATCGTGGCCGTTTGCCCGGCCCGCAGCAGCCACCGCTCCGAGTCGGCGTTTTGGCGGTTATCCACCTCGGCGACCACGCGAAAACTGTTGCCGGCCTGCACGAGCGGGCTGGTGAACACGATCCGCCCCTCGAACGACTCGCGCCGCCCACCGGCCAGCTGCACCTCGACCGTCACCGGGCGGTCGCGGACGTCGTCGGCATTCCACTGGCCGGCGTTCACGAACCCCTCGACGCGAAGCCTGTCGATCCGCACGACATGGGCCAGCGGGTCGCCCGGCTGCATCCACTCCCCCTGATGCGGGAAGATCTGCACGACGACGCCATCCAGCGGCGACTTGATCAACCGCCGCTCGACCGCGCTCTCGGCCGCCTCGAACTCCACCCCCTTGCTGGCCGCCGCCAGCACGTTCATCCGCTGCTCGAGCCTCGCCTGCTCGATCTGCAATTCGCTCTTTTGCTCGTTGAGCTTGAGCCGGTCGCGCTCCACCTCCGTCACGCTCCCAGGCACCTTCGCATGCGATTCAAGCGCCTTTTGATGCTCGGCCTCGGCCACCTTCTCCGCGGCGATCGAATAGCGGATGTCCACGTCGCTCTCGGCCTTGGCCATCGCCTGGTCGTGCTCGGCCTTCGCCTTCCGCTTCTCCATCTGGGCCTGGTTGTCGTCGATCCGGGCGATCATTTCGCCGCGACGGACCGAATCCCCCTCCCGGATCGCAAGCTCCAGGAGCACGCCCGGCTCACGGGCCGGCACCTTCGCCTCCTCGACGAGCGAGATGAGGCAATTGGAAACCACCGGCTCCGCCGGGCGGGCCGATTGCTCAGCGAGGCATGCCGCCCCGGCATGCAGCCCGATCACGAAGCACACAACCGCGGCCGATCGTCGGACGAATGGCATCGAACGCCTCCTACCAAAGCCTGAAGAAGACCTGCTGCTGGATGAATGCCAGCACGTCGTGGAACCAGACGAACCCGAGCGACCGCTTGCCACAGTTGATCCGGGCCGTCACCGAGGCACCGGATCCGAGCTCTTCCTTCTCGTGCCGCGTGGGATCGATCGTCACCCGCACGAGGACCGTGTTGCCCTGCTCGCCGCGGACCTCCGCCTGCTCGTGGATCTCCCTGACGGTGCCATAGTGCCGCGTGCCGGGATCGGTGGCGACGATGTAATCCACCTTCAGATCGCGGCCCGCGGCCCGGGCATCGGCCGCGGCGCGGTTGACGTAGCCGAGCCGATCGTCGGGCATGTGGATCTCGAGCTCCCAGGGGCCCGTCTTGTCGGCCACCCGCATGAGCACCTGCCCCTTCTCGACGGGCCGCAGCAGCAGACGGTCGCGGATCTGCCAGGTGACGATCACGCCGTCGATCGGGCTCCGCACCTGGAGGTCTTTTTTTTTCGTCGCATACAGCTGCAGCTGCTGGTCGAGGCTTTCGATCTCGCGCTCCAGCTGGGCCGCGCGG
>JBJTOU010000087.1:0-18154 GCA_046074725.1 Planctomycetia bacterium
AGCAGGGTCGATCATGGCCGCAAGCGGGTGCCTCCCCTCGGCATGCCCGGCTCGGCCCCGACGCCAATCCGCAACGCACCCCTGCACGACGGCCAGCAGCGTGCCGGCAGCGGCCATGCAAAGGGCCACGGCATCGATGGCGGGCCAACGGATCACGCTCTCGATCTGCTCGGCCATGCCGAGCCCCGGCATGAACGGTCGCATGAGCACGATCTGGCCGGCCGTGACGAGCGTGGCCGCGGCACCGCGACGGGTGGCGATGAAGTTCATCCATCCGATCGCGGCGAGCGCCAGCATGAACCACTTGGCGAGGATGTGGACCGCGGGCAGGCTTCCGGGAAACGCGAGGACCGCCGGCCCCAGCGGCAGGACGAGCACGACGGCAAGCGACGCCACGATGAACTGCCAGACCCCATGCTGCAGCCGCTTGGCCCCGAGCAGCGACATCGCGGGGCACAGCGAGAGGGCCGCCACCGCGAGCCGTGCATCAGCCGCCGCTCCCGGATCGACGAGATCGCCCCGCGACCGCACGAGCATCTCGATCGCCATCGCCATCCACGCCCCGACCGCCCACACGGCCGCCGGCACGGCCGTCGTGCCACGCACGGAGACGACGCCCGCCAGCGACGCCGCAGCTCCCACGATCGATGCGACGAGCGAGATCAAGACGGGCGTCATGCGGCGAGCATACTACCGGAAGCACAGTGTCGTTGAACTCGGGAGCGATTCATCGCCCACAGATCGTAGTACCGGAATCCGGGAGGGGTTGGCCACGCCCCGAGAGCCGGCGTAGCTGGCAAGCGTAGGCATGGATGCCGAAGCGCAGCCAGATCCGAGTGAGCGAAGCCCAGGATGGGCGCAGCGAACGTCCGGCGACGGGGAGTGGCCAACCCCGACCCACGCGTATTTATCGCACGAACGATCCCGGCGCGGGCGACGTGGGCCGCTCCGCGATGGTCACCCCGCGGACGTATTGCTCGGGTGCCGTCACGAACGCATCGAGGGTCTCGCGCGAGCTGAAAAGATAGAGCCTCGATTGATAGGTCAGCCCAAGGCGAAGGTCGCCCGGAACCTGCCGCCCTGCGTCGATCGCCACGACCGGATCATCGCCGGCGAGCGCCGGGGCGTAGCGATCGGGAGAGGCCAGGAAGGCCTGCTGCTCGGCCGGGCCGGCGAAGAGGTAGGTGCGGCCTCGATGCGTCACGCCCCACTTCGACTGTCCCGCGACCCAGGCTCGCTTGTCTGCGAGGGTGACAGGACAATAGCCGTTGAGTCCGGGCGCGGCTGGTCGGGGAACCACGGGAGGCGACGTGGCTGCCGTCGTCGTGCTCGATGGCGACTTCGACAACGGCTGCTGGGCGGTCGCGGTGGTCCCGACAGCCTCGTCCTTCTTCGGCGCGGCCGGCTTGAACATCGCCGCCATCGAATTGGAGAAGGCCGTAAATGGATTGCGCGATTTCTTGTCTGCCCCGGCGATCGGCGCGGCGTTGGGATGCTGGGTGAGCGGATACGACGTGGCGGGCGGGGTGGCCGGCAGACTCGGCGGCAGCCCTGGGAAGACGGGCGGCGGCGCGGTGGGGATCGCGGCCTGACCCGCGACGCTCTGCGTTCCCGTGAATCCACGCTCCGTTCCAGGATACGTGGGCGTTGGATACGCCGCGGCCTGATGAGCCGGCGGTGCATAGCCCGCCCGGCCATCGACCCACGGCGACGCATGCGGGGCCGGCTGGGAGGCCCATGGCGCGATGGGCCGCTGGACGGGTGCATCCACGATCGCCGGAGACACCGGGCATGGAGTCATGGCCGTCGGAATCGCCGTCGGCACGACCGACTGGGGCGGCATCGCCCCCTTCGCGGCGGCGGCATGCTGAATCGCCCTCGCCGCATAGGTCACGAAATCGGCGCTCGAATCGGAGCATTCGAATTTGAAAAGGAGACGCTCGTTGGCATCCATGACGCAGGCCATCGGAATGCGGGTGATCTGCATCCGCCTGGCGATCTCCGGATGGGAATCAACGTCGAGACGGACCGTCTCAAAGCAGGCCGAAATGACCGCGACCGCCTCTGGCGCTTCGAGCGTAGTCGCGACGAACCGATCCGAGGCCTCGCTCCACGAGGCTGTGAAAATCACCATCACTGGCCTTTGTGAGACGGCCGACGCGGCTCGCGCCGTGGCGAGGTTCTCATGCCATGGAACGGCCGCCGAGGAGGATGTCGCGACCGCCAAGACCAGACCGGCGGCGAGCAGGGCCCGGCGGGCGATTCGTGCAACGGTGACGTGGTGCATCGCGTTCATGCGACAAAAGGATCGGCACACAGGCCGTCGGAAGTTCTGCCGAATATGAAGTTTCTGGGGCCTATGCCGTTGCTCTCCCCGCATCCTGGCCCGATGCCACGAGAGCCCTGAACCGCCCAGTTTCTCATCGCCGGGCGACGCGGTAACGTGGGCAATCTCGGGCAGTGATTGCCACGATGCCCGTGTCGGCCCCCGCCGAACCGCTCGCCCTCGATGGCTACTGCCCGGTGAGCGTCGTCACGAGGCAATCCTGGATCAATGGGGGGCCGGGCACACGCCTCAGGTAATCCGCCGGCCTTCGCCAGGAGGCCCACCGATCGATGTCTAACGGTTGTGCCGGCCCTGCGGCATGACCGCCAGCGGCTGGCCCCGTGGTGGCCGGCCGGCCGATTTCCCTGCTGCAAGGGTTGCCGTGGCCGGCACACTCAAGCGGGATCTTCCCATGCGGCGGACTGTTTCAGCGGCGGTGCGGGGCACCGTGCGCGCGGCCACGGCCGGCATCGTTCTCACCGCGTTCCTTCTCGGCATCGCGGATCGCCCGGCCTTCGCGATCGAGATGTTCACCTACTTCGGCGACGGCAGCCGCATCGGTCTTCCAAGCCTGGAGGTTCCGATCGAGGCCTACCCGGGCATCCCCCTCCGCAGCGACCGGATCCGAGCCCGTCGTCGCGCCATGCAGAACCCCGGCACTCCGGTCCGCGTCGGCCCTCCCGGCGGCATCACCATCCGCGCCATGCCGCCAGGCCAAACGATCCCCACTCCATCCGCCAGCCGCTGATATTCAGAAGCGGACGAACTTCTCCAGGCCTTGTGAGGGGTTGCCCGTGCCATGGAGCCGGCGTTGCTCGGGCACCGATCCGCCACAGGCGGATTGGTCGGTGGAGGCATGGATGCCGAGAGCGCAGCCAGCATCGAGAGAGCGACGGGCAGGATGCCCGTCGCGAACGTCCGGCGATATGGCACGGGCAACCCCGCCCCCCCACCCCGGAGCATGAAAATCTGCTAGCGTACTCGCCTCGGGGCGGTCGTCCGCTCCGCTGGAGAGGCGAGGCTCGCGGATGCTCGGGGCAGTCTTCGAACGGGAAGTGCGGATGGTGCCGCGGAACCGCGGCATGGCCATCGCCCGCGCCGTCTATGCCGGCGCACTCCTGGCGATCATCGCCACCTGCTGGCTCGTGATCACCGGCACGCAGGCGGTCACGACCGTTGGCGACACGGCCCGATTCGGGGCCACGCTCATACGCATCCTCGCACCGCTTCAGCTCACGCTCGCGATGCTCGCCGCCGCCATGACCAGCGCCATCTCCGTGAGCGCGGAGAAGGACCGCCGCACGCTCGAATTGCTGCTCGTCAGCCGGCTCTCCGACACGCAACTGGTCGTCGGGAAGCTGGCCGGCAGTCTTGTGCGGGTGCTCCTGCTGCTGCTCTCGGCCGTGCCGATGTTCGCGCTGGCCGGCCTCTTCGGTGGGATCACGCCGGAACAGTTGGCCCGCGTGTTCATCGTCACGGCTGCGGCCGCGCTGGCCGCGGCGAGCATCGCGACGACCGTGGCCTTCTGGAAGGAAACGACCTTTCAAACGCTCGCCATCACCGCCTTCGCGCTGGTCGCCTGGATCGCCGCCGGCGAAATCGCCACGGGGTTCCGAGGCCCCGCGGCCGGCGCGGCGATCTCGCCGGCCCGCGCCCTCTTCACGGCGCTCGGTCCGGCCGGAGGCCAGGCCTACCTCCCCTTCCTCGCGACCTGCGCGGGACTGATCGTCGCCTCGAACCTCGTCGGCATCGCGCAGGTCCGACGGTGGAATGTGGCCGTCGAACGGCGGCGGGAGCCGACCGAGGCCGCCGTCGCCGGTCCGCCACGCCGCGAATCCCGCACCGTCTGGGCAAACCCGATCCTGTGGCGTGAGATCTGCACCAAGGCCCACGGCCGCCGGATCGTGTTCGTGCGGATCGCATGGTTTCTCCTCTTCGCCGCGGCTGTGGCGGGGATCGTGACGGAGGCCCGTTCGCCGCGGCCCGATCGGCTCGCGTTCGCGATCGCGGTGATCCCGATGGGGCTGGAGAGCCTGCTGGCGGGGACGGCGTGGGCCTTCACGAGCATCACGACCGAACGCGACCGCGGCGCCTTCGACGTGCTCCTGGTCACCGACCTCGAACCGAAGGAATTCGTCTGGGGCAAGCTCACCGGCGTGCTCGTGGTCGCACGGGAGATCGTGCTCCTGCCGCTTGTGCTCTGCGGGGCGCTCGTCTTCAGCGGCATCGCCTCGGCCGAGAACGGCCTCTATCTCGCCCTCGGCATGTCGCTGCTCCTCTTCTTTTCGGCCGTGCTGGGGCTGCATGTCGGCCTCTCGTATCCGGCGTCGCGACGGGCGATCGCGGTCGCCCTCGGCACCGTCGCCTTCCTCTTCGTGGGCGTGGCGACGGCCATGCGGATCATGGTGGCCTTCGGGTCGAGCTTCGAGCTGCAGCTGGCCCCGTTTCTCGCGGTGATCGTCGGCGGGGCGATCGGGCTCTACGCGGCTCTTTCGGCCCGCAATCCCTCGCCCGCGATCGGCTGGGCCTCGGCCATGCTTCCGGCGCTCACGTTCGTCGGCATCACGAGCTTCCTGCAGGGCAACTCGCTGCAGGTGCTGCTCGTCGCCGTGGCGGCCTACGGCTTCGCCACGCTCGCGATGCTCGTGCCGGCGATCGGCGCCTTCGATCTGCTCACCGGAAGGACGACCGGCTCGTAGCGGTCGAGAGCGCCGCGATGCGCTCGGCTGTCTGCGGCGAACTGTCCCCTCGGGCCACCGCGCGGCGGTAGCTGTCGAGCGCGTCCTCGCGGCGGCCGAGCGCCTCCTGCGCGAGGCCCTCCAGCCGCAGCACGTCGGGCGGAATCTGGTTGGGCCCGTAGGTCTCGCCCAACACCGCCAGCGTGGCCAGCGCCCGCTGCGGCCGGTCGAGCCGTCGATAGACCTCGGCCGTATCGAGCAGGATGCCGCGGTCGTCGGGAGCCGCGGCCAGGGCGCGGTGGAAATCGGCCAACGCCTCGTCGGGCCGGCCTCTGGCCAGCGACACCTGGCCATGCAGATGCCAGGCTTGCGCCGATTTCGGCGCGCTATGCACCGCGTCGCCGGCGAGGCGGCCGGCATCCTCGAGCAGACCGAGTTCGAGATACATGCGGCCGCCATCGATGCAGAGGCCGACATCACCGGGCGACAGCTCCAGGGCCTTCGTGATCTGGGCCACCGCCTCCACCTTCGAGCCGCGCTTCCAGAGGACGTCGGCATAATGCCGCCGTGCCTCGACATCCTCGGGACATGCCTTCACGGCCCGTTCGAGGAGCGTCTCGGCACGGGCGAGATCCTGCTGATCGGCGGCGCTCAAGCCCTGGTTGCTCAATCGCCGCGCGGCGGCGAGTTCCTCGGGAACAGGACCGCGGCGGGGCATGAATCGGCAGCCCGCGGCACCGGCGACGAACACCGCCGCGACGCAGGCGATCGCGACGGACGACGCGGTCCGACGGGCCACAGACTTCACGAAACGACTTGTCACGAACACGGCACTCCCCGGAGCGTCGGGACTGTAGGCCGGTCGGCCGGCCGGCTCAACGGCCAGTTCGACCGACCGGCGGTGCCCCGCCTGCCTGGATGCACTGTCTTGCCACCGCGGCCGGCTCCGCCACGAACCGGCCTTGCCCGCCCCCCTCGCCCGGGCTTATCCACCGCGTTCCATGCGATCCAGGCATCCCATGTCGCGGTCCCGCTCTCTTCCATGGCCGTCGCGGTGCGGCGGCCTCTCGGCGATCGCGCTGTCGTGCCTCGTGGCCGGCTGCGAGATTCGCGACGAAGAGGTGCAGCCGATCGCCCAGTCGGCGAGCCATCGTCTGCGGACCGATCTGCCCGCCCTCGAAGACATGCTCGGCCGCGCCGCGAACCGCTCAGCCCCCTCGCGGACGACGCTTGAATACGTCGAGGGACTCGACGCGGGCCTGCGACGGGCCGCCGTGGAATCGAAGCCGATCCTGGTGATCTGCCGCGCAGCCTGGTGCCGGTGGAGCGCCGAGATGACGCAGGGCTCGCTGGCCGATCCCAGGGTGATCCGTCTGGCCTCCGGATTCATCTGCGTGATGATCGATGCCGATCGTCACGCCGACACCTGCACGTCGCTCGGCGTGACGGCCTTTCCCACGGTGCTCATCCTCGGGCCCGATGGGGAGGAGCGGATGCGATCGGTCGGTCGCCCCACGGCCGAGAAACTGGCCGCCACCCTCGAAGCCGGGCTGCGGCCGGCCGTCGCGGCGGGCGAGGGCGATCCCCTCCGCTGACCGCGCCGCCGGCAGTTTGCGATACGATGGCGGACATGAGCGACAAGGAATACCACGCCTATCCTTGGTGGAGCCCGCGGTTCTGGCATGGCATGCCGCTGGAGGTGTGGCTGCCGCTGGTGGCCGAGCACCGGGTGAAGGCATCGCCATCGCGGTGGGGGCTCATGGCGACGATCACGACCGCCGCCACTTTCAACTCGATCGCCGAGCCACTCTGCGCCGCCCGATACCGTCGCCAGCTGCAAACGAGCGAGCCGGTCGATCCGCTCTTCATCCTCGGGCATTGGCGGTCTGGCACCACGCTCATGCACGAGATGCTGATGCTCGACGAACGGTATTTCTGCCCCTCGACCTACCAGTGCTTCGCCCCCGGCCACTTCCTCCTCACCGAGGGGCTCGTGACCTCCGCGCTCAGTTGGATCATGCCCGACAAGCGGCCGATGGATAACGTCGCCGCCGGCTGGCACCGTCCGCAGGAAGACGAATTCGCGCTGGTCAACATGGGTGCGCCCTCGCCCTACCGGCGGATGGCCTTTCCGGTGACGTCGCCCGACACGCCCGAGGCGCTCGATGTCTCGCGGCTTCCCCCGGCCGATCTGGCCCGGTGGCAGGATGCCCTGCGGCGGTTCCTCCGCATGCTGGCCGTCCGCGACATTCGCAGGCCGGTGCTCAAGAGCCCGCCGCACACGGCGCGAATGGGCGTGCTCGCCGAGATGTTTCCCGAATCGAAATTCCTGCATGTCGTCCGCGATCCGTTCGTTGTCTTCCCCTCGACGCTGCGGCTTTGGAAATCGCTTCACCATGTGCAGTCGCTGCAGGTCGATCGGGGCGAGGCGCTCGAGCGGTATGTGTTCGCCGCGTTCGACGAGATGTATGCCGCCTTCGAGCGAGACCGGCAGCGGCTCGGCCCCGGACGGCTGCACGAGATCCGGTACGAGGATCTCGTGGCCGATCCGGTCGGACGGATGGAGGAGGCCTACGACCGCCTGTCGCTCGGCGAATTTGGCCGTGTCCGCGACCGGTTCGAAAAGCAGGCCCGCTCGATGCAGGGCTATCGCACCAATACCTACCGGCACGATCCGAGGATCGTGGACGAGATCGCGCGTCGGTGGCGGCCCTTCATCGAGCGGTACGGCTATCGGGTGCCGCAGACCGACCGGCCGCCGGAGCCTGCCGCTTCGCCTGATCGCGCATGAGCTTGACTTTCGGATCGGCCTGCATGCTGCGGGCCTCGTCCTGAAATTCCTGCGGCGTCATCCGGATCCGCTTCTCGAACCGCCACCGCGCGATGGCCCATTGCATCGCCGCCACCATCGCGGCCGCCGCCGCCAGCGGGAGGATCGCCTGCTGACCGCGCACGAAGAGCGGCACGGGATCGGCTGCGAGATCGATCCCCCGCACCGCCTCCTGCCCGCCGACCACCAGCGGCCGCATCGCCCAAGCCCCGACGGCGACGATCAGCACCAGCGCCACGGCATTGGCGACCAGGTTCGTGACGGTCGAAAGGGAAAAAATCCTCGCCAGGCCGCTCAATGGATCGATGCGAGTGAGCGCCGGCATGATCCGCGCCGACCGCCACGCCATGCCGTCGAGCAGTGCCCGCACGACGAGGCCCACGCCCCCGCTTACGATCACGACCGCCGCCGTCGGAAGCAGCAGGCCGGGAACGATGAGCCCGGAAAGATCGATCTCGTCGATGGGCCCGCGGCCCGCGGCGTTGATCGCGTCGTGCAGCATCGCGCCGGCGGCCGGCAGCGTGGCCCTCGCCCACGCAGGCCCGAGCGCCACGGCCGTGGTGCAGGCGGCGATCCAGGCCGGCAGCGAGGAGAGCGGCATCATTCCCTGCTGCCGTGCCGCCTCGCGGCGACGCGGTGTCGCGGGGATCGTGCGTTCCGATGGGTCGGCCATGGTCGCTATCCGAGGAGTTTTTCGAGGGCCGCGTGCATGAGCGTGCCGCTGGTGCCGGCGAAGGCGTCGAGGCCGAATCCGAGCGCCGCCAGGAGCACGATCGCCGCGAGTCCTTGCAGCAGGCCAGCACCGGGCGAGAAGGGGACGGTCCGCAGGCAGATCGCGGTGGCCAGATGAAAGGCGACGACCGCCGCCAGCGCGGGGAGCGCGACGGTCAGAGCCAGCGAGAGCGCGACCGTGGGGGCTGTCGTGGCGATTGCGACGAGCCGTTCCGGAAACCCGCCGCCGACGAGCACCGTGCCGATCGGAATGGCCTCGAAGCTCTCGAGCAATCCGGCCACGACGGCCATCTGGCCGCCGGCTGCGAGGAAGGCCGCCGCCCCCACCCACCATGCCAGCCGTCCGATGCCGGCCGAGCCCTGCTCCTCGCCCGTCGGATCGAAGCCGTCGGCCCACGAAAGCCCTGAGGCGGAACCAAGCAGCATGCCCGCCCATCCGGCGGCCCCGACGACCATCGCGATCGCCATGCCGATGACGCCCCCCACGATGCATTCGCCCGCCACGACGAGCGGCCAGGGGCTGACCTCGGCAGATTCTCGCATGGCCGCCGGCAAGGCCACGGCCGTGAGCGCCAGCGCCAGCGCGATCCGGCCACGGATCGACACACCGGGAAATGCGGGAAGCGTGGCCACCGCCGTCGCGGCGGCCATGCGTCCGCAGACACCGGCTGCAATCACGACCGCGGCGGGCTCGACGATGTCTGCGGCATGCATGGCGGGATCGGGATCATGGCGAGGCGACGGTCGATCGCATCAGGTCCACCAGCCGTTCGAGCATCCACGGCAGCGTGAGGAAGAGCACGACGGCCATCGCGGCCAGCCGTGGCACGAGTCCGACGAGCGTCTCGTGGACGCCGGTCGCCGACTGCACGAGCCCCATCACCGTCGCCACCGCGAAGCCGACTAACAGCGCCGGCGCGATTGCGAGCATGCCGGTGGCCAGCGACTGCCGCACGAGTTCGATGAGGTCGGATTCCATGCGTCGAAGGGTGCCCTAGGTCGTGACCGGCCACACGCTGTCCAGCAGCGACCGGACGACGAGCGACCAGCCATCGGCCATCACGAAGACGAGCAATTTCAGCGGCAGCGAGACGAGCGTCGGCGGGAGCATCACGAGGCCGGTGGAGACGACGAGCGTGGCCACGAGCACGTCGAGCACGAGGAATGGCAGCAGCATCCGAAAGCCGATCGTGAAGGCCGTCTCCAGTTCGCTCACGAGGAAGGCCGGAAGGAGCGTCTCCAGCGGCACGTCGTCGTAGGTAGCGATCTCCTTCGGCGGCTCGGGATGCCGCTTGAGAAAGAGGAGCATGGTGTCGCGGTTGCCGGCCTGCTCGATCTGCGCGGCCATCCAGCGTCGGATCGGCAGGCTGCCGCGCGAGTAGGCCTCCGACAATTCGATCTCGCCCGCCTGGTAGGGCGCGACCCCGGCCCGGTAGGCATTCGTCCACACCGGCCACATCACCATCGCCGAAAGGAAGAGGGCCAGCGAGGTCACGATCTGATTCGAGGGGAGCTGCGCCGCCCCGAGCCCCTGCCGCACGAGCGACAGCACGACCGACATCCGCACGAAGCAGGTGGTCATGAGCAGCACCGCCGGGGCGAGGCTGGCGACGCCAACCATGAGCGCCGCCGAGATCGTGGCATCGAGCGATCGCGATCCGGCGACCGATCGGACGAGGCCGTCGATCGCCTCGATGCCGCCGCGCGATGCCGCAGCCGAAGCCGCCGGCTTCGGCTGCGCGACTCCATTTCCAGGCCGTTCGATGGCGACGACCGCCGGTGCCGCGGCCTGGGGCGGCTCATCGGCGTGGGCGATGCCCGCCGATGTGACCAGGGCGATCAGAATGGCGGCCGCGGAGGCTCCGGTGCGAACCGGCCGCAGCGGAGGATGCTGTCCGCGGCAGGCGCGGGCGATGCAGTCGGTCGCCTCGGCGTCGGAGAGTTCGGCGAGCGTATGGCAGCCGGATGACGACACGCTCACCAGGAGCGTCTTGGGGCCAAACCGGACGACCCGGACCGGATGCGATCCATCGATGGCGGCCGTGCCCAGCACCTCGAACACGTCGGGAGGGAGCGGGGCTGCCCGCGAGCCGGCAAACCTGCGGATGGCGACGACACCAGCCGCGGCCACGGCGAGCAGGGCGATCATGCGCCAATCGAAGACCGCGCCGGACTGGCCGCGAGGAGCCAACTCGGCCTGGGCCGACGGGGCCGCGACGGGATCGACCAGCGGCACGGCGGGAAGTTCGCGGGGCTCCGGTTCGGCGCGGGCCTGCATGGGCGACTCCGCGGCGGCCACGAGCACTGCCGCGACCACGAGCGACGATGGCCAGGATGCATGTCGCATCACGCCGCCGCCCGGTCGAGCGGCTCCCTCTCGACGATGGGCCTGGCTGTCGGCAGCGGCTCGCGCGGCTGCACCTGCGACCAGTCGATCGATGGCGGCGAGGCCCCGCGGCGTCGCGAGCCATGCCACCAGAGCCATCCTGCGAAGAGCCCGACCGACACGATCATGCCCGCGAGCCATTCCTGCTTGGTGATCGGAATCGTGCCGTCGAACCGCAGCCGAACGGCATCCACGAACTGCGACACATGCTCCTCGACCGACACCGGCTCACGCGGCTGGGCTGCGAACGCCTGCGGCTGGGCCGCGAACGCCTGCGGCTGGGCTGCGAACGCCTGCTCGGGTGTCGGCGGCTTCGGCAGCTCGGGCGCCGCGGGCAGGGCCGCGATCTCACGACGATCCACGGCGGCCGCAAACGACGTGACCACGACGATGCGTTCGTCAGGATCGGCGGTGAGCGGCAGCAGCGGCATCACATGCCGGCGGATGCGGTCCAGCTCACGTTCGGCGGCATCGGCCCCGACGGCCTCGGTGCCGATGGCGTCGTGCAGGTATCGCTCGGGCACGGCGATGGCGACTCGGATTCGCG
The DNA here is from genome assembly GCA_046074725.1 of Planctomycetia bacterium. GTDB lineage: Bacteria > Planctomycetota > Planctomycetia > Pirellulales > UBA1268 > CACORA01. Next base: position 11,500 of record JBJTOU010000087.1, read on the forward strand.
ACGGGGCATCGGCCGCCACGGACTGCCTGGGGGCCACGCGGGGCGGCTCGGCCCGGCCCACTTCAGCCGGCGAGTTGGCGGCGGCGGTCCGCTGCTCGGTCCGCGAGGTTTTCGGCGGCACGGGTGGCATCGGCTCGGCGTCGCCCGGGCTCACCGGATCGAATTCGACGGTCACATCGACCGTCGCCCCCTTCACGAAGGCGATCGCCTGCTGCACCTTCTTCGCGAGATGCTTCTCATGGGCCACCCGTCGGGCCAATCGTGGATCGATCGCGGCGAGGTCGGGGGCTGGCGAGAGCGGATCGGCATGCACGCGGCCGTTGCGGAGATCGGTGACAGCCACACGATCGGGCGTGAGCCCGGCGATCGACGAGGCCACCAGCACCCTGATCGCCTCCACACGGGCGGCATCGAGCTCCGTGCCGGGCTGGGTGCGCACGCTCACGCTGGCTGTCTTCACGGGGCCGCCACGAAGCCCGCCCGAGGCGCCCTGCTCCTGCACGTCGTAGAGCACCGCGGCCCGGTCGATCCCGGGCATCGAGCAGATCACCAGCGCCAGTTCGTCCTGCGTGGCCACCCGCATCAACTCCGCCTGCACGGCCTTGCTCTGCCAGGGGCTGTTGTTTTCCAGGGCGCGTCGGAGGCTGCCGCCAAACTCCCGCGGCAACGCCTCGGCATCGACCAGCGCCCGCATGTAGGCGCTCTGCCTCGCCCGCGGCACCCACACCCGCCCCGCTTCGGAACGGTAGTCGGTGAGCTGGGCGCGGTCGAAGGCCGCCTCCATGATCGCCAATTCGGACGACGGGAGCACGGCGTCGGCGAGCAACTCCACCTCCTCGCGGTCGGGCCTGTCGCGCAGGAGCCACACGGCCCATCCGATCGACGAGGCCACCAGCCCCAGCGCGATCAGCTGCGACGGCGTGATCGACGGCCGGTGGGAACCCGCATTGGAGGAGTGTGCATCCATGCACGCCGCTTTCGGATGGTGGTGGGGATTCGGTGGCGTCGCCGGGTCAGGCTGCCCGACGCAATCCGCCTCCGACCGACTGGCCTGCCGCACTCCGCGGGAACGAGAGCGTCACCGCCCTGCCCCCTTCGGCGCATCGGTGGATCTGCAGGCTTCCGCCGAGACGCTCGACGATCGACCGCGCGGAGCCGGCCGCCATCCCGATTGCATCGGGAGCGGCGCTGCTTGAATCGGCGACCTCGATCTCGATCGCATCGGACGTGCAGATGCTCGTGATCACCACCTCGCGAAGCCCTGGCACATCGCTCGTGGCCATCTGGCCTGCCGCGGCGACGACGGCATCATGGACGAGCGTGGCAAGCACGCGGCGGAGCGCCCCTGGCTCCACGGCGACGGCATGCCTGCCATCGACATCGACGACGATGAGCGGGGCATCGGCCGCGAATCGCTCGGGGAGCGTGGTCGCGGTGAGATTGACGATCTCATGGACGAGCGGCCGCAGCAGCACCGCGCCCGCGGGCGACGGAACGACTCGCGATGCCACCGGCTCGCCATGCGGCTGGCGGGAACTCGACATGCTATGAACCTCCTGGCTTCCTTGCCCGGACGGATGACGACGAGGCTACCCGGTGCAGGCGGGTCGCATCGGCACCGACGTGCCGCAGATCTCATCCATGAGCCAGCGGTTGACGTCGGCGAGAATCGACTTCGAAAGATGGTGCTGGCCCCGGTAGATCCGCATCGCCAGCGCCGCGCCGGCGGCATGGAAGAGCCGCAGCGTGCGGTCGGTGTGGATGGCGTCGGCCGCGGAGCCGTCGGCATGGCAGCACAGGAGCATCGGCAGCCGACGGACCTCGGAGATGCGGGCGAAGAGCCCTTCGTCGAGCGGGAATCGGCCGCCGAGCGAGACGACGCCGCCGAAGGCCTGTGGATGGCGGCAGGCGATCCGGAAGGCCTCCGAGCCCCCCGACCCCTGGCCAACGAGGAAGATCCGCTCCGGATGAATGGCGACACGGTCGCAGACGCGGTCGATCGCCCGCCATACGGCCGCTTCGCGGGCCCCGGGATCGACGGCATCGCCATCGGCCACCGGCTCCACGGCGACGAAGTTGCGGAGGCTCACCCGCTTCATCGCCCGGCCGAGGTCGAAGGGCTTGGGGGCTGCGGGATCAGGCAGCCACACGAGCAGCGGATAGTCGTAGCCCGGCTCGAACCCCAGCGGCGAGAACATCCGGTCGTGGCCGAGCCATTCGGGCGTGAACCGCGCAGACGAAGCAGTCTGCTGCTGCGTGGAGCGGCGGCGTTCGGATGCTGCCCGCTTCGGGAGTCGGCTGCTCATCGGTCGGCCTCGTGGGATGGCGAACAGGCGTCCGCGAGATGGTCGCAAACCCCTGTTCGGACCGCGGTTTGTAGCGAAACCCCAACGCCGCGACAACGCCAGACGGCAGGGTCCACCGCCGGGCTCGGCCGTGCTGTGGGGAAATGCAGAAGCCAGGGAACTTTGCCGGTCAGGCCACGTGCCCGGTGAGGCGATTCATCGTGGCGACGAGGTCCTTCACCGCCGCGATGCTCTTGTCGAGGGCGGCCCGCTCCGTGGGGAGAAGATTCAGTTCGATCACCTTCTCCACGCCGCCGCTGCCGAGAATCACCGGCACGCCCACGAAATAGCCCCCCACCCCATATTCCGCGCCGCAGTAGGCGGCGCAGGGCACGAGCCGCTTTTTATCGCGGACGACCGCTTCCACCATCTGCGTGGTGGCGGCGGCGGGGGCGTAGTAGGCGCTGCCCGTCTTGAGCAGCCCGACGATCTCGGCACCGCCATTCCGCGCCCGATCGACGATCGCGTCGAGGCGATCCTTCGCGATGAGCTGCGTGACGGGGATGCCGCCGACGCTCGTGCAGCTCGGCACCGGCACCATGGTGTCACCGTGGCCCCCGAGGAGCATCGCGGAGATGTCTTCCACCGACACGCCCAGCTCCATCGCGAGGAAGGCCCGATAGCGGGCGGTGTCGAGGATGCCCGCCTGACCAATGACGCGGGCCGCCGGGAAGCCGGTCACCTGAAAGGTCCGCTGCACCATGGCATCGAGCGGATTGGAGACGACAATCACGACGGCATTGGGGCTCGTGTCTCGGATCTGCGCCGCGACGTCGCCCACGATCTTGGCGTTGGTGGAAAGCAGGTCGTCGCGGCTCATGCCCGGCTTGCGGGCGATGCCGGCGGTGACGACGACGACATCGCTCCCGGCCGTGTCGGCCCAGTTGGTCGTGCCGACCAGCCGAGAATCGAAGCCGACGATCGGCGAGGCCTGGAAGAGATCGAGCGCCTTGCCTGCGGGCATCCCCTCGGTCGCCGGGATGTCGAGGAGGACGATGTCGCCCAGTTCGGCCGCCGCGCACCAGTGGGCCGTGGTGGCGCCGACGTTACCGGCCCCGATGATCGAAATCTTCGCGCGTCGCATGCTGGTCTCTCCCGGGTTGAAAGGATGATTCTGCATTCGTCAGCCGACGTTTTTCGCACACGCCGGCGGCTCGACAAGCCCCCGCCGCCGCCACCGGCATTGAACGGGATTCCGTCAGCCGGGCGGCAGCTCGATCCGATCGGGGAGCCGGCGCTTGGCCGCGGCGGCGGCCCTTCGCGAGCCACGGTTGAATGACCATGCCGCCGCCACCAGCACGAGCCCCACGACCGCGGCGATCCCCAGGAGAACCCACCCCAGGTCACCGGCGAACGAACGCGACGAGGGGGCGGGAAGCCAGTTCGCCGTCTCGCCGATGAAGAGCGGCGTCTCACGACGTCCGGCCGGCAGCTCCTCGTCGCCCTGCGACGAACGGACCCTCACCCGCGGCAGCGAATAGGCATACCGCTTGAGCGCGAAGCCCGACACCCGCACCCGTTCGCCGATTCGCTCGCCCGTGGGCATCGCCTCCGGCAACGAGCGGACACAGCAGACCACCGGAAAATCATCCTGCACCCGCGTGTTCACCCGGATCGGCTGCGTCGGCACGAACACATAGAGTTCCCAGTAGTGGTCGGCCCCGACCTGCCGCCGCCGCTCGGGATCATCGATCGCGATCCGCGTGGCCCGCCGCGCGACGCCCTCGATCGTGACCGGCTCGCCACGGTGCGACTCAAACCATCGCTCCGACGGATCGATGATCGGAATGATGTCGGCCTGCGGGCCCGCCGCCGCGGCGATCGCCCCGGGACTGGCCTTCCCCACGGCTGCCAAGAGTCCGAAAAAGGCCTCGGTGTCGCCGGCCACCAGCGGCTTGCCGTCGGCGACGGTGTCGAACGTGGCATAGTCCATGCCGAGGCCCCCGAGCACCGTGGCCGGATACCACGAAAGCCGCGAGCCCAGCATGAGGAGCCCATGCGGCTCGGCGGGCCATGCATGCCCCTCGCCCTCGGGCACCGGCCCCGCCCCTGTGCCAAGCGGCAGGCCGACGACCGACACCGGTTCATCGATCGCGGTCCACTGCGGCCACGCAGCCGGCGCCGATTCGACGATCACATCCACGAGGCCGCCCGCACCGGTGGCCACCCGCACCAGATCGAGGCTCGGCCGACCGGCCACGGCGGCATCGTCACCCGAAAGATGGCATGGTGCGACCAGGATCGCCCGCCCCCTGATCCGCACGAAGCCGTCGCCGGCGGCATCGGGCAGCGAGCCGGAGACGTCCGGCGCATCCGCCTCCCAGCGGACGGCACGATCGGCCGGAATCCGGGCCACCCTCGCCATGAGCCGAAACACGAGCGACTGCTTCGATTCGTTCCATCCGCCGGGCCCGGCAAGCGCGGTCCAGTCGCTCCGCCCGAGATCCCACGACGCGAGGTAGGCGGGCAACGATTCGATCGACGGGGCCGCCGGATCGGCCGCACGGGCGGGGCCGCCCGATGCGAGCAGGCCGGCGATCACCACGATTCCCCACATGCCAACCACGGAACGGATCATGACGCGGCCTCCTTCGGCGGTTCCTCCGATGACTCGGCCAGCCTCCGCAGCGCCTCCTCGGGGGAGACGATCTCCGCCCCCTCGAGGGCGGCCGCGATGTCGGCGATGGGAGCCGGCGGACGGGCGCCACCCCGGCCGGCAAGCCGGATGCCAACGAGCGTGAGCAGCACCAGTGCCGCCATCGTAGCGATCGCAAAGCCGCCGATCGATTCGGCCGCCGGACGGATATCGGGCCGAGGCGTCCACCGAGGCGCGGCCGCCACGATCATGGGAGCGGTGCGGACGGTGTCCTTGGCCGCATACGCCCACCGCTTGAAGAAATAGCCCGTCACGTCGATCGGCTCGGCGATCGACAGGCCCTCGGGCATGCCATCGGGAATCACGAGAAAATAAACCACGACGGGCGAGGCGGGCCCCGCTTCTGGCTCGAGCCATCCCTGCCAATAACCGTCGATCCCGAGATCGTTTTCAGGCGCTTCGACCCGTTCGAGCCGCCGCAACGTGCCGGCCATCGCGATGGGACGGCCGCGAAAACTCCTCGGCTGACCATACAACTCGGTGAAGCTCACCCGATACGCCGCGGCCGCGTCGGGGGATCCCTGATCGCGGAGCGTCCGCCAGAGTTCGAACCAGGCGTCGCGATCATCGGACCTGAAGACCGTGTCGTCGCGGACGCGCTCGAGGGATTCCCTCGAGGCACCGAGCAGGTGATCGTCGTGGGCCGCGGGATCGAGCCAGTCGGGCTCCGGTTCGATGAGCACGGCATCCGGCTCGGACGCATCGTCGAGCGGCCGATCAAGCCGCGTATCGACCTGCGGGGGTGGCGGCGGCTGCGGCTCGCGAAACCACGTGCGCTCGACCCAGCCGGCAAGCAGGACCACGACCACCGCCGGAGGCATGAACCGCCAGAAAAGACGGCGATGCTCCCCGGGCGTGAGATAGTTTTTCGGCCGCTTGGTCACGTGCCTGGTCACGGCAGCGGCTGATCGGGGCCACCGGCCCGCTGCTGACGCCGTGTCTCGCGCCACACGTAGACCCCGAAGGTCCCGGCGAGCGTGAAGGGCATCGCGAGCATGAAGAGGATGCTGTAGAAGTAGCCCCGCGCGACATTGAGGCCATCAGGATCGGTCGCAGCGATGCCGTCCTTGCAGGTGGGGCAGCCAAATGCCTCCGCCACCAGGAAGAGGGCGATCACCACGGCCACGCCACGAAGAACGGAACGACTTTCCATACATGAAGTATAGCGAGGGGGAGGAACTCGGCTTTTCCATCGTCGGCCACGCGGACAAAGGTCAGGGATGACTTTGTCCACGAAAAGCTAGCCATACAGCATGAGGTAGACGATCACTCCCGTGACCGAGACATACAGCCAGATCGGCATGGTCACCCGGCCCAGGCGGCGATGGCCCTCCCAGCGGCCACGCCAGGCGAGGACGAGCATCGCGATCGCCAGCACCGGCACGGTCACGGCCAGGAGAATGTGGGAGATGAGGATCGTGAAGTAGACGACCCGGATCGGCCCCTGCCCCCGGAACGGCACGTGGCCCACGAGATAGTGGTAGGTGAGATAGCAGACGAGGAAGACGGCCGAGACGGCGAACGCCGCCACCATCGCGGCGCGGTGGGCCTTCCAGTTGTCCATTTATACTCCATTGTTCTCTTCTTACACGCCAAATGCAGTACCGCCAGATTTTGCGCCCTATCTTGTCGCTCTTCGGCCAGTGACTGCTCG
>JBJTOU010000088.1:0-7103 GCA_046074725.1 Planctomycetia bacterium
GGCGATCGTGCCGGCGGCCGCGCGGCCCTGCCGCCCCGCCCGTCCATCCGCTGCCGACGCCACGAGCATGAGCCCGGCGTCGTCGGCGATTCGTTCGAGCGCGGCCGCCAGCGGGAGCACGCCCGCCAACTGCCGCCATCGGCGGAAGGTCTCGGCTGCCGAACGCAGCCTCGAAGCCAAGGCCTCGTCGTCGAGGCTGTCGGGTACGGACAGCCGGCCGTCGATACGGCCTCCGGCGGTGTGGAAGGCGCGGAGTTCTGCGTCGCTGAAGCCAAAGACTGGACCACGCAGTACCGCGAGAGCCGCTACCGCATCGTCGATGTCGGCGACCACGCGCAGGCAGAGATGGAGCAGGGCAAGGTCGGCCTTGCTATCCGGGCCCTTGCGGCCGGTCGCATCGCACGGCAGCCCGACCTCATGAAGGGCTTCGGCATAGGTTGAAAGCTGCCCTGTATTCCACGTGACGAGCATGAAGTCTTCGGGCCTGCAGGCAGGATCATCCTCGGCCGATGACCGGGGCACCGTGAGTTTGCGGTCGATGGCCCGGCGAATGAACGTGGCAATCGCCTCGGCTTCGGCCCGCACATTCTTCGAGCGGACCCGCAACTGCCGCAGGCCGGCGAGCATGCCAGGAGCCGCGGTTCCTCGACCGGCTCGGCTCTCGGTGAACCCGGGGCCATACGCCTCGCCGGCCTCGGAACGATGCGCGGCAAAGCGACCTGCGAACTGGTCGTTGACCCAGGTGACGAGTTCACCGTTGCTCCGGAAGTTGGTGTTGAGGTGCACCAACTGACCGCCGGAATGAGCAATCCGCTCCTTGACGAAATCGAATGTGTCGATATCCGCCCGCCGGAAGCGATAGATCGACTGCTTCGGGTCGCCAACCACAAACAGGCTTCCGGGCCTGATCCCGGTCGATCGCCAGTCGGTCGCGGTCGGATCATCGGCCGTGAGGAGAAGCAGGATCTCCGCTTGAAGCGGATCGGTGTCTTGAAACTCGTCGACGAGCAGGATGGGATGCTTCTTGGCGAACGACACACGAACGTCTGGCCGCTGGCGGAGAAGCTTCGCCGTCCTGTCGAGCAGGTCGTGGAACGAGAGTACGCCCTCGGCGAGCCGAACCCGGTCGTAGTGATCCCGAGCCGCCTCCACGAGCGGCATCGCGAATTGATAGCGGTAGGCATGCCACTGTCGAAGCGGGGCGCCCACCTCGGCCACGACGACGGCCCACCACTCTTCGAGTTGCCGCTTCCGCTCCCGCTGCCGTTCTTGGTCTTGCTTGGTGCGGCCACCCGGCAGCCAGAGGCTCTGGGCGATCTTCGGGCACTCTCCTTTGAGCATTTCGGCAGCTCGGAAGAGGGAGGCGGGAGAGTCATCGGGCCGCGTGCGAAAAGCCCGTTGCACCGCCTCGAGCGTGTTCATCAGGTCATCGCTGATGGGCCGGTGATTCCAGGGCACGCTCGCGCCGGCCAGGTGGCCCGTGATCTCGGCGTCGATGCGGTCCATCAGCGGCTTGATGTCGGGTGCTTCGACCGCCTCACGGGGCCAGATGCGGACGTCGCCGTGGGCCACGATCGTCTCGAAAGCCGAGCGAAGGTCGCGAAGATCGACGCCTGTCGCCTCGAGAGCCTGCCGCGCCGCCGCGAGGCCTTCATCGAGTGCGACCGTGTCACAGAATTCCCTCCACGCGCGGCCCCGGAGCGTTTGCTCGGCAGCGGTGTCGAGCATCTCCACGGCCGGATCGAGCCCTGCTTCGATGGGCCGCTCCTTGAGCAGCCGTCCACAAAACGAGTGCACCGTGCCGATCACCACCGTGTCGATTTCGGCCAACGAAGCCCGCATCCTCTGCCGTTCCGCCTCTGAAAGGCTGGGGTCGGTCGAATCGCGTTCCAGACGGTCACGAAACCGACGGGCCAGCTCGGCTGCGGCCTTGTTGGTAAACGTGATCGCCGCGATCTGGCCGACCGTGGCGACGCCCGTTCGTACGATCGCCGCCATTCGATCGACCATGCATGTCGTCTTGCCCGTGCCCGCCGATGCCTCGACGAGCATGCTCAGGTGGAGCGCCGAGCGAATCGCATCGCGGTCGGTCGCATCGCCCAGCTTGCCGGGTGGCGACTCTTCCAGGAGGGCAAAATCTCGGGGCGTGGGGTTCGCGATCGCCGCCGCGGCGGCCCGGTCGCTCACGTCACGGATACCGGCAAACAGTTCGGCGAGCGTCTGGCCATGCTCGCCATGCGGCGCATCGTCGGCCCGCAGCTTGCGTCGGGCCGCGGCGGCCGTCGCGGACGCATCGCCACAGACGTCGAGGAAGTCGCAGAAGCGACAGTCGGCTTGGTCGGTCGATGGCAGAAACGCACCGACTCGGACGATGCGGCAGAGCCGTTCGACGAGGGTATCGACGCCGGCCAGTTCTTCGGCCGTCCACTCGACCCGTTCGCCACGGGTATCGGCACCGGGAAAGAAATAGGCGAATCGCGTCACGTCGCCTGCCTCGCCGACCGTCTCACGGGTGACGTGACGCACCATCAAAACATAGAGTCCATGCTGGAGCCGGCGGCCCTTGTCGAACACCGCCAGCGGGTCTCGGCCCCCTTTTTTGAAACGGGACGATCGCCCCTTCTTGTAGTCGATGATGGCATAGCCCTGCCCGTCGGCTCGTGTGCCGTCGATATCGATCCGGTCCACGAAGCCCCTCATGCGGATGGAGCGGCCGTCGGACAGCGGCAGTGGCACCGCTTCTGCGCGGTCGAATCCGCTGCCGTTGCCATCGGGCCCAAACCCGATCGAAGCCTCGAGGGCGACGGGCCGAGAGCCTGTTTCCCGGCAATACGCCTCTTCAGCACGCAGAAATGTTCGAAGGGCGTCGGCCAGCTCTCGCCGACCGGCGGCGACGGCAGCCTCGTCGGTGGTCGGCTTTTCGGCACGCTTCGCCGCGAGCACGTCGTCGAGAATCGTGAGGATGTCGGGCTCGTGGTCGGCGAATGTCGGCTGCGGTGCATCGGCGGGCAAGCCCCCGCCCCGATACAGAAAACGCGACATGAACCGCTCGAGAACCTGGTGCAAGACGCTGCCGTGTTCCATGTCATCGAGCCAACGGTCTTCCTCGGGCTCGAATGAGTCGAGCGGCGCGACATCGAGCCCATACCGGAAGAAGAACCGCCGTGGACACGCTCCGAGCGCCTCGAGGCTGTGCGCGGAGGCTATGCGGCCGGTCGGGTTCGTCGGATCGAGTGCAGGGCCTGCTTCCGGAACGAGACCGTCCCAAGGAGTGAAGGATGGCGATCGCCTCGCCTCCTCGGCCGAACATCCATGTGCGAGGGCAGTGCCGTGGCTGCTGGCCGCATGAGTCACCGCGGACATCGACGGATCCTCGCCGAGTGTGGCGAGCCACCACTCGGACTCGTTGATCGCCATTGCTGGATCGCGAGGGACGAACGACTCGGTCCGGTCGGCAAGCGCCGCGAGCAACTCGCCGAGCGTCGCCTCCGGGGAGCCGTTGGCGCGACGAAACGTTTCCAGGAACAAGGGGCAGGGAAAAACCTCCGACTGCTGCACGAGGTCGCGGCAGCTGTACGAGAGATGCACGGTGCCCCGGAGTCGTCCGAGCAATCGCCAAAACTCGGTGCGCACCTTCGCGACCGCTGCGCCGCCCAAATCGAGCTCGTCCGACAAGGCGGTTCGGTCGGAATCGGGAAGCACCGGATCGGCGCTGCCGGGCCCGGGAAAACGTTTCTCATCGAGGCCGACGACGAACGTGTGAGGCCGGCCCGAATGGCCACCGGAGGCGAGCGGGGCGACGTGCAGACAGCCGGGCCGGGGGGCATTTCCCATGACCACGAGCGAATCGGCCAGGCCCGCGAGCCAGTTGAGCGTCTCCCGTGGATCGGCCGCCGGGTGTTTCTCGAGCCATCGCTCCATGTCGGCGATCTCGGCAACGAGGCGATTCTTGGCGTTGTTGTCGAACTGGCTTCGGGCCGCCGCGACCTCCTCCACAAACCGCCGGCCCCGCACGACGATCGCCGAGGCATCGGCATCAGGCGGCGGCTCGAGTTCCACCAGTCGGGCGAGGATCGCGCCGATCACCTGGAGCGAGGCGATTCGTCGTGTGTGCCGCCGAACCACAGTCTCTTCGTCAATGTCGTCGTCTTCTCCCGGATCGCGACTGCCGACCATGAACGACGCCGGCGGCGTTGCGGCCGCGATCGTGATGGCCGTCTGAACCTTGACCGGGGCTCCCACGAGATCGAATCCGATCTTCATGCGACGCAGTTCCCGCAGTAGGCTCGCCTCTGTGACCGTGCCATCCGGAAAGGGTGTGGCATCGCGGCGCCAGTCGAGGAGCCCATCGCGAATCATCCGCATGAGCCGCCACTGTGGGTGGCGTTCACCACTCCAGGCGAGCCATGCCGCGAGCGCCCGAGCGGGCCGCGACTCCCGAATTGGCAGACCTTCCGCGAACGTGACCGGCAGGTGGTCAGCGGCGAAGCCTGGATCATCGCCTCCGCCGGCCATGGTAGAGAGCACTTCCTGCACGAGAGATGGGTAGGTGGCCGCATCGGTATGCACGAGTTCAACCGTGTCGAGCGGGATGCCATCGGCGAAGCACCTCCGGATGACGCCACGGATCTCGTTGACTTCGCCGATCGCCCGGGAGAACTGTACGCGTGGTCCATGGACCGGATCGTCGAACGACCTGGGCTCCGGATCGATCGGCAGGGTTCGCACGCGGCCGCCGAGCACCGAGAAAACGGCTCGCTCGAGCGGCTTCATGTCGAGTTCGGCCGGCACGAGAATTGATTGCCACGTCGGCAAGAAAGTGCCAGCCGCCACCGTGTCACGGGCCACGACGGCGATCGTGGCGGCATCGACGAGTTTCTCGGCTTCGAGGGCCGCGGCATAGGCTTCGAGCAGGAGGGCGAGATCGTGGCCCTTGGCGGAATCACCAAAGCCTGGCCGCTGCCGAACATCTTCGGATGAAAGGCCGGCCATGCGGATGGCCGACAGGCTCACCAGCATCCGTTCGGCGAGCCGACGGTAGGAGCGAGGGGTCGAGAAATAGCGCAGTCGCTGCGCCTGATCGGCGGCGACGATCACTTTTTCAACCAGTACGACCGACGCCCGCGGAGAGGCGATCATGCGTCCGCTGCCGGCAAGCGCCGGGGCTGCGAGATCGAAACAAAGGGCCCGTGGTGTCGTGGCCCTGACGTTGAAGACAGGTGTTCCACCGAGGGCGATCGTGTCGATCCATTGGCGGGCGACACGGCGGCTGGGGGCGACCAGCCACACGGGAGCCCTCGGCGCGTCGGCGATGGCAGCGGCGATCGATTGCACGAGGTGCGAACGCGACACACGAGGCTCGCCGATCGGAGTGGCCTGCCGAACCGCTCCAGCCGCCGTCGGCACCCTCTCTTCGATCGCCAGCCATTCGCGCGTCATGATTCGATTTCCGCCTTGGATTCGACCACCATACCCGACGCCGATCGAGCCTCGGTGCTTCCGCTCGGGCAAGATGGGCTGGCATGGCCCTGCCGGCCCGGGAAACCCTGACGATTCAACCTCGCGTGTCGCGTAATCTGGTCGGGCCGGTTGATCCTGGGGTAGGGGGTGGACCGCGGAATCGCCGAAATTCGGGAAAAGAGTCCTTCGTGGACCAGGAGGCGATCATGCGCAGGGTGGCATGCGGGCTGGTGGCGGCATTGGGCGTGCTGATGGCGGCGGATGCCGCGCAGGCGTGGCCGCTAGGGCGGATCTGGGAGAAGCGAAAGGCGGAGCTCTATTCGCAGCTTTCCAGAGACATGTCGGCACGGGTGAACCATCGCGTGGACGCCGCCAAGCAGGAACTCCAAGACTCCCTCGACAAACAGTTTGATTTCGAGGCGAGCCGGTTGCAGGAACAGATGGAGGCCGACTCCGGCAAACTCGACGAGAAGTTCGGTGCGGAGATCCGCTCCCTCAACAAGTCCTTCGCCGACGAGTCACAGGCCTTGCGCCAGCGGTTCGATGGGCAGCTTCAGGAACTGAAGCGGAAGATCGACGCCGAATTGGCCGCGGCCAGCGAAAAAGCGGCCGCCCAGGCGGTGGCCGAATCGAAGAAGGCGGTCGAGCGAGTCGATGCCGCCGGGAAGGATCTCCGCGAGAAGACGACGGCGGAAATCGCCAGGATCGAGCAGCGGACGGCCGCCGAACTGGAGAAGGTGGTGGCCGTCACCGAGCGGAAGGTCGATGGCGAGGTCGCAAAGATGCGGGTCAGCCTCGAGGAAAGGGTGGCCGCGATCGCCAAACGGCTTCAGGAAGAGCAGGCGGCATCGAAAGCCGCTGCTGAAAAAGCGGCCGCGGCAGCCGAGAAGGCCGCCGCGGAAAGGGCTGCGGCGGAAAAGGCCGGCGAGCAGAGTGCCGGCGCCGATGCCGAAGGGGCGTGAGAACGACTCCTACCCTTCGCGCTCCACCGAGCCGCGACCGACGTCATCGACGTTCGAAATGCCATCGACGGTGAACCACCGCGTGAAGAGGGCGATATCGGCCGTATCGGGCCAGTGGGTTTCATCCGGCTGCCACGCGCGGAGTTCGCGGATGAAAATCTCCTCGAAGATGTCCTCCACGACTTCGTCCACCTCCTCCGGGAAGTGGCAGGCCGGGATGAGGTAGACGGTGCGATCGGAGACCTGCTTTTTCGTCTCGATCTCCTGGTCGGAAACGCCGGTTGTTTTGAGCCAGCCATAGAAAGCAGGCTCGTGGCCAACCACGACACCGCTGCGGTTGAGCATGGACGCGCCGGGGGCTGAGAATCCGGCATGATGCCCGCGAGCCGTACTCGTCGTCGAAACGCAACGAGCCTACGTGCCGGTTCCCTGTCCGGCGAGAAACTCTACGCGGGACGATTGGTCAAAACACGACCGCCCCAGAAAACAGAGCGAACCGTCGAAGGACCGGTGGGGACGCTTGGTTTCGGCAAGTCCCCGAAATACTCCCGACAGGGATCGAACCTGTAACCTTCAGCTCCGGAGGCTGACGCTCTATCCAATTGAGCTACGGGAGCAAACCGCGGGCGATTCTATCACGCCCGCTGGACGGGTGAAGCGATGCGTCGCGACTTACGCCGA